>DFIZ01000001.1:0-2477 GCA_002372855.1 Bacteroidales bacterium UBA3684
ATGGGCGAAGGCCTTGTGGAAGCTGGCAAGCGCAATGAGAATGTCGTGGCGCTGAGCGCCGACGTGAAAGGCAGCGTCAAGATGGACGGCTTCGCCAAGGAGTTCCCCGAGCGCTTCATCCAGTGCGGCATCGCCGAGGCCAATATGGTCGGCATCGCCGCCGGTCTGAGCCTCTGCGGCAAGGTGCCCTTCCTGGGCGGCTTCGCCGAGTTCGTCACCGGCCGCGTCTACGACCAGATCCGCCAGGTCGTGGCCTACAGCAACAAGAACGTCAAGATCTGCGGCTCGCACGCCGGCATCTCGCTCGGCGAGGACGGCGCTACCCACCAGACGATGGAGGACATCGCCCTGATGAAGGCCCTGCCCAATATGACCGTGCTGGTGCCCGCCGACTTCAACCAGGCCAAGGCCGCCACGCTGGCCGCCGCCGAGCACGTCGGGCCCGTCTATCTGCGCCTCGGCCGCTCGAAGAT
This sequence comes from Bacteroidales bacterium UBA3684, assembly GCA_002372855.1. Classification (GTDB taxonomy): domain Bacteria; phylum Bacteroidota; class Bacteroidia; order Bacteroidales; family P3; genus Colimorpha. The sequence goes on from DFIZ01000001.1 coordinate 474, forward strand.
GCCCTGCTTCCTGCCGGAGGGCGAGAAGTTCGAGATTGGCAAAGCCCAGCTGCTGAGCGAGGGCAAGGACGTGACCCTCTTCGCCTGCGGCCACCTTGTGTGGGAAGCCCTGCAGGCCGCCGAAGCCCTTGAGAAGGAAGGCATCAGCGCCGAAGTTATCAACATCCACACCATCAAGCCGCTCGACGTGGAGGCCATCGTGGCCAGTGCCAAGAAGACCCGCGCCGTGGTGACCTGCGAGGAGCACCTCTTCAACGGCGGCCTGGGCGACAGCGTGGCCCAGACCCTCGCCCTGCACTGCCCCACGCCGATGGAGTACGTGGCCGTAGACGACCGCTTCGGCGAGAGCGGCACGCCCGACGAGATGCTCACCAACTACCACCTCCGCGCCGCCGACATCATCGAGAAGGTACACGCGGTGCTGAAACGTAAATAAATCGCCTTGCCGCTGCGCGGCAGAAATCTATAAATCTTATAAATTATTTTCCGCCTGCGGCGGGATGCTTAATTCCGCGAAGCGCAATAATCTATAAGATTTATAGATTTCGCGAGCGTAGCGAGCAGGAGAATAAAGAATAAAAAGATTAACAGAAAAAGACAACGATGGAAAATCCTTTCCCTGAAATACAGCGCTTCTGCCAGAGTTGCGGAATGCCGCTGAGCGCCGAGGTCGTGAGCGACAACCCCGATTACTGCAAGTACTGCTTCGCCGACGGCCACTTCACGCAGGACTGCACCATGGAGCAGATGATTGACTTCTGCGTGCAGTTCCTCGACGAGTTCAACAAGAACACCGGCCAGCACCTCACCGCCGACGAGTACCGCGAGGGCCTGCGGCAGTTCTTCCCCACGCTCAAGCGCTGGCAGAAGAAATAAAAGATTAATAAACTGAAATAAATGATTAATAAACAATAGAAATATGAAACTATTCAAGAAAAAGAACTGGGCATACTACCTGTTTCTGTTTGGCGTATTCACATTGGTATTTTTCCTTGTGAAAATATTGTTTTTGCACCACGAACTTCGTCACTCTATCATTAGCGGGGTGGTAAGTGGCGTTGTCTTCACCATCCTTTGGTGGTTTTTCGACCAAGGCCACAAGCAGATAAAGTCCTCTGCCAAGGAAGACGAAGCCGAGCGCAAGCGCAAAGAGTAGCCTGCGGTGGACGTTGAGGCCCCGCGCCGAGGCGCAGAAGCTCGTCGCCCTCGTCAGCGAGGACCTCGAATACTTCCGCCGCCACGCGATGGCGCCCTCGCACCGCGACAAGAAGACGCCCGAGCCCGACGCCGAGCCCGCGACACCGGGCGAAGAGCCGACGGAGGCGTGAAAACACACCGCGCTCATGAGCGCGACCACGGACGAGGCCGGAAAACGCACCACGCTCACGAGCGCGGTCGATTTTCACTCGGAAAGTGTCCTCCGCTCACGAGCGCGGCCGATTTTCGCTCGGAAAGTGCCCTCCGCTCATGAGCGCGGCCAGTTTTCACTCCAAAACAACACTCCGCTCACGAGCGCGGTGAAAATGCAGAAATGAAACAACAGATTGAACAGAAACAATAAACACAGACACAAATGGACAATCAAAAGAAAATGACGGTAACGCTCTTCATGGTAAAGGAAATGGACTGCCCGAGCGAGGAGAACATCATCCGGATGAAGCTGGCGGAGCTGGGCGACGACATCGTGTCGCTCGACTTCGACCTGAGGAAGCGCACGCTGGCGGTGACCCACAGCGAGAGCGCGGCGGCACGTCTCGCAGATGCAATGGAGAGCGTGGACATGGGTGCCAAAATTATCGAGACACGCGATGCCGATGCTGCCGTCGGAGCGGCCGACGACACGTCGCAACGCCGTGTCCTGCACCGTGTGCTGCTCGTGAACGCCGTCTTCTTCGCCCTGGAGATGGCCATCGGACTGCTGAGCCGTTCCATGGGACTGGTGGCCGACAGCCTCGACATGCTGGCCGACGCCACGGTGTACGGCATGAGCCTCATGGTGGTCGG
>DFIZ01000001.1:2547-8492 GCA_002372855.1 Bacteroidales bacterium UBA3684
GCCGCCGTCGGACGAAAGAAACGCGTGGCCCGGTGGAGCGGGATTTTGCAGACCTTGCTGGCCGTGGCCGGGATGGTCGAGGTCGTGCGGCGTTTTGTCTCGCCTTCCCTGCCGCCGGAGTATGCGGCCATGATATGGATGTCGGCGCTCTCGCTGGTCGCCAATGCCTACTGCCTCTGGCTCCTCAACCGACAGAAAAGCGGCGACGCGCACATGCGTGCCAGCGTCATCTTCTCGGCCAACGACGTGGTGGTCAACCTCGGAGTCATTCTTTCGGGCGTGGCGGTATGGGTATTCAACAGCCGTGTACCCGACCTCGTCGTCGGAGCCGTGGTGTTCGTCATCGTCCTGCGTGGCGCCGTCCGTATATTCAAACTTTCACGCTGAGAACTGTCGCACAATAGCCACATATAAAACACTACAATGAACGTCTCAGTCTTCTGCGGGGCGTCGCTGCCGAGCGCGGCGAAACTGACTGAATGAAACAATAAAATGAAGTAAAACAATAAACTCAGACAGACAATGAAGAAGATAATGCTCCTATGCGCGGCGATGGTGTTCCTTGCCGCCATGACTGGCTGCAGGAGCGAGCCCCCCACCGATGGGGTAATGGTCATTTATCCAAAATGCGAGCAAAGGACAGACACAATAGCCATCGACTCGACATATCTCCTATGGTGTGCGAGTGTATCGCTCAAAGGGCATACGCAAGACTCTCTTTTTCTATCGTTTGGGGAAGGCCGTTTCTGGAAGGTTGGGCTAATCGGTGATATTGATACAATCTATCAAAACGACTGGTATGATGAATTGCCTATCACATATCATACCAAAACAACAAACGATGGGGACAGTGTGATTATTAAATACAGTTTTGGAGTATTATAGAACATGCACATCTCCGTCTTCTGCGGGGCGTCGCACCCGCACAGCGAACAAATCACAGAGGCCGCGCGGCAGCTCGGCCGCGCCATCGCCCGCGGCGGCCACACGCTGCTCTACGGCGGCAGCAATCTGGGGCTGATGGGCGCCACCAGCGGCGCGGCCCTGCAGGAAGGCGGCCGCGTGGTGGGCGTCATCCCCACCTTCTTCAGCGACGACATCATCCACTCGCAGCCCGTCAGCGAGCTCGTCCGCGTCCGCACCCTCGCCGAGCGCAAGGAATACCTCATCGCCCACAGCGACGCCTTCGTGGCCCTCCCCGGCGGCATCGGCACCCTCGACGAGGTGCTCGAGGTCATGGTTGCCAACCAGCTGCACCACCTCGGCAAGCCGATGATACTCCTCAACCTCGGCGGCTACTATAACCCCTTCCTCGTCCAGCTCGACGCCATGCGCGCCGAAGGCCTGCTGCGCAGCGCCGCGGGGCTGGTCTCAGTAAATTCTGTAGAAGATATTTTCAAACTCCTTGCCGCTGGCGCGGCAGAAATCTCGTAAATCTTGTAAATTATTTTGCTGACGCAACAACACGACAATCACCGCCGCAGGCGGAATAAATTTACAAGATTTACAAGATTTCGTGAGCGCAGCGAGCAGGAGAATAAAGATTAACCGACAATGACCCATCTGCTGAGCAAGAGCAAATACATCCGGGGCCTGCAGTGCGAGCGGGCGCTGTGGCTCGACGTCCACGAGCCGCGCCTGGCACGCTACACCGCCGAGCAGATGCGACGCTTCGACCGCGGCCGCGACTTCGAGTACGCCTTCAAGTCCCGCTTCCCCGACGGCATCGACCTCAGCGCCGAGCTGGGGCGCAACGTCGACCTCTACCCCGCGCGCACCGCCGAGCTCCTCGATTTGCGGCCGGGCTCGACCGCAAAGACAGTCCTCTTCGAGGCCGGCTTCCTCTACGACGATGTCCTCGTCCTGGCCGACGTGGTCCACCAGAACACCGACGGCACCCTCGACATCTACGAGGTGAAGTCCGGCACCACCCTCAGCGACACCTACCGCCGCGACGCCGCCCTGCAGCACTACGTCATCTCGCACTGCCGCAGGGTGAACAGTTTCTCTATTGTTTATAATGGGTTGGATGGGGTTAATGGGGCTAATGGGCAGGGTGGGCCCTTCGCCATCGTCGACCTCACCGCCGAGCTCACTGCCGAGGGCGACCGCATCGCCGCCAACATCGCCGAGATGAAGACCATCGTCCGCGCCACCGCCGAGCCCGACACCCCCACCGGCCAACACTGCCTCACCCCATACGCCTGCCCCTACCAGCACCACTGCCAGCAAGGCGTCCGCCAGCTGTCGCTGTTCGGATAGTCAGAAACCATTCGGTAATTCCATCCAGCGGTACCATACGCCCTGCTGTTTGGTATAGATCCATGTGGGTGGGTCTCGGCGTGCATCGGAGGGAATCTCTCTATATTTGAACAGGTCGCCAACGCCAAGGCCTTCCCGACGCTCAAAATATTCCTTCAATTCGTCCACCGGATAGACAAGGAAGAATATACGGCCGCGGTACTTCACATAACCCTCGGCACCGCTAAATGCATCGGGATGGTATGTCGTGGTAACCGACATACAGACAGTGGCGCTGTCGAACGAGAACAACGGCGACGGTATGTCCAAGGGCCACGGCAGCGTGGGGTCCACACTCTTGAGTGTGTGAAGGTATTCTACGTAGCCGATACTCTGGGCGAAAAAGATACGCAGATCACAATACTCGCCACGCTTTATGCGCCGCGGTTTCACTTTGTGGTCATAGGTGTTGCACTTGCCATCGATGACACGGTCGAGCAGCCGTTTCAACTCGCGGCTTACAATCTTGTATTCCGACAGCGGAGCCAACATGGCTCCATCTTTGCTTCCGTAATTTTCCTGTACAATCGTTATAGTATCAAGCCAAATATTATCAAGCTGGTTGAGTTTAATCTCCACAAAAGTGAAGCCATCAGGTAACACACGTACCCCCTCGCGACGATAACGAATGTAGCCTGGATTATCGATTGCGATGTTGTAGGTTCCTACAGTATCAAGCGGTTTGATGACAAAGACGCCATCCCGATCGGTCGTTCCGTTGTGAACCTGTTTGCCATCCTTGAGGACGACGACACTTACAAACGGCAACGGCCCGCCTTTTGCATCGGTGACGATACCCTTAATACAACCCTGAGCCTGCCCGCCGACAGCGGCGAGCAGGCTCAGTAGGAGTATAAGTATTCGTTTCATAGCCATCAGTTCGCCGGGAAGGCGATTGGCAAATGGTTTTGGTTTCATATCGGTTGTATTGTCGATTATTCCCCATACTTTGCAGCAGGTTCTGCTGCAGAGGGTAGGGGTGATTCGTCGTCTATGTCGTAAGGGCGGACACTATGTTCGTAAAGGTATTCCGGAGCAAAGTCGGCTCCGTTGGGCCACTCCACAGTGTTGAAAGGGATGGAGAACTGTTGAAAATAGGACTTGTCATGCAAAGGCAGAAAGACCTCACCATCCAGTTTGTCGGCAAGGTCGACTACGCGCATCTCCCCATTGTTGAACCACAAGCGGAGTCGGTAGTCGCCAATGTATTCGGCCTTTGTTATTTCCAAAAACATACTCATTACCTCAGCGGTGTTATTTTGTCAGGATTGATGCCTTTGCTGGTTTTTTCCCATGCTTCGAGTAATTCTTCCCTGTATATGTCAAGCCAATCGAGTATCATGCGCACTGCACGGCCTGGCATCTCGCCTTTAATGGTACCGGTTTTTATGTCAACCGACACCTTGTATTCTCCATGATTGTACCATGCGTGGAAATGTGGCGGCACATGGTCGCGGAAGTTCATAAAGATGGTTATTCCGTAGAAATAACTAACCTGCGGCATGGCAATCTCAATCAGTTCGCCGGGAAGGCGATCTCGCGCTCGATGACCTGGTAGGGCACGTTGTTGCGGTAGATGGTCTGGCGCACCCAGTTGTCGTCCTCGTCGTACTCGTAGACGTAGCTGTGCTTCCAGTTGAGGTGCTCGTCGTAGTTGAACGAGCTGACCTCGATCAGGTTGTCGTGGTCGTCGTAGTAGTAGGTGGTCAGGGCCGAGAGGAACTCGTCGGCGTCGTAGAAGCGCCACTCGATGCGGTTGCCGCGGGCGTCGTATTTGTACAGGTAGTGCTGCATCAGGTCGCCGTCGCGGTTGTAGAACTCCATCTCGGTGCAGTTGCCCTTCTGGTCGTATTTGTATTTGCGCAGCTCGGTCATCTCGCCGTCCTGGTCGAAACTCTGCTCCTCGACCATCAGGCCGTTGACGTACTTCGAGCTCTCCTTCTTGGTCATCTGGTTGCCAAGGTACACCGTGCGCTCGATGCGGTTGCCGTCCTTGTCGTTGAGGTAGGCCGTGCGGCCGGTGAGCATCTTCTCGCGGTTGTACTCGTTCCAGCCCAGGCTGTAGCCGTTGACGTCGAAGAAATAGCTGTACCACGTATAGTCGTTGGCGCGGGTGCGGAACTTGTCGGCGAAGTTGCCGCGCTTGTCGAAGGTGATGCTGTCGATGCAGATGAGCTGCCGACCGCCGTCGCGACCCCCGTGGAGGTTGTATGTGTACTCAATCACGTAGAGCGCATTGCCGTGGATTCCCATCTCGGTGCGCGAGTTCTTGCGGGGCTTGTGGCCTGCTGCAAAGGCCGTTCCTGCAACGAGGAGGGCCATCATGAGTGCGATATTTTTCTTCATTTTTATCATTGTTTTCAAAATGCAAAGATACAACTTTTTCGCGATATCAACGCAAAATATCCAAAATTATTGTTTCAGCTCCCCGTTTTTCTTTCCTTTTTTGACAAAGAACAGCACGCCGAGGGCCGCGGTGAAGGCGGCGGCAAGGCTGTAGCCGACGGTGCGCGGGAGCACCTCGCCGAGGCCCACGCCCGGAGCCACCATGAGGAAGCTGGCGGTCACCATGGTCATGAACAACGCCGGGACGAGTGTCAGCCAGTACCAGCCCTTGCCGGGGTGCAGCTTGCTGAGGAACACCGTGACGGCCCAGAGGGTCACCATGGCCAGCACCTGGTTGGCCCACGAGAAGTAGCGCCAGATGATTTGGAACCCGTCGTTGTCGGCGATGGAGAAGACGAGCAGGCCCGCCGTGATGGCGAAGATGGGCACGGCCACCAGCAGGCGTTTGCCGATGGGTTTCTGGTCGATGTGCATGAAGTCGGCCACGATAAGGCGAGCCGACCGCAGGGCGGTGTCGCCGCTGGTGACGGCGGCGGAGACCACGCCGAGCAGCGTCACGAAGGTGATGGCGGCGGGGAACCACGTGCTGGCAATGAGCTTCACCATGCCGGCATCCTTCTCGCCGTGGTAGAGCGAATCGTCGCCGCCATAGAAGAAGTAGGCGGCAGCGGCAGCCCAGATCAGAGCCACGACGCCCTCGGCAATCATGGCGCCGTAGAAGATGGGTCGCGCCTGTTTCTCATTGACCATGCAGCGCGCCATGAGGGGGCTCTGCGTGGCATGGAAACCGCTGATGGCGCCGCAGGCAATGGAGATGAACATCATGGGGAACACGGGGTTGGTCTCGGCCTGCGGATGGTGGTTCGACAGGCCCTCCCACACCTCGGGAATGTCCACGCCGTGCACCACAAAGGCCACCACGATGGCCACGGCCATGGCCAGCAGCAGGATGCCGAAGACGGGATAAATCTTTCCGATGACCTTGTCGATGGGCAACAGTGTGGCCATCAGGTAGTAGAGGAAAATGAGGACAATCCAGCCGTAGAGAATCACCTGGCTGTCCACCCCGGCCAGGAATCCCGGCACGAAGGGGTCGCCGGTGAGCAGCTTGGCGGGAGTGTTGACGAACACCACGCCCACCAGAATCATCAGCACCACCGTGAAACCGCGCATGAACTGCTTCATGCCGTTGCCCAGGTATTTGCCGTGGATTTCGGGCAGCGAGGCGCCGTCCTCGCGAAGGGAGATGAAACCGGAGATGAAGTCGTGCACCGCACCGGCGAAGATGCAGCCGAAGA
>DFIZ01000044.1:0-10784 GCA_002372855.1 Bacteroidales bacterium UBA3684
ATATAAGAAATGCCGAATTATGTACCTCTTCGACCCCTGTTTGGCACCTCTTATTTTTCTTCCGTCGGGGTGGTTGGAGGAGGAGGGGTCGAGGCCTACTGGAGCGTGACCGAAGAGTTGCCGCCGACAAGGCCTTTGTTGCCGCCGCCGTAGACGTTGCCGAAGACCTCGGTGTTGCCGGAGAGGATGACGGAGGTGTCGCCGTCGACTTCGCTTTCCTCTCCGCCGCCGAAGACATGGCCTGAGGCCTCGTCGTTCTCGACGGTGCCGATGCGGCTGTCGCCGGTGATAGTGAGGGAGGCGTTGCCGGTGACGGTGCCGAGGGTGGTGAGGTCTTCTTTGGTGTAGAGGATATGGTTGGAGTTGTCGACGCCAATGGAGTTGCCGTGCTGCCAGGTATAGGTGGTGGTTTGGCCTTTGACGCCGGTGCGGTAGGTACCGAGTTCGCTGTAGTAATAAGGTTCTGTGCGGAAACCGATACTGTCCACCTCGACGGTAGGCAGCGATGCAGAAAAGCCTGCGCCATATACGTTGCCGTTCACGGTACAGGAGTCGAGGGTGGAGGTGACGGAACCGTCGACCTTTCCGAGGCTGCCGCCGCCGTAGAAGTTACCGGTGACGATACAATTCGTTAGCGTGGAGGTGACATTGCGTGTGGTAGCAAGGGAGAATTTGACAAAGTCGACCAAGATACGGGCCACGTTGGTCTTGTTGTCCGACATGGGGAGGAACTGGTAGAGGAAGCGGGTGGAGACGCCGCCGTAGGTGGCGTTGTATTCTTGTTTATATTGTCCTCTTACCCAGTTGTTCCAGTCGATATTGGTCACGTTGTTCTGGTTGCTGGGTGCATAGCGGCTATAGGAGTTGCCGCCATAGCCGGCGCCGAAGAAGGTGCCGAAGGTACAGCCGGTGGCGTTGGTGACGACGGTCTTGTTTTCGCTCATGTCGCCGAACTTGGGGCCGCCGCAGAAGATGTCCACATGGCTGTCGACGATGGTGGTGGAGAGGTTGCCCGTCACGGGCTTTGCGGCGTTGAGGCCGCCGGCGTAGAACTCGCGGATGTCGGCGTTCTGGATGAGCCAGCTGATGTTGCCGGTATTGTCGGCTCCATCGGCTTTGCCGATACCCTCCATGGCGGCGCCGCAGACGGTGCCGAAGCGGCCGCCGTTGATGTAGCACTCGGCATTGTCGGCATAGTTGGCAACGTCGCCACGATAGAGTCCTGTAAGGTAGAATTCGTCGTAGTCTCCGCCGGTGACCGACACGGGCGGGTGCTTTGTCGTGTGTGTTTTGTCCTGATGGCAGCCGCGGTGGAACTCCTTGAACCACACGTTGCCGCCAACATGGAAATAGGTGATTTTGTTCTTATGTGCAGTCTGCTGTCCTCCCACCCACTGCTCGAAGACACCACCCTGCACAATAAAAGGCAACGTGACATCGCGCCCGGCATCATACTCGAACTGGGTGACGCGGAAGAGCGAGGTGTTGGTGCTCTCGAACCAGCCTTTGGGCTGCATGATGCCGAAGTTGTACGAGCCTGAGCCACCGGTGGACTTCTGAGCCATGCCGAGACCGGGAATATTGATAAAGTCAACCCGCACGGGGTGGACACCATTACGACCATTGAAGCGCAACATATAGGAGTAGTCTGGCTCGTTGTCACCATCAAGATCGATAGAGGTAACCGTAAAGGGCTTATTACCATCTGCGTCCAAATTGGCAAAATGATGATAGTTGCCCACAAGTACTACGGCATAATCATAAACGGTGTGACCTGTCGTATTCACACCCTGAAAAAGTGCCGTTCCCGAACTTGCGATAGCGTTGCCCATAGTGGTGTAAACCACCTGGTTATCTCCTGCAATGGAATAGCTGTTACCATTAGTGTATATCACACCACCCCCGACGTTGGCTACATCGTATCCGGTCTCCATTGCCGTATTATACACCTTGTCGGCGTTGGGGTCGGCCAGATAGACGCATTTGGCCCAGTAGGGCTCGATGGTGATGGCGGTAACGCCTTCAGGCACATCCCAGTAGGCACCCTGGTTGAAGATGCGACCGCTGACGGAGTAGAGGTCCTTGTTGGTACAATGGCGGTCGGCGAAATTGTATCCGCCCCAGGTGTCGGAAGCGGTGAAGGTGCCGGGCGTACCACCGGTGATGCTGACAATTTTCCAGCCGGTCACTGTGCGGTTGCCGTTGTAGTTCTTGGTACCCACCTCGTTGTAGTAGGGCAGTTGTACTTTATAGTAGTTGAAGTTGTAGCGTGCGGTGTCTTTGTCGGTGATGATGAGGGTGGTGTCGGAGGTGGTGATGGCGGCGTCAGCCGGTGCTCCGTAGACGGCGCCACCAGAGCCCATCTGGATATGCACCGCGAGCTCACCAAGTTTGCCGCCTTGGTTGCGGGGCTTCCCGACCTGGGCGTTGGCGGCGTCGAGGTTCACCACCGAAGGGTATTTGCCCTGCTGCATCAGAATGGGATAGGGATGGTCGGAGCCAATGCTGTCGGGCAGCAGCACCCACTTGAGCATGTCGTCCTTGCTGTAGGTGCCTGTAGCCCACCAGCCTGCCAGCTGGCGCTGGCCATTGAGGATGTGGCGGAAAAACTCGAAGCGCTTCAAGAAACGGTCCTCGGCGCCCAGGGCGCAGTTATAGGTGACACCCGTCGGTTGCACATAGGGGGCTTCGAGGCGGAAATAGTTGAAGTTGCTCATGCCATTGTTGCCGGCGTTTGATATGGTGGTGCCACCATAGATGGGCGATTTGGTGGTGCCGCCGGTGATGTCGCCGTAAAACATACAGGCGAATACCATAGTCTTTTGATTGTTGTTGGCGGCGGTGGTGTTCACTGTGTTGTTGCCCACGATGCCGCCGACGTTGGAGCCGCCGGTGATGGTGGCGTAGGAGTAGCAGTTGACCACACGGGCGGTGCCGTCGAGGTAGCCCACCAGGCCTCCGGTATTGGTAGTACCGCCCACCGAGCCGGAGAGGATGCCGACATTGTAGATGCGCGCCGCGCCATTGGCGGTGCAGGCTATGGCGCCAGTGTTGCCAGTATTGCCAACGATGCTCACATTTTCTATCACCAAGTTCTTCACCGTGCCTGTGAGCGTGGTGAAAAGCGGAGTCGCGAGGTTCGTGATGCGGTAAGGCATGTGAGTAGCAGGGTCAATGGCAGCCTCCAACGTACCGCTGAACGAGGCAATGCTGGTGAAACCGCTGGCATCAATGTCGGCCGTGATGCGGTAGTTGCCTGTAGGGTCCGACGTAATGGTTGACAGCGAAGTGATATTCGTCTGCGCCGACGCACACACAGGCAGCAGCATCAGCAGTAGCACTGCCGCTACCCCCCGCAAATGGCCGTATCGGCGTTGTATCTTGATAGTATGTGTTGTTTTGTACATGTGTAGTTCAATCTTTTATGTTAACCGTAGCGTTGCCGTCGACGCGACCTTTGTTGCCGCCGCCGTAGACGTTGCCGAAGCCCTCGGTTACCTCGGTCACCTGTGCGGTAACCCTACCTGATCCGAGCATCACCACAAGCAGTGCAAAACGAATAGCTTTTCTTATCATACTATCCGATAATTTCCACCCACGATTCCAGCCTGTAAACGACACATTGGTGAGAAATTGTATGTTTCGGGTAGTGATGGGGGGGGGTAAAAGATTGATTGAGTGTGTATTTCTCATATAATGTTTTTTTTATCGAATTGCAAATGTACGTTTTTTTTCGATATGATAAAAAAAATTTTTTTGACAATGTTTTTTATGGACGTGGACACAATATTTGGAGTGGGGCGGCGTTATAGGGGTTGGATTATGAAGAAGAAAAGAATCATCGGACTGATAGCGTTGCTGCTGGCGGCAAGCGTGGCTTGCACGGCCTGCGGCAGCAGTGTGAATATGCACAAGCACTCGCGCAGCCACTGCGACTGCCCGTCTTTCTAGTTATGAGTTAAGAGTTATGAGTTAAGAGTTGGGGGATGACGACGGAAGAACGGTACAGAAGGATATTGGCCAATCACCTGCCTGCCGGGGCGGTGGACTGGGTGTATGACTATCTGAACCTTCACAAGGTGCATTTCCATATCACGCGGGAGCGCCGCTCGAAGCTCGGCGACTACCGCTGGCCGCAGTCGGCGGGCGGCCGCGACCATCCGTTCCACGAGATTTCCGTCAACGGCGACCTGGGGCCGTACCGTTTCCTGTGGGTGTTCCTGCACGAGGCGGCGCACCTGGAGACGCACCTGCGCCACGGCCACGAGTGGCAGGGGGAGTACTGCCGTCTGCTGCGCGAGCACCTGACGTTCTTCCCCGGGGAGGTGCAGCCCCTGGTGGCGCGTTTTGCGCGTCGGGTGCCCATGGAGCGTGCCGCCGGCCGCCAGGCCGAGGAGGCCCTGCGGCGCTTCGAGCCCGGCTACACGCCCGAGGCCGCGCCCTTGACCCTCGACCGGCTGCAGCCCGGCGTGCGCTTCCGCCTGCGGTCCAAGCCCGCGCTGCTCTTCGAGGCCCAGGAGCGCCGCCGCACGCGCTGGCTCTGTCTGGAGCTGACGTCGGGCCGCCAGTATACGGTCAACGGCGCCGCCGAGGTGGAGGTCGAAGATTTTTCCGATTAATTTTGTTAAAAATTTTCACAGTTCATTTTTTTTTCGTATCTTTGGAGGTCGTTAAAAGAGTGACTAATAGATAAAAGAATATATAAATCAAATAATTAAATAGAATATGAAGGTTTTAGTTTTGAACTGCGGAAGTTCTTCAATCAAGTATCAGCTGATCGACATGGCAAACAACGCCAATGTGATGGCCAAGGGCCTGCTGGAGCGTATCGGTCTGGAAATGGGCGAGTTCACCCACAAGTGGAACGGCCAGAAGCACTACGAGCAGCTGCCCATCCCCAACCACACCGAGGGTATCAAGATTGTCCTCAAGGCCCTGACCGACGAGAAAATCGGCGTCATCAAGGACCTGAAGGAGATCGGTGCCGTCGGCAACCGCATCGCCCACGGCGGCGAGATCTTCAAGGAGAGTGTGCTGGTGACCGACAAGGTCATCGAGCAGATCAAGAGCCTCGAGCACCTGGCCCCGCTGCACACCCCCGGCAACCTGGCCGGTATCTATGCCATGCGCGAGGTGCTGCCCGGCGTGCCCCAGGCCGCTGTGTTCGACACCGCCTTCCACAGCACCCTGCCGCCGAAGAGCTACCTCTACGGCCTGCCCTACGAGATGTATGAGAAGTACGGCATCCGCCGCTACGGCTTCCACGGCACCAGCCACAAGTTCGTCGCCGAGAAGGCCGCCAAGATGATTGGCAAAGACTGGAACGACCTGAAGATTATCTCCTGCCACCTGGGCAGCGGTGCCTCCATCGCCGCCATCGACCACGGCAAGAGCTTCGACACCACCATGGGTATGACCGCCCTCGAGGGCCTCATCATGGGCTCGCGCTGCGGCGATGTCGACCCCGGCGTCATCCTCTACCTCATGGACCAGGGCTACGACAGCAAGGCGCTGACCAAGCTGCTCTACAAGCAGAGCGGCCTCATCGGCATCAGCGGCGACAAGCAGGATATGCGCGACATCCGCGCCGGTCGCGATGCCGGCGACGTGCGTGCCACCTACGCCTTCGACATGTTCGCCCAGCGCGTGAAACGCTACATCGGCGGCTACATGGCCGAGATGGGCGGCTGCGACCTGCTGCTCTTCACCGGCGGCATCGGCGAGAACGCCTGGTTCATGCGTCGTCCCATCCTCGAAGGTCTGGAGTGCCTCGGCATCAAGGTGGACCTCGAGCTCAACGACAAGACCATGGGCGAGGACGTCATCCTGAGCACCCCCGACTCGAAGGTTGCCACCGTGGTGGTCACCACCGACGAGGAGTTCGTCATCGCCAGCGACACCTACAAGCTGGTCACCAAGTAAAGGTGTTTCAATTACCGAAAACAATGGTCCCCGCCGGAACGCCGGCGGGGACCGTTGTTTTTTTATTGCAGGTCGCCGTACTGGCTGAGGTCCTGTTTCAGCCGATGGAGGAGGTGGCGGTAGCGGCGGTAGTACCACACGGCCAGGGCGGTGCTGAGGGCAGCCGTGCCGAGGAAGAGCAGCGCCTGGAACAGGGGGTGGTCGGCGGTGTAGGCGTAGATGTCCAGTCCGCGCAGGCGGGCACATAGCGGGGCGAAGTCGACAATCAGCAACGGGATGGAGCAGATGGAGCCAATCATGTTGACCTTCTCGGCCCGCAGGAGACGCTCGGAGGCCTGCGCCACCTCCATGGGGGTGTGCTGCAGGGGGTCGAGGGCTCGGACGAGGCGGTAGAGGCGGTACTCGGCCACGAGAAGCCACGCCCAGAAGAGGAAGAAGACGAGGTAGGGCAGCAGGTAGCGCCAGTCGTCGAGGTAGAGACGGTATTGCATTGCGAAAAAGAGGGGGACGACGGCGCCGACGAGGAGCTGCGCCTGCTTGTCGCGCAGCATGCGGCGGTGGGTGGAGGAGAGGGAGCGCTCGAGGGCACGGCGCACGGTGGCCTCCTGCAGGGTGGCTATACGCGTCAGGCGCTCGTTGCACTGCTGCCAGAGTTGCTGCATCTGCTCGAGGGTGAGGTTGGATTGGGGCTCGTTGTTCATAGGTCTTCAGTGTTAAGGGTTTGCAATCTTCTTTTGATGCGCATGACGCGCATGCCGACGGCGGCTTCGTTGATGCCCAGGATGTCGGCCATCTCGGCCTGCGAGAGGCCGTCGAGGTAGAGGAGGGTGACGGCTTTGTCGGCGTTGCCGAGGCGGTCGATGCGGCGGTAGAGTTCGGCGACCAGCGTGTCGCCCTGCTCTTCGGCCAGTCGCTCGACCATTTCGGGTGTCAGCTCCACTATCGTGGGACGTCGTCGCCGCCGTCGCCACTGCGAGATGGCGGTGTTCAGTGCCACGCGGTAGTGCCAGGTGCTCTCCGAACATTGCCCGTGCCATTGGCGGCGTCCCTCCCAGAGGTTGCAGACGATGTCCTGGTAGAGGTCGCGCACATTGTCGGGCTGGCGGTCGGTGAAGGCCATGCAAACCTTGTAGATCAGCCGGTCGTTGCGTCGCAGCTGCCGGAGGAATTCGTCCTGTTCGTCGTTGTGTTCCATGGTGCGTCGGTTGTTGGTGTTCTGCTTTGTTAGACGCAGAGGGGGCGGAAATATAACACCTTTGGTAAAAAAAATTATTTGCGTTGTGCGACAGTCGTGGCCAGCAGGACGAGGAGGGCGTAGTAGAGCGGCGGCAGGACGACGATGCAGACGAAGGGGAGGTGTTGGAGGCCGTCGAATAGTGTCATCAACACTTTACCTGTCTCGGCCACGGGTATCATGGAGCTTTCCCAAAGGGCTGACAGAAGTTCCTGCCCTTCGCCCAGGGGGCCGGGAAAGAGGTGCAGCCATAGGTTGAAGGCCAGCAGGGGTATGGCTGGCAGCATGGCTACCCATCGGCTGTGCCAACGGTGCCATAGCCAGGCTGGAGCCACCGCGAGCAGCATGCCCGCCAGGGCCGAAGCGAGGATGCGCTCCGGCACCTGGTCTGGGTATGGCAGGCAGTGAAAGTCGAAAACATAATGCGTCAGCGCCCACAGCAGGTTGCCAAGAAGGTCGCCTGCCAGGTAGAGCAGCAGGAAGGCGGCGTATAAGGGTAGACGGTGGCGCGTCATCTTTGCAGCTCCGGACATTTCTCAAGGAGGTCTATCGTCTCGGCATCGTCGAATTGGCGGCCGTCGAATGACTGTAGGTAGCGGTGGTGGGTGCGGGTGGGCATGGCGGCATCCTCGTCGGTGGGGAGGTCCTCGGGACGGTCGTCGCACTCGATGAGCAGCAGTTCATGCTTCGGGCATACCGCCACGCGGAAGTTGTACACATACTCCTCGTCGAGGCACCAGCCGAACTGAATGCCCGTCAGCCGCCGCTCCACCAGGCCGTCGCGCTCGTAGAGCACATGGCCGTCCCAGAAATCGCTCCGCACGAGGTAGCGCTCGTCGATGTCGACGACTTTGGCTTCGGGCAGGGCGTTGAAGAGAAATGTGGTGCTGCCGATGGCGGCGGCGAGGAGCATGCCCTCCAGGCCGATCAGGAGGTAGAACGCCCAACCGGCTATTCGCATGAGTAGCGGCTGGCGGTGCAGCAGGGTGTAGAACACCATGGCCGTCAGCACCACCGTGGCCGCCACGGCGACCCAGTAGAGGATGATGTCGGCCAAGCCCACGAGGTGTGCCCCCCAGGGCAGCAGCAGCCTTACGGCCACTGCTGCCACCCAGAGCACGGCGACGACGATTGCGGAGATGATGAGTGTGCGTCGCATAGAGGGGCTATTCTTTATTGTTGTTGTACCAGTCGATACGCCGCGAGGCCGCCATGGCCACCGCCAGCAGGGCGAAGAGTCCCACGCTGCCCACCAGCAGGGCGTAGCTCTCGATCTGCAGCAGGATATAGATGAAGGCGTAGAGCGCCGCCAGCAGGCCGCCGATGACGAGGCCCACCTTCTTGTCGCGCATGATGGCGCCGAGGTAGACGCCCAGCAGACCGGCCGTCATGACCGACGCAATGAGGTACGACGCCAGGAACGACAGATGCTCCGAGAAGGAGAGCAGCAGCGTGTAGAACAGCATGACGGCGATGCCGATGAGCAGATACTGCACGGGGTGGATGGGACGCTCGCGACGCACCTCGACGAAGAAGACCACGGCGAAGGTGAGCAGCACCACGAGGAAGGCATACTTCGAGGCGCGGTCGTTCTGCTGGTACTGCATCACGGGTTGTCGCAGCTGCACGCTGAAGGAGTCGCTGTTGGTGCCGTGCCAGCTGTTCTTGGGCACCACCTGCGAGAAGCTGCGGTTGATGGCCAGCACACGCCACTGCGCGTCGAAACCCTCGGAGGTCACCGTGCGCTCTACGGGCAGGAAGTTGCCGTCGAACGAGGGGGTAGGGCAGTTGGAGTGCATCTGCACCGACGTGGTGTTGCCCATGGGCACGAACTTCAGCCCGTTGGAGCCGCGCAGGGGCAGACGGATCTCGAACGGCAGGACGGCGCCGGCCACCAGGGTGCTGACGTCGGCACGCCACAGCAGTCGCGACCCCTCGAAGGAAATCTCCTGCGGTGTGAGGGTGCGGCCGCCGACGGTGACGGTGGGATTGTCGGTGAGCCCCTTGAGGGAGCTGAGTTCCACGGCCATCTGCCAGCAGTTCTGCGCCAGCAGGGCACGTTGAGCGTCGGTGAGGGTCGGCGGCAGGAGGAAGGTGCCGCTGAGGACGATGTCGGCGTCGTAGACCGTGAAGTCGTAGATGCCGCGGTTGAGGTTGCGGGTGTTCACCTCGGCCTTGATGTCCAGCTGGTCGGGCAGCAGCGAGAACGACTGCTCGTCCTTCTGCGTGTACACCTTGACGGCGGGACCCTTCACCGCCTGTGCCGTGCCCCATTTCTCGCACACCTCGCTCTCGGCGCCGGTGGCGGTGGTGCTGCGCTCGCTGATGAGCGACCGGATGAATGCCCAGGGGATGAGCAGCAGGATGCAGAGTCCGACGATGATGGCCAGTTTGATGCCGTTGCGCCCGCGGCGCGAATCCATGTTGTTTCTTTCCATTGTTTCCATTGTGTTTTATATTTTAAATAGTACTTTGTAATTCAAAGTTAATATGCAAAAAAATATATGTTTCAATCATTTCTGTTCCTTGACGAACTGCTCGAGGGCGGCGAGGTGCTCCTGGAAGGCCTCGCGCCCCTGCAGGGTGGCGCGGAAGGTGGTGTTGGGCTTGCGGCCCACGAAACGCTTCTCGCAGGCGATGTAGCCCAGCTCCTCGAGGGCGCGGGTGTGACTGGCCAGGTTGCCGTCGGTGAGCTCCAGCCACTGCTTGAGGGTGGTGAAGTCGACCGTGTCGTTGACCATCAGCACCGACATGATGCCCAGTCGCGCCCGGTTCTCGAACGCCTTGTTGAATCCTATGAGCGACACCTTCATCCGCGGCGGTTTTTGACGATGAGCAGCAGTCCGAACACCACGTGCAGCGCCCCGAATCCCAGGGCCCAGAAGAGCAGTGCGTGGGTGACGACGAAGCAGTCGGCCAGTCCGAGCGCCAGCTCCAGGTAGCCCAGCACGCCCAGCAGGCGGTGGGAGAAGTGGTGGCAGTTGATGAGTGCCAGACCGTAGAAGATGAGCATGATGGAGGAGGTCAGTCCGTAGTGTCCCTGCACCAGCAGGGCCGTGCATAGGATGGCGCCGGCCAGCAGCGGCACGGCGAAGTTGAACATCGTGCGGCGCATGTTGGGGTCGAGGGTGACGGAAATGTTTTTTCTTTTCGCCATCCAGAGGGAGGAGAAAAAGACGATTCCGCCGCATACGGCGACCAAAATCAGGGCTCCGACGATGGCAATTTGGGTCTTGTGGCTCCAAAGGTAGTCGGTATTGCCGTAGAGTGTTGAGAACCAAGAATCTGAACCCTCGTAGAAGAGTCCGTTGGCCACCACTGCCGCCACCAGGGCGATGAGTCCCACGGCGGTCACTCCCCATCCGTTAATTGTCTGGAAACGAGAACTCCGCTCCATCATTGTGCGGATACTTTCCAGGTCTTGTATGGCATCTTTGTTTTCCATGTTTTTAGTAGCACTTTGCGCTGCAAAGTTACGAACATTTTCCGAACCGGCCAAATTTTTTTTCAAAAAAAATATTTTTCCCTCCTTCCATCACCTCCTGTCTCTCCCCTCCCGCCTCCTGCCTCCCGCCACCCACCTGCCCGACACCTACCCGAGAGGTACATAATTCGGCATTTCTTATAT
>DFIZ01000044.1:10898-17163 GCA_002372855.1 Bacteroidales bacterium UBA3684
ATAAGAAGTATATGAGAACTATATAGGAAGGATATAAGAAGGGCCGAATTATGTAGGTAAGGGGTGGGAGGTTGGGGGTAGGAGGGGAGGGGATACAATATTTGGCGGAAAGTCGCGTTATGGTATCAAAAAACAGGTAATACCAATATAAAATGGATATGAAGAAAGCATTGTTTTTGACGGCTGCGCTGGCCATGGCGTTGTCGGGTGCGGCCCAGTACCAGCTGCCCAACGGGGGCTTCGAGGAGTGGGACGGCGGCGAGACGTCGGAACCCGCGCACTGGAACTCTTTCGCCTCGTCTGACGGGTCGTTTGCCTCCCTGGCGTCGTCGCCGCACCACTACCGCCGCAACGGCGGGCGTCCCGGCAGCGACGGCAGCCACTACCTGACCATCTACTGCCAGTCCATCCTCGGCATCAAGGCCAACGGCAATATGACCACGGGGCGCATCCACGCTGCCTCGATGTCGGCGGCCAGCGAGGACAACTACAACTACACGCAGCGCAGCAATGCCGACCACTGCCAGCCTTTCAGCGGCACGCCGGATTCGCTGTATGTGTGGGTGAGCTTCTATGCCGCCTCCGAGACCTCCAAGGCGCAGGTGTCGGCCATCCTGCATGGCGACAGCGATTTCAAGGCTCCCAACCAGGAGGACGACACGGAGCGCTACTGCGGCAGGGCCTCGGCGCGCTTCGCCCGCACCACTACGTCGGCCACGGAGCCGGAGTGGTCGCTGGTGCGTGTGCCTTTCGTGTACGACGGCACGAGCGAGGGTGCCTACATGCTGGTGAACCTCACCACCAATGCCATCCCCGGCAGCGGCGACGGCAACGACTCGCTGTCGGTCGACGACCTGCGGTTCGTCTACAGCGCCTGGCTCACGGGCGTGAGCATCGACGGCCGTGCCGTGCGCTATTTCCGCAAGGGCAAGCTGGACTATACGGTGCATGTCGACGATGCCGCGCTGCTCAATCCTGCCGAGGTTGTGGGCACGCCCGAGGTGGCTGACGCCACGGTGGCGACGGAGGTGGAGCCCGTCGACGACACCACGACCCTCGTCAGCCTCACTGTCACCGCCGAGGATGGCGTCACCGCGCACACCTACCGTCTCACCCTCACCACCGGCAACCCCGAAGGGGCCTTCCCCCTGGCTATCGGCGACGGTCCTGAGGCACCCGCCTTCAAGCTCTATCCCAATCCCGCCACCGACGCCGTCAACATCGATGCCGACGGCACGGTCGCCCTCAGCGACCTCGCCGGCCGCCGTCTGCAGACCCTCGAGGTCCACGGCACGGCCCGCATCGACCTCTCCGCCCTGCCCGCCGGCACCTACCTCCTCAGCTGCGGCAACGCCGTGCGCCGTCTGGTGAAAGAATAAATACAGAAGGTTGTGAAACAGTATGTTGCCATCCTGATGCTCCTGCTGCCCCTTGCCGCTGCGGCACAGAACAAGAAGAGCCTCCCGCTCTTTGAGCGGGCCGTGGAGAAAGGTGTCGTGGGCCAGTACGAGGAGGCCGAGAAGCTGCTCCTCAAGGCCCTCGATGTCGACCCCGGCTATGCCGAGGCGTGGCTCGTGCTGGGCAACCAGCGGCTGGCCATGGAGCGCTATGCCGACGCCATCGACAGCTACGAGCACTGCCAGAACCTCGACGATCCGCGCTGGCAAAAGGAGGTGCGGCGCCAGATTGCCGTCGCCCGCTGGCGCCAGCATGCCGTGGAGAACCCCGTGCCTTTCCGCCCCATCAACCTGGGGCCGAATGTCAATACGGCCGCCGACGAGTACCTGCCGGCCCTTACGGCCGACTACCGCATGCTGGTCTTCACACGCCGTTCGCCCCGCAATGCGCAGACCCTGCGGGGTCTGGACATGGAGGAGGACTTCTACTACTCCGACTACGACACCATGGAGCTCGACTGGGGTCCGGCCCACCGTATGCCCGAGCCCCTCAACAGCCACGGCAACGAAGGCGCCCAGACCATCTCGCACGACGGCCGTGTGGTCATCTTCACCGCCTGCGGGCGCAGTGCCCATGGCGGCTGCGACATCTACATGAGTGTGCGCCAAGGCGGCCGCTGGGGCAAGCCGCGCAGCCTGGGCGAGCCTGTCAACTCGCCCTACTGGGAGTCGTTCCCCTCGCTGTCCATCGACGGCTACACGCTCTATTTCGCCTCCAACCGCCCCGGCGGCTATGGCGGCACCGACATCTGGTACTGCACCCTCGACGAAGGGCGCTGGAGCGAACCCCGCAACCTCGGTCCCGAGGTGAACACCAAGGGCAACGAGACGGCTCCCTATATCCACTTCGACGACAAGACGCTCTATTTCGCCTCCGACGGCCACCAGGGCATGGGGGGCATGGACCTCTATGTGGCCAAGCGGTTGAACGATAGTACTTTCGGCCATGTTCAGAACCTCGGCTATCCCATCAATACCGTTGGCGAGGAGAACAACCTCATCGTGGCCCCCGACGGTCGCACGGCCATCTTCAGCAGTGACCGCTTCGGCGGCTATGGCAAGCAGGATCTCTACTCCTTCGTCATGCCTGCGCCTGCGCGTCCGGAGCGCATCACCTTCATCGACCCCGTCGTGCAGGCCGAGAACCTGCTGACCCTCGGCGACACCGTCACCCTGCACAACATCCTCTTCCTCACCGCCAGTGCCGAACTCTACGAGGCTTCGAAGGCCGGTTTGGACCGTCTGGCCGATGCCCTGAAGCGCCATCCGCGCCTGCGTCTGGAGGTGGGCGGCCACACCGACGCCGTGGGCAAGGACGAGGACAACATGGTGCTCAGCGAGCGGCGTGCCAAGGCCGTCTACGACTACCTCGTAGAGCGTGGCGTCGAGGCCGACCGCCTCACCTACCGCGGCTACGGCGAGACACGCCCCGTGGCCACCAACGACACCCCCGAGGGCCGCGCGCAGAACCGCCGCACCACCCTCACACCCCTCAAATGAAAATAATTTCGTATATTTGCAGCCATAAAACAACAACGACAATATGAGTAAAGATATAGTTTGCAGTGGCATACGCCCCACGGGCAACCTCCACCTGGGCAATTATTTCGGCGCCCTGAAGAACTTCGTCCGCATGCAGGATGAACACGACTGCTTCTTCTTCATCGCCGACTATCATTCGCTGACCACCCATCCCACCCCCGGCAGCATCTACAACGACGCCCGCGCCATCCTTGTTCAGTACCTCGCTTCGGGCCTCGACCCCGAGAAGGCCACCATCTACTTCCAGAGCGACCTGCCCGAGACCATCGAGCTCTACCTCTTCTTCAACATGAACGCCTACCTTGGCGAGCTCGAGCGCGTCACCTCCTTCAAGGACAAGGTGCGCCAGAATCCCAACAACGTCAACGCCGGCCTGCTGACCTATCCCACCCTCATGGCCGCCGACATCCTCATCCACAAGGCCACCAAGGTGCCTGTGGGCAAGGACCAGGAGCAGCACCTCGAGATGACGCGCACCTTTGCCCAGCGCTTCAACAACATGTATCACTCCGAGGTCTTCCCCCTGCCGCAGGCCATGGGTTCCAACGGCCAGTTGGTGAAGATCCCTGCCCTCAACGGCAGTGGCAAGATGGGCAAGAGCGAAGGCGAAGCCTCCACCATCTTCCTCACCGACGAGCCCGCCGTCATCCGCAAGAAAATCATGAAGGCCAAGTCCGACTCCGGCCCCACGGAGATGAACCAGAAGAAACCCGAGGAGATCGAGAACCTCTTCTCCCTGCTCAAGGCTGTCTCCACGCCCGACACCGTCGAGTATTTCGACGACCTCTACAACCGCTGCCAGATACGCTACGGCGACCTCAAGAAGCAGCTGGCCGAGGACATGGTGGCTTTCGTCGAGCCCCTGCGCCAGCGCATCCTCGAGATTGGTGCCGACGACGAGACCCTGCGTCGCATCATCGACCGCGGCAAGGAGAAGGCCCACGTCAGCGCCGCCCGCACGCTGAGCGAGGTGCGCCACGTCATCGGCTACCGCAACTGATGCCGCCGGCAGATAACAAAAAAAGCCGTCCATGTTGGACGGCTTTTTTGTGTGATTGGTCTTAGCTTACTGAGCGGCGACTTCTTCGACAGCTTCGGTGGCAACCTCGGCGGCGGCGTCAGTGAGGGTCTCGGTGGCCTCGGTGGTCTCCTCGGTCATCTCGGTGGCGGCAGCCTCGACGGCCTGCTCGGCCATGGTGTCAACGGTCTCGGTGTTGTTGCTGCCGCAAGCGGCGAAACCAAACATACCGGCAATTGCGAATGCAAAAAATACTTTCTTCATCATTTTGAGTTTTAAAATGTTTATTGTTAGGTTTTTTAACTTTTTATTTCCTTTTTTCGAGGTGCAAAAGTACTACTTATTTCTGAAATGTTAAAAAATAAAGTGCTAATAATTCCTAAAATTAAATCAATAAACTGATTATCAGTATTATATAAGTGCTGTTTTTTGCCTGTTTTCTCCTTGTTTCTTATGCAAAAACCCTTCCGGTCATCCCCGGAGGGCCAAAAATCAATGCCCCGTCGGAAAGGTCCAGCGGGGCATTGATTTGTTTTTCAGGGTCGCATCTTTACGGCAGGGGCACCAGGTTGTTGAAGCCCATGAAGGCCATGGCCAGGATACCGGCGGTGACCAGCGCGATGGGCACACCCTTCATGCCTTTGGGGGTGCCGGTGAGCTCCAGCTGCTCGCGGATGCCGGCGAAGATGACCAGCGCCAGGGTGAAGCCCACGGCGATGGAGGCCGAGTAGATGACGCTCTCCAGGAAGTTCATGTTCTTCTGGATGACCAGAATGGCCACACCGAGCACGGCGCAGTTGGTGGTAATCAGGGGCAGGAAGACTCCCAGGGCCTGATACAGCGCCGGGGCAATCTTTTTCAGCACGATTTCGACCATCTGCACCAGGGCCGCAATCACCAGGATGTAGGCAATGGTCTGCAGGTACTCCAGGTTCAGCGGCACCAGCACATACTGCATGATGAGGTAGGTCACCATCGTGGCCAGCAGCATCACGAAGAGCACAGCGCCGCCCATGCCGAGCGAACTCTTCACATCTTTCGACACGCCCAGGAACGGGCAGATGCCGAGGAACTGGGCCAGCACCACATTGTTCACAAATATGGCGCCGATAATCAGTGCGAATATAGAAACTCCAGTCATAAGTCAAATGTTTTTTATTACAATTCGGACTGCAAAAATACACACTTTTTCCGAACTGGCCAAATATTTTTTAAGTTTTAAGTTTTAAGTTTTAAGTTTTAAGCATTAAGTTTTTCACTTACAGCTTACAGCTTACATCTTTAAGCTTTAAGTTTTAGTCCTATTCGACCCATCCCAGCACGTCGCCTTTCTTCACCATCTGGCCTTGTTTGGCGCAGGTGTCCACCACTTTGCCGCCCTTCAATGCCACGAGGGGCATCAAGGCGTAGGGGGCCTCGATGTGTGCCAGCGGCATGCCCTCTTTCACCTCCGTTCCGGGGGCCGGAGGGGTGCTCTGGTCGTCGAAGTTGACCTCCCACAGCAGGCGTCCCGTGGCGGTGGCCACAACGGGCGTGGCGCCCGGGTGCTTGGGGGTGATGTAGTTCAGGCTGATGCTCTCGGCGGTGGCGGGAGCCTTGGGGGCGTCCTTCTCGGCGCGCAGCTGCGCCACCTCCTTGTTGAAGCGCTCCTTGGCCACACCGCTCTTGTAGTCGCGGTACTGGCGGTCGTGCATGGCCAGCTCGAAGAGCTCCTCGTCGTCCTCGCCGCGGTCCCAGCCGTTCTGTTCCATCTCCTTGATGTACTCCGGCAGGGCGTCGGGATAGGCGTCCTGCGGCACTCCGGTGTAGAACTCCATGCCCTGGGCCTTGGCCAGCTCGACGATCTCCGGAGCCAACGGGCCGGGCAGCTTGCCGGCACGGCCGAGAATCATGCTCCACGAGTCCTTGTCGATCTGGCTGAAACGGGCCTTGCCCTGGGCCATGGCCAGGAGGTTCATCACGGCGATGTTCTTGGTGTACTGGCTGAAGGGCGTCACCAGCGGGGGGTAGCCCAGCATGGGCCAGATGTGCTCCACCTCCTGGAACAGCTGCACCGTCAGCTCCTCGAAGCTCACCTCCGGCTTGCCGTTCTTCTTCAACGCCATGTTGATGGCGCCGTGCACGCCGCGCAGGTCGCTCATCATCGAACCCATCATGCCGCCCGGCAGGCCGCAGCCCACCAGCAGCGAGGTGCTCACGCGGTTGCCGGGATTGATGTACAGACCCAGGAAGTCGTCGATGAACTCCT
>DFIZ01000088.1:0-9390 GCA_002372855.1 Bacteroidales bacterium UBA3684
GAGAAGGGCCGAATTTGGTAGGTGTTTGGAGGGGGTGGGGTGGAAGGGAAAATAAAAAATATTATAATTATTATGCAATATCTCGCACATTTTTGCGTTAAGGGTTTGTTATGTATAAAAATATCATGGTCATAATGGCTGCCCTGGCGCTGGGCTTCGGGGCCACGGCACAGGGCTGGCGGGCCGCCGGGGCGGACACGTCGCGGTGGGATTTCCACATGTCGGCAGGCACGACGGTGCTGAGTGTCGGCGGCCGCGGCAACGCCTATGTCTGGGCGGCGCCGAAGGTGGAATACCGTGCCAGCGACCGGCTGACGCTCTACGGCGGTTTTTCGGCCGTGGGGTCGCTGCTGGGCGGCTACGAGCTGCGGGGCTACGAGCGCAGCTATGTGCCGCGGCGCCGCGGCACGCAGATGGTCACTGGCGGCGTGGGAGCCGAATACCGCGTCAACGAGCGCCTGAGCGTCTGGGCCTCGCTGCAGCACACCGGCGGATGGCACGAGTCGCTGTGGCTGCCCTACGGCGAGTCGATGCCTGTGGGGGTGACGACCCTCAGCGGCGGTTTCAGCTATGCGCTGAGCGACGAGTCGCTGCTGGAGTTCCACTTCCACGTGGTGCACGACCACTACGGCAACGACGCCCTGGGCCTGTTGGGGCACCCCTACTACGGCTGGGGTGTGCCGAGCTACGAACTCTACAGCGGCCCCTGGCCCTGGTAGGGGAAACGGGAAACCGCGAAAAGAAAAAAGAGAAACAGATTAACCGATGGAATACAACACTCAACGAGAGCCACTGAAGATTACCGACTACGGGCGCAACGTCATGAAGATGATCGATTACGCCAAAACTATCGCCGACCGTGCGGAGCGCACGCAGATGGCTTACCTCATTGTGGAGACCATGGCCTTGGTGAACCCCAAGGTCAAGGAGCGCACCGAATACCGCCACATCCTGTGGGACCACCTTATGCTGATGTCCGACTACGAGCTGGACGTCGACACCCCCTATCCCGTTGTGCGCGAGGTGACCGAGGCCTTCCACCCCAAACCGATTGATTACAGCGACAGCAAGATACGCTACCGCCACTACGGCCGGGCGCTGGAGGATATGATCCGTGCCGTGGCCGAGATGCCCGAGGGCGAGGAGAAGAGTCTCCTCTCGCAGCAGATTGCCCACACCATGAAACGCCAGTACCTGCAGTGGAACCGCGATTCGGTGGACGACAACCTCATCCGCGAGCAGCTCGACGAGCTCTCCGGCGGACGCATCAAGCTGCCCGACGGCTTCCAGTTCCGCGATTCGAAGATATACCTCGACGCCATGGCCGCCGTTGCCGCCAAGAAGGAAGCCGGCGAAAAGAAGAAAAAGAAAAAGAAGAAGAACAAATGAGCAGTTTCGAAATCATAGGCGGTCGCAAGCTGCGAGGCGAGATAGTGCCGCAGGGCGCCAAGAACGAGGCCCTGCAGGTGCTCTGCGCCGTGCTGCTCACCTCCGAGAAGGTGCGCATAGAGCATGTGCCCGACATCCGCGATGTGAACAAACTTATCGACCTGTTGAAGCTCCTCGGCGTCAGTGTGCGCGAGGATGTGCCGTCGGCCTGCGAGAGTGGCCGCACCTTCGAGTTCCAGGCCGACCAGGTGAACCTCGAGGTGCTGCAGAGCCCGCAGTTCCGTGAGCAGGCCGGAGCCCTCCGCGGCAGCATCATGCTGGTGGGCCCGCTGTTGGCGCGTTTCGGCCAGGCCGTGGTGCCTCAGCCCGGGGGCGACAAGATTGGCCGCCGCCGTCTGGACACCCATTTCATCGGCATGGAACGCCTCGGCGCCGAGGTGGAGTACAAGCGCAACGCCTACCTGGTGAAAGCCAAGAAACTCAAGGGGTGCTACATGCTCCTCGACGAGGCCTCCGTCACCGGCACGGCCAATATCATCATGACCGCCGTCATGGCCCGCGGCACCACCACCATCATGAATGCCGCCTGCGAGCCTTATGTCTACCAGCTCTGCAACATGCTCAACCGCATGGGCGCCAAGATTAGCGGCGTGGGCAGCAATCTGCTGACCATCCGCGGTGTCAAGGAGCTGCACGGCTGCGAACACCGCCTGCTGCCCGACATGATCGAGGTGGGCTCGTTCATCGGCATGGCCGCCATGACGCAGGGCGACATCACCATCAAGAACGCGCAGGTGCAGCACCTGGGGCTGATTCCGCAGGTGTTCCGCCGCCTGGGCATCGAGGTGTGGCAGAAAGGCGACGACCTCTATGTGCCCGCGCAGGAGCACTACGAGATTGAGCGTTTCATGGACGGTTCCATTATGACCATCGCCGATGCGCCGTGGCCCGGCTTCACGCCCGACCTCATCAGCATTGCCCTTGTCGTGGCCACGCAGGCCAAAGGCAGTGTGCTCATCCACCAGAAGATGTTCGAGAGCCGCCTGTTCTTCGTCGACAAACTCATCGACATGGGGGCGCAGATCATCCTTTGCGACCCGCACCGCGCCACCGTCATCGGCCTGGACCGCGAGCACAAGCTGCGCGGAGTGCGCATGGCCTCGCCGGACATCCGCGCCGGTGTGGCGCTGCTCATCGCCGCCCTGAGCGCTGAAGGCAAGAGCCGCATCGACAACATCGAACAAATCGACCGCGGCTACCAGCGCATAGACCAGCGTCTGGCCCGTCTGGGGGCCGAAATAAGAAGAGTAGAGTAGAAACAAAACTATCCAATAACTAAACCCATATACGACATGTTCAGCTTTTTCAAACGCAAATATGAACCCCGCCCCATCTTCGCCGCCCTGGGCACCGACATGCACTGCCACCTGGTGCCGAAGGTCGACGACGGCTCCAAGTGTGTCGAGGAGAGCGTCGATTGCCTCAACACCCTCAAATCCGTAGGCTACAACAAGGTCATCATCACCCCCCACTTCCAGACTCCCCGTTTCGAGAACGACGAGGACGACATCTGCCGCCGCTTCGAGGACCTGAAGAAGCAGGCCATCGAGGCCGGTGTGGAGATCGAGATGGCCGGCGTGGGAGGCGAATACCGCATCGACAGCGGTTTCCAGAAACGCATCGACAACCCCCGTTTCCTCCAGGTGGGAGGCAAGTATGTGCTTGTCGAGTTCTCGCTGCACCAGCAGATGATGGGCTGCGACGAGATGATTTTCGACATGCAGATGAAGGGCTACGAGGTTATTCTGGCCCATCCGGAGCGCTACCCCTACCTCAACGTCAACGGCACACGCATGGAACAGCTCAAGAACCAGGGCGTATACTTCCAGACCAATGTCCTGTCGCTGGGCGGATTCTACGGCGAAGAAGCCAAGAAACGCGCCTACCAGATGATAGAGCGCGGATGGGTGGAGTTCATGGGCACCGACACCCACAACACCATGTATGCCCAGGCCCTCATCGACCTCTCCCACGACCGCAAGGTGGAGAAGGTCCTCGAGAAATACGAGTTTATGAACAAAACGTTATAGAAAACAGAAAAAACACATCATTCAAAAACCCCCATTTTTATGAAAAAGATATTGTTTGCCTTGATGGCCGTGGTCGCCCTGGTGACCGTCTCATGCAGTAAAAGCGAAGAAGAAACCACCGAAACCTCCCTCAAAGGAAGATGGGAAGCCCCGCGTTTCCCTGACACCCCTGAGGATATTGCCTTTGTAGCCCTTTTTGGCGAAGCGAACCTCGACCTGTATGTCGTCTCCTGGGGACAGCACCTGAGGGGAACGTACACGTGGGCTAACAATGTTGTAAAGTACAACATTACAGAGGCATACAAAGCACTTACCGATGTGGAGTATGACGAGGAAGGCAACATGACAAGCTGGTCGTGGAACATAGGAAACCTTGATGCCACCACCCTCGATCTCACCAGTGGCTACGAGTGGTATCCGATGACGGCGGAAGAGCTGAATCGGGCCAAAGAGGACTTCGGCGAATTTGAGTTCAACGTCAGCGGAAATACCGCCACCTCCTCCCTGGTGGGCATCGATAATTTGACTTTCAACAAAGTTAACTAAGCCAAGCAAAAAGAAATGAACAGTCTCAATGCCGTGTCGCCCATCGACGGGCGCTACCGTTCCAAGTGCGAACCCCTCGCCAAATACTTCTCCGAGGGTGCTCTGATAAAATATCGTGTCCGCGTCGAGGTGGAGTATTTCATTGCCCTGGCCGACCGCCTGAAGGGCCTTCGTCCGGCCCTGGCCGCCGTTGCCGCCAAGGCCGAGCAGCTGCGCGACATCTACCGCCAGTTCTCCGATGCCGATGCCCAGGCCATCAAGGACATCGAGAAGACCACCAACCACGACGTCAAGGCCGTGGAATACTTCCTCAAAGGCAAGTTCGACCAGATGGGCCTCGCCGAGCTGAAGGAGTTCATCCACTTCGGCCTCACCTCGCAGGACATCAACAACACCTCCGTGCCGCTGAGCATGAAGGAGTGCCACGACGAGGTGCTCCTGCCCGCCTACCGCCGCCTGCAGGCCCTGCTCGACGAGCGTGCCGAGGAGTGGAAGGACATCCCCATGCTTGCCCACACCCACGGCCAGCCCGCCTCGCCCACCACGCTGGGCAAGGAGTGGGGCGTTTTTGCCTACCGCCTGCGCCGTCAGCTCGACGAGCTGGAGCGCATCCCCTTCACCGCCAAGTTCGGTGGCGCCACGGGCAATTTCAACGCCCACCTGGCCGCCTTCCCCGATATCGACTGGCGCGCTTTCGGCAACGACTTTGTGAAGAACCACCTCGGCCTCGAGCGTCAGCAGCTCACCACCCAGATTGAGAACTACGACATGATGGCCGCCTGGTTCGACGCCTGCAAGCGCATCAATGTCATCCTCATCGACCTCTGCCGCGACGTGTGGACCTACGTCTCGATGGAGTACTTCAAACAGCGCATCAAGGCCGGCGAGGTGGGTTCCAGCGCCATGCCGCACAAGGTGAACCCCATCGACTTCGAGAATGCCGAAGGCAATCTGGGCCTGGCCAATGCCATCTTCGAGCACCTGAGCCACAAGCTCCCCATCAGCCGCATGCAGCGCGACCTCACCGACTCCACCGTCAGCCGCAACATCGGCGTCCCCATCGCACACACCATAATCTCCATCGCCTCGCTCGAGAAAGGCCTCGGCAAGCTGCTCCTCAACGAGCAAGCCCTCTACCGCGACCTGGAGAACAACTGGGCCGTGGTGGCCGAAGCCATCCAGACCATCCTCCGTTCCGTTGGCTATCCCAACCCCTACGAGGCCCTGAAACAACTCACGCGCACCAACGAGAAGGTCACCGCCGATACCATCGCCGCCTTTGTCGACACCCTCGACGTCGCCCCCGACGTCAAGGAGCGCATCCGTTGCATCACCCCGCATAACTATATCGGTTACAGCCTGTGAGCCTCCGTGGGAATTTCACTCTGAAGCAGCTTAGGCCATACGGTGCGCGTTGTGCGCTGTATGGCCTTTTCGTGGTGCTCAGCGTGGTCTTCACCATGTGCACGGCCCTCTCGGTTGCCGACTTCCTCAAGATTCTTTTCGGCACCGGCGACGCCGTTCCGTCCGCCACGGGCAACCTTGTCGCCCTGCTCCTCGAGCGCCTCTACACATGGCTCATCTCCTTTGGCCAGCTCAATGCTCTGCTCCTTTTCTCGGCCATTATCTTTGTGCTCTACTCCTGCAAGAACATCTTCTCCTACCTCTCGGCCATCGAGATATCCATCATCCGCACCGGCATCGTCCGTTCCTTGCGCAACCGCATGTTCCGCAAGGCCATGCACCTGCCGATGAGCTTCTACGACCGCACCCGCAAGGGCGATGTCATGGCCCGCTTCACGAGCGACATGGTCGAGTATGAGGAGGGGGTGCTAGGCTCCATCCAGATGATTCTCACCTCGGTCATCGGTATGGTCCTGTATCTCTCTATGTTGTTCTATATCAATGTGAAGCTGACGCTTTTCGTACTCTGCATGCTACCCCTGGTGGCCTTTGTCATTTCCGGCATCTCGCACCACCTCAAGCGCAGCTCCAAGCTGGTGCAGGAGATGAATTCCTACCTCGTTTCCCTCACCGACGAGACCATCGGTGGCCTCAAGGTCATCAAATCCTATACCGCCATCGATTTCTCCAACCGTCGTTTCCGCGCCTACAACCGCCAGTACACGCACCATCGCACCCTCGTCCTTCGCCGCATCGACGCCGCCTCGCCGGTGAGCGATTTCCTCGGCAACACCATAGTCATCGGCATCCTCCTTTTCGGCGCTTGGCTTGTTTTCAGCGGCGACCAGGGGCTTACCTCCGAGCTTTTCATTTCCTTCGTGATGCTCTTCGTGCTGATGATTCCCCCTGCCAAGGACTTCTCCACAGGCCTCTCGCAGATTAAGAAAGGCCGCGCCTGTGCCGACCGCATCGAAGCCTTCCTCGCCGAGGAGGAGGAACCCGACCAACCGCTGGCCCCGGAGCCCTCCGTGCACCCGCATCAGACTCCCCTGCAGGCGTTCCCCGAAGTCGAATTCCGCCATGTTTCGTTCGCCTACAAGCCCGGAGTGACGGTGCTGGACGACATCTGCTTCGATGTTCCACGTGGAACAACGGTGGCTCTCGTAGGCTCCTCCGGCAGCGGCAAGTCCACCATCGCCGACCTCATCTGTCGCATGTACACCTGCACGCAGGGCGAAATACTCCTCGAGGGCGAGAACATCCTGGCCATGCCTTTGGCACGCCTGCGGTCGCACATCGGCGTCGTGGCGCAGGACACGCTGCTTTTCAACGACACCGTGGCGGCCAACATCGCCTTTGGCAAACCCGACGCCACACGCGACGAGGTGGTTCGGGCCGCCCAGGCCGCCCAGGCCCACGACTTCATCATGCAGTTGCCCCAAGGCTACGACACCAGCCTGGGCGAGGGGGGCGGACAGCTCAGCGGTGGCCAGCGCCAGCGCATCAGCATCGCCCGTGCACTGCTGCGCAACCCCAAACTGCTCATCCTCGACGAGGCTACCTCGGCCCTCGACACCGAGAGCGAGCGCCAGCTGCAGGCCACACTCAACGAGGTGCTCCGTGGCCGCTCCGCCATCGTCATCGCCCATCGCCTCTCCACCATCGTCGGGGCCGACTGCATCATCGTCCTCGACCACGGCCGCATTGTCGAGCGCGGCACCCACAACGAGCTGATGGCCCTCGGCGGACGCTATGCCGAATTGGTAGCACTACAAAGTTTCTAGGCCATGATGAGGAGGTGTCTTGTTTCTCTCGCACTGCTTCTCGTGCTGCCCCTCTTCAACCTCAGGGGGCAGGAGCCCGTGGCACCGGTCACCGACTGGCTGGCCACCGTCGACGAAGCCTCGCAGCAGATAGTCCTCTCCTGGCGCCCCAGCACCGACACGGCGGCCATGGGCTACCACATCTGTTCCGGCATGCCGTGCCTCGACTACGACACCGTCTTCGGACGCCTCGACACCACCTACCGGTGCCTCGACCATTCGGCCACCGAACGCCACACCTACCGCATCCATGTCTTCGACAGTGCCTACAACGTCAGCTCGCTGACGCCCTCCTTTGGCAACATCGTGCTCACCGCCGATGTGCCGCGTTGCGCCACGCAGGTCACCGCCAGCTGGACCCCCTACGAGGGCATGCCCGGCGGCGTGGACCGCTACTGCCTCCTGGTGCGCCTCGAGCCCTACGACGACCAGTATGTCCCCTACACCGTCAGCGACGCCCTGGGCCCCTTCTCCCACACCTTCTCCATCGACGAAGGCACCACCCGCGTGTGGCTCAAGGTGCAGGCCATTGGCCCCGGAGGCAGCCTCGACCACCAGCCCCTGGTCTCCACCAGCAACATCGTCGCCGTCGAACGCCACACCGTCGACACCGCCGCCTTCCTCGACATCCTTTCGCTCCAATACGACAGCATCGACACTCGCAACCTCCTCTCGTTCAACATCGACACCTCCTTCCACGCCGACCACTACACCCTCTGGCGCCGTGTCGACCGCCAGCCTTGGGATTCCATTGCCGCCCTGGTGTTCGACGAGCCGCCGTTCCAGTATGCCGACCTCACGGTCAACCCCTACGACTCCCTGCACTGCTACCGCCTCTCGGTGCGCGACGCCTGCGGCCTCAACCCCCGCTTCAGCGACAGCCTCTGCATCGTCGTCCCCACGCCCCCCGAACCGGCACAGGCCATACCCAACATCGTCGTCGTGGGCGATGCCGACAACGGCGTTTTCCGGCCCCGCCTGCGAGGCCTCAAGGGCGACCTCTACGAGCTCTACATCTACAACCGCAACGGCCTCCTCGTCTATTCCACCACCGACCCCCTCGACGGCTGGACCCCCACGGCCTCCACACCCCAGGGCGCCTACGCCTATGCCCTGCGCGTCCGCTTCAACAACAACCGCATCAAGATCTACACCGGCTCCGTGCTCGTAATCAAATAGCCCCCGTTATTCAAACAATCAAGCATTCAAACAATCAAGCAATGAAAATAGCCCTCTATTACCGCTACATCGACCCCGCCGACCTTCCGGCCTACGACCACCTTTGCGCCGAGCTCAGCCGTGCCGGCGTCGAGACCCAGACCGTCGGCGACGGCGACAGTGTCGACGGCTTCGACTACCTCTTCTCCATCGGCGGCGACGGCACGCTCCTCTCCTCCGTGCAGTTCATCCACAGCACGCGGCCCGACGCTTTTCCGCCCATTTTGGGCATCAATTTCGGCCACCTGGGCTTCCTGACCACCGCCGGCAAGGAAAACCTCTCCACCCTCGTCGTCGACCTCCTGGAGGGCCGTTTTACGCTCGAGCGCCGCACCCTCCTGACCATCCAGACCCCGGCCCTCCAGTCCCGGCCCTCCGGGTCCGGGTCCACGGCCCCGTCGCCGGTCAACTACGCCCTCAACGAGGTCTTCCTCCACCGCCCCGAAGCCTCGTCGATGCTCCGCACCGAGGTCTATGTCGACGACCTCTACGTGGCCACCTATGCCGGCGACGGCGTCATCGTGGCCTCGCCCACGGGCTCCACGGCCTACAGCCTCTCCTGCGGCGGCCCCATCCTGACGCCCGACTGCGGCTGTTTCGTCATCACTCCCATCGGCGCCCACACCCTCACGCTGCGCCCCATCATCGTGCCCGACAGCTCGCGCCTCCGCCTCGTCACCGTCCCGGCCTCGCACCATGCCGGCTCCCGGCCTTCGGACGAACCCTTCACCCTCGGCATGGACTCGCGCCGCGTCACCCTCTATGGTTCCGCCACCCTCAACCTCGGCCGTGCCCCCTTCTCCATCCGCCTCATCCGCATGAACACGCAGAACTTCTTCTCTGCCATCCGCGACAAGCTCATGTGGGGCACCGAGGTCCGCCCCTAGTCCGATACCTACCCGAGAGGTACATAATTCGGC
>DFIZ01000088.1:9471-24887 GCA_002372855.1 Bacteroidales bacterium UBA3684
ATAGGTGATATAAGAAGTATATGAGAAGTATATAAGAACGATATAAGAAGGGCCGAATTATGTCCCTTTCGGGAGGGTTTGGGCTACATGTAGGCGTGGACGCCGCCGAGGAAGAAGTTGACGCCGAAGTAGGTGACGATGACACTCAGGAAGGCCAGTGTGCAGTAGAGGTGGAAGCTGCGTGCGCTGCGGTTGATGGCCAGCGAGGGGTGCAGCGGCAGGGCGTAGACGATGAGTGTGATGAGTGCCCAGACCTCCTTGGGGTCCCAGCTCCAGTAGTTGCCCCACGAGATGTTGGCCCACACGGCACCGATGGCGATGCCCAGGGCCAGCAGGAAGACGGCGGGGTAGAGCAGTCGTTTCGCCAAATTGAATATTGAATATTGAAAATCAGGGTTTTTCTTTCCGATTATCAATCCGGCGATGCCAATCATCATCAGGAAGAAGAAGAGGGCATAGGACATCATGATGACAGCCACATGGAGGCAGAGCAACGGCGAGTTGAGCACGGGCATGAGGTTGGTCACCGGCGGGTTGCTACCGCTCATCATGGCCACCAGCAGGCAGAAGCCCATGGTGAGCATGGCGACGGGCAGCGCCATGGAGTGCTTGCGCACGAGGCCGAGGCCTATGAGGCCTATGGCTATGGCCATGAGGTTCATGCTGTCGAAACCGCCGGCCATGGGCACGTGGCCGCCGGCGATCCAGCGCAGGATGAATGTCAGCACCAGGAAGGCCGTCAGCAGGGCCACCCAGGCCAGCGCCGTCCAGCGTATCCAGCGCGGAAGGTCGCGGCCGCGGCCTGCAAGGAAGAGGCTGAGGGCGAAGAAGAGCAGGCCCAGGGTGATGCTCAGCATGGCCAGCCAGCGGTCGGTGGTCAGGGCGTTGTAGAGGCGCTCGGCGTCGGCGCGCAGCTTGGTGGGCAGCACTTCGCCGGCTTGTTTCTCCTGGAAGGCGAGGGTTTTCTCGAAGATGCGTTCCAGTTCTTCGTAGTCGCCTTTCACCACCAGTTCCTGGCAGTAGCTCTGGTGTTTGCGTACAAAGAGGTAGGCTTCGTCGGCCGTGGCCAGCGGCAGGGCGTCGTTCTGTGCGTACCAGCCCAGGGTGCCCGCGCTGTCGGCCAGGGGGAAGAGTTTGAGGCCCTTGCCGGAGAGGAGCGACTGGACGAGGCTGAACTTCTCGTTGGCGGCGCGGAGGTTTTTGTCGGTCATGCCGCCGAGGTGCTCCTGGTTGGCTGCGAAGTCGTTGTAGCTGGCGCGGTTGGTGCTGACGTGCAGGCGTTGGCGTGCGTCGTCGCCCTTGATTTTGATGAGGGGTTCGGAGGCCCAGTCGTTGAAGTAGAAGAGGTAGCCCGCGAGCACCTGCTCGGCGCTGAGGCCGCGGTAGGTGGCTTTGCCGGTGAGCTTGGTGGTGAAGTCCTTGGCGTAGGTCTGCAGGGGGCACACGCGGCCTTTGTAGAGGACGTACATGCGTCCCATGCGGTCGGCGGTATGGCGCGGCAGGGTGCGGGGTTGGGCGCTGGCGGCGGTGGAGGCCAGCAGCAGGGCTGCCACGGCGGTGCCCTTGAGCAGGCGGCGGTAGCGACCGTTGCGGCTCAGCATGAGCCACAGGAAACCCACGAGCAGCAGGGCGTAGCCGCAGTAGGTGACGGCGATGCCGAGGGGGTCGTGGCTGACGCTGAGGGTGGAGCGGCCCTCCTCGTCGTAGTCCTCCTGGTAGAAACGGTAGCCTCGGTGGCGCAGGATGTTGTTCATCGAGATGGTGTGGCGCTGGCCCTCGGCGACGACGTGGCTCACGAAGTCCATGGGCGTGTGGGTGCCGGGGTAGGTGAGCACTTCGAAACTCTCCAGTTCCATGTCGAAGGGCAGGGTGGCGGAATGGCCGTTGCCGGTGTCGATGGTGGCGGAGGGGATGCCGGGGGTGAGGGTCATGCTGCCATGGAGGCCTGTCCAGGTGGTGAGGGCGCCGCCGAGGAGGATGACGGGCACGGCGGCGTGGACCATCAGGGCGGCGGGGCGCTGCCACATGCGGCCCTGCACGATGGCCACCAGGGCGCCGATGGCCACCACGGCCATCAGGGCTATGAACCACCAGGAGGTGTAGAAATGGTCGGCCACCCATTCGGCGCCGCGATAACGTTCGAAAATGGTGCCTGCGGCGAGCACTGCCGCCACAAGCACCATCAAGGCTACACGAATCTTCTTCATCAGTCTTCTCTACTTAACTTCTTAACTACTTAACTTCTTAACTACTTTTAAATCGCATTGATGAACTTCACCACAGCGTCGCGGTCGGCCTTGGAGAGCTGCCGGAAGTTCTCCACGCTGCGGCGGGCGTCGCTCTGGGAGGCACCGTGCCACATGATGGCCTCGATGACGTTGCGGGCACGGCAGTCGTGCAGACGGTCGGCATGGCCGGAGCAGAGGGGTGCCAGTCCGCGGCCCCAGAGGGGTGTGGTGCGGCACCAGCCGGTGCGGATGTCGTTCTTCATGAAGAGGCGGTGCTGCACGAAGTCGCTGTAGGGCCATATCTTCTGGTAGGGATAGCGCGGCAGGCGCGAGTCGCCGTCCTCGAAGAAGCCCGTGGGGTCGGTGAAGTTGTCCTCGCCGGTGGTCCAGGAGGGGCGGTGGCAGACGGCGCAGCCCAGGTCGCGGAAGAGCTTGCGGCCGCGCTGCACGTCGGGGTCGTCGAGGTTGCGGGCGGCAGGCACGGCGAGGCCGCGGTGCCAGACCATGAAGTTCACATAGTCCTGGTCGCTCATCTCGGCGGGCAGGTTCTTGCTCATGAGGTAGTTGTAGATGTTGCTCTCCATGGTGGAGTCGGGGTTGACCCACTCGGGGAAGTAGTCGGCGAACCGGGCCTGCACGTTGGCGTCGCGCGAGGCTTTGCGGGCGTAGGCTTCGGTGATGTAGTGGGCGCGCTTGTTGCTGCGGGTGACGTTGGTGATGTTCCAGATGGCGTTGCTGCCGGGAGCGTCCTGCAGGGGGCCGCGGGAGAGGGCGTAGGTGTAGCGTTTGGGATGGCGGGTGTTGCCGTAGAAGGCCGTGGGGGCCCAGTCGCCGCCGTTCCAGAAGGCGGGGTTCAGCGGCAGGCCCATCTCGCTCTCGCGCTGGTACTGTGCTTTGAGCGAGTCGTCGTCGATGGCGTCGATGAGGCCGGTGCCGTAGATGCCGATGGTGCTCTCCAGACGGAAGGCGAGGTTGGAGTAGGGCACGCCCAGGGGGGCGTAGAAGGCGTTCTCGTCGATGGTCAGTTCGGGATAGATGAGCTCATAGGTCTCGCCGTCGGGGAAGCGGTTGCCCCACTCGTCGGTGTAGTTGAGCCAGGAGAGGTGTATGCCGCTTTCCTCGACGGGGTTGGGGAAGGGCGCCACGGCGCGGGTCTGCGGCATGCCGGTGACGGAGGTCTCGTAGGCGTCGTTGGTCTTGTCGTAGACCACCAGGAGGTATCCGTTGCCCCAGTCCTCGGCGTTGTAGCGGTCCATGCGGCGGCCGTGGCCGTAGCCGGGATGGCAGTTCTCGCAGCTGGAACGTATGTAGAGGGGGCCGAGGCCGTTGAAGGGACGGCTGTTTTGGGTGACGGTGTGCTCGAAGAACATTTCGCCGTATTTGAACGCTGTGGCCATGCCGGCCATCTCGGTGGCGGGGGTGGGGTCCTCGTAGGCCGAGGCGCTCTGGTTGAAGGTGGTGCCGAGGCGTCCGCCGGCGTAGACCTCCTCGTCGATGCCTTCGGGGGTGGGGGTGGGCTCGGTCTCGTCGTTGTTGCAGGCGGCGAGGAGTCCGGTGGCCGCAAAGGCGGCCAGCAGGAGGCAGGTGTGTTGTTTCATAGTCTTTTCTTTTTTTTGGGGAGTTCAGGGAGACAAGGAGTTCAGGGGGTTCAGGACAATACCGTTGGATAGTCGGAACCATTGTCTTGAACTCCTCGAACTTCCCGAACTCCTTGAACTCCTTGTTTCATAATAATTCAATTGTTGCGGATGGCTTCCACCACCTCGTCGAGCACCTCGCTGAGGGCGGCGCAGGCTTCCATGGCATCGCCGTTGGCAGCAGCGCCGATGTTGTTGACGAAGGGGGCGGGCATGGCGTCGATTTTGGCCAGGGCGTTGTCGATGGCCTCCATCACCTCGTTGTCGAGGGCGGCGTTGAGGTTGTGCATGTAGTGGTGGAGCGAGTTGGTCTCGTTGCGCTGGCCATCGATGCCGCCGAGGTAGGCGTTCTGGATGCTGACGATGTTGTTGTGGAAGTCGATGATGGACTTCTGGCTGTAGGGGCTTTCGATGTAGGTGGGGTCTTCGCCGCTGTGGGCGGCACCGATTTTGCTGGTGCCTACCTCGTCGGCGATGTCGATGCAGCCCTGGACGATGGCCATGAGGGCGGCCTTGCGGGTGGCGTAGGTGCTGCCGGCCTGTCCGGCGGCCTTCATGTTGTCGCCGTAGCTGAGGTCGCCACCGGCCACGGTGTACTGCATCTCGAGGTCGTCGAGCTTGGCGATGTGGCTTGCGGGGGCGTTGTCGCCTATCCAGCCCACTTCGAGCTGGTAGCAGCGGTTGCGGAGGTCGCCGGCGACGGCGGCCACGTAGGTCCACTGGTTGGCGGTGATGGCGCTGGCGCTCTTGGGCTGGCCGTCGGCGAAGAGGATGTACTCGATGCCGTGGAAGCCCAGCAGGGCGTTGCCGAGGCGGTCGCCGGCAACGGCGTCGCCGTCCTCGCTGTCGAGCGATGCCAGCATCTCAGGGCTGTTCATGAGGGTGTTGAAGGCATCGATGTCGAGGGGCCAGGAGTCGATGTGGGGATCCACGCCGAAGTCGCCGGCGGCGCCGAAGAGGAAGGCTTCGCTCTTCTCCCACTCCTCGCGGGCGGCGAGGAAGGTCTCGCAGGCCTGGCGCAGGCCGGCGTCGTTGGGGTTGGCTTTGAGGGCGGCCAGTTCGGTGGCCAACTGCTCGGCTTTGGCGGCCAGGGCTCCGTAGGTGGGAGCCACGGTGTGGTCCACAAACTGCTCGGCGATGGCGGCGGCCTGGCTGTCGTCGCTGCCGGCGGTGGTGTCGTTGTCGTCGCTGCAGGAGACGGCTCCCGCCGTCAGTGCAGCCATTGCCATGAACATGGCGGCATTTTTGAAAAACGATTTCATAGGTTTGTCGGTTTTTTAGTTATTT
Source organism: Bacteroidales bacterium UBA3684 (assembly GCA_002372855.1). Lineage (GTDB taxonomy): Bacteria > Bacteroidota > Bacteroidia > Bacteroidales > P3 > Colimorpha. Next base: position 14,624 of record DFIZ01000088.1, read on the forward strand.
TTAATAGTGAATTATCGCACGAAGAACCCCGTCCAGGTGATGCCCAGGGCGAAGAAGGGTTCGTTGTTGTACTGCTCGCCGAGCAGGCGCACACCGCCCTCGGCCTTGAGGGCCACCTGGGGCAGGGGGTAGTAGTTGACGCCGCCGGAGACCACCTGGCGCGAGCACCAGCCGATGTCGGTCAGGCCGCTGGCGGGGATGTAGCTGTCGTACTGGTCGTAGCGTCCGAAGAGGTAGAGCTTGCCATGGTCGCGTCGCCACTGGGCAAACGAAAGCAGGTCGATGCCGGCCTCGATGGAGGCGTCCCAGGCGGCTTCGCCCACGAAGGTGTGGGGGTAGGGGTTGCCGGTCATGGTGGTCTGGTTCTTGTTGCGGGCCGAGATGGCTGCGGCGTCGGAGAGGTGGCCGTAGTCCACGTTGCCGCGCACGATGACATGGCGGTTGCGGTAGGCGAAGTCGAAGCAGCCTATGGCCACAAGGCCGTCGAGGTCCTTGTAGCGGCTGTTGACGTCGGTGACGATGTCGTTGTTGTTGCTGCCGCCGAGGTAGCCGCTGAGGCTCAGGCGCAGACCGCGGATGCCTGTCCAGTCCACGCGTGCGGCGCAGGCCAGGGCGTTGGCGGGGCGGAACTCGTAGGGCGACGCCGAGCCGTTGTGCACCCAGCCTTGGTCGTTGAAGAGGTTGCTGTTGAGGCCCGGCAGCAGCTGTGCCTCGTAGCGCCAGGCGCCGGCCTGGCCCCAGATGCTGAGGCCCGTCTCGTGCCATGTGCAGGGCATGATGGTGTTCTCGCCTTCGGGGCGGTAGACACCGAAGAACATGTTGGGCGTGTGGTTGTTGTTGGTCATGCCCACCGGTACCACTATATGGCCCGCGCGCACGTTAAGATGGCGGTTGAAACTTTTCTGCACCCAGAACTGCTCCAGGGCCACTTCGCCGCCGCGCTCCACCTCCTGCTCGAACTCGCCGGTCTCCTCGGTTTCCTTCTCCACGGCGGCCTCCACGCCCCCGTGCTCGAACTCGATCTCCATGCCCACGCTCCAGCCGCGGCCGAAGTCGTAGCCCAGCATCACGACGGCGTGCGGCAGGTCCACGCGCCCGTAGCCCGGGGCGTCCTTGTAGCGGTCGGCATGCGAATAGCGGAACACATTGTCGCTGTAGAAATGGCGGCTGTACACGGCCTCGCCGTATCCGCCCACAGTCAGGCGGCTCTTCGTGGCCGTTGCGGTGTCGGTCTGCGCCGACGCCATCGGCCCGCAAAGCAGGGCCGCAAGTGTGCAGATGGTTGATATACTTTTTGTTGCGTTCATAATGTATCGATACTTTTTGCCTGCAAAAATACATAATACACTCATAACCAACACTAACCATAATTGGTGATTTTGGTGTGCATGGAAGCAATTTACGGTTGCTTTCATTGGAAAAAAGTTGATTAATTGAAAATAAATTTGTGTAATTCATGAAAATTTTGTTACTTTGTACTTTGCACTTAGTGTGCTGAAACGGAGTATTTAAATGGAAACCAATTCGTTGATATGAGAAAAATAATGAAAAAACTGCTGCCGTTGATGCTTGTGGCCGGGGTATTGGCCATGAGCGGGGTGCAGGTGTCGTGCCAGAGTTCGAGCGAGAACATGTACCAGCGCCAGCAGACCAACAAGGCCAAAAAAATCAAATCGAACATCAAGGTGAAAGGCACCAACAAGAGTCACGGACACACTAACAGAACCTACTGATGCAGAGTGCACTATATCCACTGAAATTCCTGCCCCTCTACAAGAACGTCATCTGGGGCGGCAACAGACTTAAAGGCTACGGTTTCAACTACGACCCCCTGCCCAACTGCGGCGAGCTGTGGGTCCTCTCGTCGGTGGAGGGGAAGGAGTCGGTCATCGCCAACGGCTTCCTGGCGGAGAACACGCTGAACGAGGCCATCGAGATTTACATGGGCGACCTGGTGGGCGACAAGATATACAACCGTTTCGGCACCCAGTTCCCGCTGCTGCTGAAGGTCATCGACGCCGCCAAGGACCTCTCCATCCAGGTGCATCCCGACGACGCGCTGGCGCAGAAGCGCGGCATGCCCTACGGCAAGACCGAGATGTGGTATGTGATGGATGTGGAGCCGGGGTCGAGGCTCATCAGCGGTTTCCGCCGCGACGTGGAGCCCGGGGAGTACCGCGCCGCCCTGGCAGCAGGCCACCTGGAGGAGCTGCTGCATGCCGAGCAGCCCGCCAAGGGCGATGTCTATTTCATTCCCGCCGGGCGTGTGCACGCCCTGGGCCAGGGCCTGATGGTGGCCGAGATACAGCAGACCTCGGACTGCACCTACCGTATCTATGACTACAACCGTCGCGACGCCGACGGCAACCTGCGCCAGCTGCATACCGAAGAGGCCATGGACGCCATCGACTTCGGCGCCGTGGGCGACCATGCCTCCACGCGCTACGAGGCGCGCCCCGACGAGACCACCACCCTGGCGCACTGCCCCTACTTCACCACCAGTCTCATCCCCCTCACCCGCCCGCTGCGGAAGAACCTGGAGGATGTGGACTCGTTCGTCATCTATTTCTGCGTGGAAGGCCTGGCGGCGGTGAAGAGCATGGAGACCATCGTGCCGATGCACGTCGGCGAGTGTGTGCTGGTGCCCGCCGTGGCCGAGAGCGTGGAGCTCTTCTGCGAGGGTCCGGCCAAGCTGCTGGAGGTGACTGTCGACACCGCCGGATGGACCGACGCGCCGCGTGCCGACAACGACTGGCTGGCGGAGTTTGTGGGTGGCGGAAAATAAAAAAATTTGCCCGATTAAGAAAAATTTGCTACTTTTGCACCGCTTTTTATAGTATCAAAGGCATTGAAGTATATGTTCGATTTTGAGACATCGGTTACAGGGATTGAGTTCAAAGTGAGACAGTTGGCGGACGAAGTGCAACGTCTGCGCAAGCTGGTGTCGCAGAAGGACAATCGGTGCGATGAGCTTGAAGAAGCATTGAAAAACAGTGAAACAACAATAAACAATTTAAAAGAAGAGAACAAATTATTAAAATTAGGGAACAGGTTGACTGAGAAAGGCGAGAGTGCTGAGATAAAACTTAAAATCAATCAGATGATTCGCGCCATTGACAAGAGTCTGGAGATAGTGAGGAACGAAGAGACGAGGGTGAACAAGGAATAGGTATAGAAACAAATTGCATATACAAACGAAGATGGAAACGGTATCGGCATCGGTGAACATCATGGGTCGCACGTACAAGCTACGGGTCGCCACGGAAGACGAGGCGGCGCTGCGCAAGGCGGCGGGGCTCATCGACACGCAGGCCAAGGCCTACGGCAAGCAGTATGCCTACAACGACCATCAAGACTTGTTGGCAATGGTGGCATTGACGCAGATCACACAATTGACCAAGATACAAGACTCGCTGCGGTTTAAGGACACGGACCTCGCGCAGAGGCTGCAGTCCATCGACAGCGTGCTGGACCAAATCCTGCATCCGACCCAAAACAGTTTGTAAACTCAACACCATTTACGAACCGAGTCGGCTCAGGGGCGGGTAGGTTGTATGGCTGATACGCCCGGCACTCAAATCCTACAGTTTCAGAGTTTACCATAACTCTCGGAGGGGATAACCGTGATGCAGGATTTGTTTTTATGAACTGACCTCGAAACCTTTCAGCGTCGGCCGCCGTTCCCACAACAAAAAAACAACAACACATCATGACAGTACTATTTATTATAATCGGCCTTGTGGCCGGAGGCGCCTTGGGAGTGTGGGTCACCACCACGGTGCTGCGCAACAAGCTGCTCGCCAAGAGCCAGCAGGTCCTGAAAGACGCCGAAGAGAAAGGCGAAGTAATCAAGAAGGACAAAATCCTCCAGGCCAAGGAGCAGTATCTGCAGATGAAAGGCGAGCACGACAAGCGCGTCAACGAGCAGAACCAGAAAATCCGCGAGCAGGAGAACAAACTCAAACAGCGCGAGCAGAGCCTCAACCAGCAGGTCAACGAGCTGCAGAAGAAGAGCAACGAGCTCAAAGGCGTCAGCGAGAACCTGAACAACCAGATCGACGCCCTCAAGAAGCGCCAGGCCGAAGTGGAGAAGGTCTACAAGGAGAGCGTCTCCAAGCTGGAGCATATCGCCGGCATGACCGCCGACGAGGCCAAGCAGCAGCTGGTGGACGCCATGACCGAGGAGGCCCGCGCCGAGGCTTCTACCACCATCATGGACATTGTCGAGGAAGCCAAGATCACCGCCGCCGAGCAGGCCAAGAAAATCGTCATTCAGAGCATCCAGCGCACCGCCACGGAGACCGCCGTGGAGAACACCGTCAGCGTCTTCAACCTGGAGAACGAGGAGGTGAAGGGTCGCATCATCGGCCGCGAGGGCCGCAACATCCGTACCCTGGAGAGCCTCACCGGTGTGGAAATCATCATCGACGACAGCCCCGACGCCATCATCATCAGCGGCTTCGACCCCGTGCGCCGCGAGATTGCACGCCTGTCGCTCCACAAGCTGGTCACCGACGGCCGCATCCACCCCGCCCGCATCGAGGAGGTGGTGGCCAAGACCCGTCGCCAGATCGAGCAGGAAATCAACGAGGTGGGCAAGCGCACCTGCATCGACCTCGGCATCCTGAACATGAACCATGAGCTGATGCGCATGGTGGGCCGCATGAAATACCGTTCAAGCTACGGCCAGAACCTGCTGCAGCACAGCCGCGAGGTGGCCAACCTGGCCGCCACCATGGCCTCCGAGCTGGGCCTCAACCCCAAACTGGCCAAGCGCGCCGGCCTGCTGCACGACATCGGCAAGGTGCCCGAGACCGACCCCGAGATCCCGCACGCCATCTTCGGCATGAAACTCGCCGAGAAGTACAAAGAGCACCCCGACGTGTGCAACGCCATTGGCGCCCACCACGACGAGGTGGAGATGACCAACCTCATCAGCCCCATCATCCAGGTGGCCGACGCCATCAGCGGCGCCCGTCCCGGCGCCCGCCGCGAGGTCGTCGAGGCCTACATCAACCGCCTGAAGAAGCTCGAGGACATGGCCATGACCTATCCCGGAGTGGTGAAGACCTACGCCATCCAGGCCGGCCGCGAGCTGCGCGTCATCGTCGGCGCCGAGAAGGTGAGCGACGTCGAGGCCAACAAGCTCAGCTACGACCTCTCGCGCCAGATCCAGAGCGAGATGACCTATCCCGGCCAGATCAAGGTCACCGTCATCCGCGAAACCCGCGCCATCAACTACGCGAAGTAATCCATAGGTCCTTAAAGCCCTATAAGTCCTATGATTCTTTCAGCTATCCATTGGAATGTCGACCCGGTGATGATGCACCTCGGCCCCACCACCTTGCGGGTGGTTGGGGTGTTGTGTGTCGTCGTCCTGCTCTACATCCTTGCTATGCCTCTTTTTTCGAAGGACAAGAAAGACAAGGACGGCAAGGAGAAGAAGGAGAAGCGTGACGTTTGGGACTATCTCCTCATGGCTCTCATCCCCGCGGTGTTGGCATTTATCTGCTTCAAGACCGACAGTTTCAATATGCGCTGGTACTCGATGGGCTTCCTGGTGGCTTTCGTGCTGGGCTATTGGATTATGTCGCGCATGTTCAAGCGCGAAGGCGTCAAGAGCGACTACCTCGAAAGCCTCGTCATCTACATGTTCCTTGCCACCCTCGTTGGTGCCCGCCTGGGCCACTGCCTCTTCTACGAGCCCGGCTATTTCCTCACCTCCGAGCACTGGTTTGAGATCGTGTGGCCCTTCCGCAACGGCGAGTTCAAGGGCTTCGAGGGCCTGGCCAGCCACGGCGCGGCCATCGGCATCCTGACCGCCATGTACCTCTACTGGCGCAAGTACGGCATGAACATCTGGTGGATACTGGACCGCCTGGTCATCGTCATCGCCCTCGGCGGCGCCTTCATCCGTCTGGGCAACCTCATGAACAGCGAAATCTACGGCCACGCCACTTCGCTACCCTGGGGTTTCATCTATGAACGCAACGGCGAGACCCTCCCCAAGCACCCCACGCAGCTCTACGAGAGCCTCAGCTACTTCCTCATCTTCGCCGTCAGCCTGTGGTATTATCGCCACAAGGGCGGCCACGTGAAAAGCGGCGCCATCTTCGGCTGGTGGCTCGTGGCGCTGTTCGGCGTGAGGTTCCTCATCGAGTTCGTCAAGAACGACCAGGAGGCCTTCGAGGCCGATATGTTGCTCAACATGGGCCAGCTGCTCAGCCTGCCCTTCATCGTCGGCGGCCTGGCCATCGCCTGGCTCGCCAAACAGGAAAAATTCCCGCAGGGACCCTTCCCCAAGGGAGAAAAAGTGACTTTTAAAGACAAAGAAAAGGAGAAAAAGAAATGAAAACTCTCATACTTGTACGTCATGGCGAAAGCGCCTGGAACAAACTGAACCTCTTCACCGGCTGGACCGATGTCGACCTCACCGAGAACGGCATCAAGGAAGCCTACGAGGCCGGCAAACTGCTCAAAGCCGAGGGCTACCGCCCCGAGCTCTGCTTCACCTCCTACCTCAAACGCGCCGTGAAGACCCTCAACGAAATCCTCGACGCCATGGACATGGACTGGCTGCCCGTGCAGAAGTCTTGGCGCCTCAACGAGAAGAGCTACGGCGCCATCCAGGGCCTCAACAAGGCCGACACCGCCGCCAAGTACGGCGACGAGCAGGTGCTCCTCTGGCGCCGCGCCTTCGACGTCCAGCCCCCGGCACTCGACCTCCACGACGAGCGCAGCCCCCGCCAGGACCCGCGCTACAACGAAATCCCCGACAACCTCATCCCCCTCACCGAGAGCCTCAAGGACACCATCGAGCGCCTCATGCCCTACTATCGCGGCACCATCATGCCCGCCTTCGACAACCGCAACACCCTCCTCGTCGTCGCCCACGGCAACTCCCTGCGCGGCATCGTGAAGGAACTGAAAGGCATGAGCAACGAGGAAATCATCAAGTTCAACCTCCCCACCGCCGTGCCCTATGTCTTCACCTTCGACGACCGCATGAACCTCGTCGAGGACCGCTTCCTGGGCGACCCCGAGGTCATCGCCGCCAAGATGCAAAGTGTGGCCAACCAGGCCAAGAAAAAGTAAAAAAATGAGAAAGGAGAAATGGAAAATGAAAAAAAAGTTTCATCTGTAAAACGCTGTGATTCAGTTTTTCATTTTTCATTTTTCATTTTTCATTTAATTAAATTTGGCCAGTTTGGAAAATGTTCGTAATTTTGCACCGTTTTTGAGAGATAAAAATTGGTACAATTTGGTCTAACGAAACACACGGAGAGGTGGGTGAGTGGCTGAAACCAACAGTTTGCTAAACTGTCGTACTCGATTAGGGTACCGGGGGTTCGAATCCCCCCTTCTCCGCCAAGAAAAGACGCCTCCGAAAGGCGTCTTTTTTTGATAAACGGACAACCGGCGGGGCATAGCGAAGCCCGGTTATCGCGCCTGCTTTGGGAGCAGGAGACCCCCAGTTCGAATCTGGGTGCCCCGACAGAACTGAGAGGACAAAAACAACGATGGCCCCGTAGCTCAGCTGGATAGAGCAACTGCCTTCTAAGCAGTAGGTCCTGCGTTCGAATCGCAGCAGGGTCACACAAAAAAAGACAACAAGCGTCGCCCGTTCTTGACAGACGGGCGATTTTTTTTTTGAATTAAACGCTATGAAAAAAACACACATTCTGGCAACTTTGCTTGCCTTGCTGACTTTGGCAGGGTGCGAAAAGGTGGACGACGGCGTCGACGGCATGGTGGAAATCTTCGCTGAATCGATGTCCGGCGGCAAGGTGCTCCTCGACGGTGCCAACTCCACGTGGGTCTCCGGCGACCAGATTCGCCTCAACGGCACCACCGCCACCGTCACGCGAAGCGACGGCCGCGCCTACATCAGCAGCGATGGCCTTGCCGATGTCAACCGCGCCGTATACCCCGCCTCGCTCGTCGGCTCCAGCCTCACGTGCAACACCGTCTCCATCGAATTCCCCCGCTACTATCACTACCGCACCGACGGCAACGGCCACCAGGTCCTCGACCTCCCCATGGCCGCCTACTCCAACAGCAGAACCTCGCCCCTCCAGTTCAAGCACCTCACCGGCGCCCTCTACATCACCATCACCAACACCGCCTCCGTCCCCCTCACCCTCCAGTCGGTGACGGTGGTGAGTCGAACCTGTATGCTTAGCGGTTCTAGGTCTTTTGATATTAGCAATATAGAGAATATCTTACCAGTTAATATTACTGAAAGTGATGAGGAGAAGCGATCGGTAAGCATGCTATTTGACACAGGGTATACTCTCGCGGCAAACGATTCTTTAAGAGTAATGCTACCAATATTGCCTGTTGATTCAGCAAATAGATTTGCATTAAAAGTTAAATCGTATAAACAAGGCGAGCAGCAATCGTATTTGCTTGAGAGGTGGCAGCCAGAGGGAGGCAACCATTCTTTGGCTAGGAATGTTTTAGGATATGCTCCCATTGACATTGAAGCCTCAGGAACTAGGACAACACTCCTTGATATTAATAAGAGAGACGAATATGTGATTCGCACCCCATATGATTTTGAATTAATGACAAAGGCTATAGATAATCAATGTTATGCAGACAATGCGATATACAGTATTCTGGACGACATTGATATGACTGGTCGTTCTGTTAATACGGTATTGTACAACGGATTTGGTGGGACAATCGAAGGAAATGGGCATACCATCAGCAATCTAACAATAAAGGGTAGATTGGATGGGAGTGAATATTGTTGCGGTCTATTCAAAAATAGTGCTTATACAATACAAAATATTGTTTTAAGTAACGTGCATTTGGAGTGCCAAAATGTTAGGAATAAACCTCTTTATGTAGGTATTCTTGGCGCAAATATAACAAGTTTAGGTACAATCACGGTTAATAATTGCAGCTTCAGTATCGGCAGCTTTAATAGAGGAGAAAATACTGGCCAAGTTTATTTTGGAGGCTTAGTTGGTGCGGACGAATCTATAATGAATATTTCCAATTGTCGTGTTTCCACAACTACAACTTCGAACATAATTATTGCAGGTACTACGGTGTACTGTGGGGGTCTGGTTGGAAATATGGGTTCTCAGACAATGACTGTTCGAGAATCATCATGGGATGGTACAATTGGGATAAATGCTATAAGCAATGTTTATATGGGGGGATTAATTGGATTTAAAAGTTCAGAGCGGCTTTTTGCGACAAATTGTAGCATCTCTGGTTCTGTTGCGGCTACTACAAGCGAGACTTATCATAACCGATGGTTGGGACAGCTTGTTGGACGATACAATAGTCCGGTGGCAACAGATACTACCGGGACAACGGCGAATATTTCATTCACGTTGAACAATGAGGCTATTACTCCTAGTAATTTTGGTATTAACAGATAACTCAAAACATTAAAACTATGAAAAAAAAGACATATACTGCGCCGGTGTTGACGGTGGTGGAGTTTCGGAGCGAGAGGGGGTTCGCCGTCAGTACTGTCGTGCCGGAGGTGGGTACGTTCGAGTTGTTCTACGACCAACCGGGCGGGCAGGAGACCGAGAGTTTCATCACCCACGACACGTGGACCGACGGCTCCAACGGCTTCTGGAACTAGTCTCCTTCAGCGTTTCATCACCACCCACAGCAGGTAGCACGCCAGGGCGAAGAGGCCCAATGGCAGCACAAACGGTATGACGGCGCCCAGCAGCAGCACCGCTCCGAGCATCAGCAGCAGATTCGACGCAAGTTTCTTTTCTTTCGGCATGGCCTGCCGCCCTTGGCGGTAGCGCGTCAGGAACGACTGCCATTTTGGCATGTTCATCCATCGCTTCAGCCATCCCATCTTTTCTCCCCGCTGGTCGACGGTTTCGGCCTTGGTGACGGGGATTTCCTTCACTTTTATTTTTATGGCTTTCGAGAAGCCTTTGCCGCCCACATGGGCGGTGAGCACCAGCCGTGTGCGCCCTTTCGAGCGGTTGAGGCGGAAACGCTTGCTTCCGCTCGTTTCCAGGGGTATGACGCTGGTTTTGTATCCATTGTCGATGCTGAGGTCGACGCTCTCGGCGCCGGGGCAGTCCCAGCGCACCTCCACTATTTCGCCTTCGGTGACCGTGGTGCGGTCGGTTGTGAATGTCATTTTTTCCATATACCCTCCACCATCAATTTCCATGCCAACGGCTCCCGAACCCCTCTCCGACAGGGGTCCGGGAGGGACATAAGAGCGCCCTTCCCATATCGTTCCTATATACTTCTCATATAGTTCTTATAT
>DFIZ01000088.1:24984-44529 GCA_002372855.1 Bacteroidales bacterium UBA3684
AACGATATAAGAACAATATAAGAAATGACCTCTTTGGTGGGTATTTGGTGGGTATTTGGCGGGTGGAGGAGGGGAGGTGGAAAAGACAAAAAAATTTTACAGTTCCAGAAAAAAAGTGTATTTTTGCAGTTCAATATTATAAAAACTACACAATGAAGAAAATCATCGTTTTCCTCGCTATTGCTATGTTTGCGCTCCCTTCACGTGCCGACGAGGGCATGTGGATTCCGATGCTTTTGCAGCGCAACGAGGCTGCCATGCAGCGTGCGGGCATGCGCATCACGGCCCGCGACATCTATGACATCAACAATGCGTCGCTCAAGGACGCCATTCTGCTCTTCGGCGGCGGCTGCACGGGCGAATTCGTCAGCGACGAAGGCCTGGTGCTGACCAACCACCACTGCGGCTACAGCTACATTGTGCGCCACAGCTCGGTGGAGCACGACTACCTGACCAACGGTTTCTGGGCCATGACGCGCGACCAGGAGATTCCCTGCCCGGGCCTGAGTGTGAAACGGCTGGTGCGCATGGAGGACGTCACGGCGCAGGTTCTGGCCGGCATCGGCGACGAGACCTCGGAGTCCGACCGCGAGAAAATCATCAAGAAGAACATCGAGGAGGTCTGCGCCCAAGCCACCAAAGGCACGCACTACGAGGCCGTCATCAAGCCGTTCTACTATGGCAACCAGTACTTTATGTATATCAACGAGGTGTTCACCGACGTGCGTCTGGTGGGTGCCCCGCCGAGCAATATCGGCAAATTCGGCGGCGACACCGACAACTGGATGTGGCCGCGCCATACGGGCGACTTCTCGATGTTCCGTGTCTATGCCAAGGATGGCACGCCGGCCAGCTTCAGCGAGGACAACACGCCCTACCGCCCGTTGAGGCACCTGCAGATCAGCCTCAAAGGCGTCGAGGAGGGCGACTTCACCTTTGTCTTCGGCTATCCCGGCACCACGCGCCGCTATGTGACCCACGACGCCGTCGACCTGGCCGCCAACGTGGAGAACCCCGTGCGCATAGCCCTTCGCGACATCCGTCTGGCCCACTACAATGCCGCCATGCAGCAGAGTCCGGCGCAGCGTTTGAAGTACGCTTCGCGCGTGGCCAGCATCGCCAACGGCTGGAAGAAGTGGCAGGGCGAGAGCCTCGGCATCGAGCGCCTGCACGGCGTGGAGCAGAAGATGGAGCAGGAGGAGGCGTTCCAGCGTTGGGCCGACGGCAAGCCGCAGTACCGCAACGTGCTCAGCCAGCTGGAGGAGAACTACGCCAAGCTGCGCGAGGTGGAGACGGAGTGGACCTACTTCAGCGAGGCCGTGCTGGCCAGCGACTTCATGAACCGTGCCATGCGTCTGAGCATGGTGGGCAAGGCCGCCGACGGCAAGGCCGCCATGGACCGCGCCAGGAGTTCGCTCGACAGCACCTATTTTGACGATTTCGACGAGCATTCGCCCGTCGACGAGGCCATCTTCCTGGAGTGCTTCAACTACATGTGGGAGCACGGTTTCGCCCCGTTCCTGCATGCCGAGGACGCCAAGACGGCCCACGACATGCTGCAGAAGATCTATGCCAAGTCGGCCCTCAACGACCCCGACAAACTGGAGAAACTGCTGAAGAAAATCGAAAAGAAGAACAAGCCCGAGCTGGCCCTCGAGGATCCGGCCGTAAAGCTCTTCGAGGAGGCCTACAACTTCTGCTACAGCAACAGCAAGCGCGCGCAATACAAAGAGGCCGAGAACAACATCAACCGCCTGATGCGCACCTACATCAAGGGGCAGATGGAGATGTATCCCGACAGCAATTTCTTCCCCGATGCCAACCTGACGCTGCGCGTGGCCTACGGCCATGTGGAGGGTTTCAAGCCCAAGGACGCCACCTACTACACCGCCTACAGCACCATCGACGGCATCATGGAGAAGGAGAACCCCGATGTGTACGACTACCGCGTCATGCCGAGGCTCAAGGAGCTGTGGCAGCGGAAGGACTACGGCATGTATGCCAACAAGAAGGGTGAGCTGCCCGTGGCCTTTATCGCCACCAACCACACCACCGGCGGCAACAGCGGAAGCCCCGTGCTCAACGCCGACGGCCAGCTGGTGGGCATCAACTTCGACCGCTGCTGGGAGGGCACGATGAGCGACCTGCTCTTCGACCCGGCCTATTGCCGCAACATTTCGCTCGACATCCGCTACTGCCTCTTCATCATCGACAAGTATGCCGGCGCCCGCCACCTGGTGGACGAGATGACGCTGGTGGAGTAGAGGGGTAGAGCTGTAGAGACATAGAGTTTTAGAGTTGTAGAGTTTTTGGAGTTATAAAAGCAACAACGAAATAATGAAACGGACTATTTTGTTTTTGGCTTTTGCCATGGGGCTGACGCTGAGTGCTTCGGCCCAGAAACAGGAATGCTACCGCATAGTGAGCGACACCTATGAGGGGCTTGGCCTGGAGTTTGCCTTCGATGCCCCCGCGGTGGGCGAGACCGAGGTCTGCGGACAGCGTTTCAGCACCCTGACGGTCGACGGCCTTATGCCGTGGGGCAAGGACGGCGCTCCGGCGCTGCCCACCTTCTCGAAGCTGATTGAGGTGCCGCTGTGTACGGATTTCGTCGTGACGGTGCGCGGTCTGGAGTTCGACACGCTGCAGCTTGCCGGCCCCGTGTTGGCGCCCATGCAGCCTTCGCGCAGCAAGAGCGACACATCGGCGCCCAAGCTGTCGTACATCCGCGGCATCTATGAGACCGACATGTTCTTCGGCAACACCGTTCCCGAAGTGGAGGCCGTTGGCATTGCCCGCGACCGCCGCCTGGCGCGTCTCCGTTTCACCCCCGTGAGCTACAACCCTGTCAGCGGCCAGGTGGCCATTGTGCGCCGCGCCGAGGTGACGGTGAGCTACCGCGGTGTGGACAGCGTGGGTACGCAGGAGATGTTCCGCCGCTACTATTCGCCGCTCTTCAACAGCGGTGCCTCCAGCATCAACGCGCTCTATCCGAAGAGCGTGAGCACCACCGCGCCAGTGCGCTACCTCATTGTGGCCAACAGCATGTTCCGCGGCCAGATGGACAGCTTCGTGCAGTGGAAGAAGCGCAAGGGCTTCATCACGGACATAGTCTATACCGACGATGCCGCCGTGGGCAGCACCACCACCTCCATCCAGACCTACATCAAGAGCCAGTACACCAACGCCACCGCCGCCAATCCGGCGCCGACGTATGTGCTGCTGGTGGGCGATGTGGACCAGTTGCCGGCCTTCAGCGGTACCACCGCCAGCGACCATATCACCGACCTCTACTATATGACCTGGACCACGGGCGACAACCTGCCCGACTGCCACTACGGCCGTTTCTCGGCACAGAACGTGTCGCAGCTGACGCCGCAGGTGCAGAAGACCCTCATGTATGAGCAGTACACCTTCGCCGACCCGTCGTTTCTGGACCGTGCGGTGATGGTGGCCGGCGTGGACGGCGGCACCAGTGGCGACTTCGGCTACACCCATGCCGACCCCGCCATGGACTATGCCATCACCAACTACGTCAACGGTGCCCACGGATACAGCGAGGTGCGCTACTTCAAGAACAACACCTCCATCGTGCCTGCCGGTGTGACCAATGTCCATGTGGCCAGCAGCGCCAACTCGATGTCGGCCACGGTGCGTGGCTACTACAACCAGGGTGCGGGCCTTATCAACTACAGTGCCCACGGCAGTTCCACCAGTTGGGGAACGCCCAACTTCACCACCACGCACGTCTCGTCGATGACCAACACGCAGAAGTTCGGCCTGATGATAGGCAACTGCTGCCTGACCAACAAGTTCGAGGTGTCGAGCTGCTTCGGCGAGTCGCTGCTGCGCAAGGGCAACTACTGCGGCGCCGTGGGCTACATCGGCGGCAGCAACAGCACCTACTGGTACGAGGACTTCTACTGGGCAGTGGGCATACGCACCTCGATAGGCCCCAACATGTCGATGGCCTACAACGGGTCGAACCTCGGCATCTACGACCGTGCCTTCCATACCCATGGCGAGACCTATGCCAACTGGGCCATCACGCAGGGTGCCATCATGATGCAGGGCAACATGGCCGTGGAAGCCTCCTCCTCGAGCCGTAACAACTATTACTGGGAGATATACCACCTGATGGGCGACCCGTCGGTGATGACCTACCTGACGCAGGCTGCGGTGATGCCCCTCACGGTGTCGTCGATGATTTCCTACGGCACCGCGTCGCTCACCGTCACCACCGCGCCCTATGCCTATGTGGCCATAACCGACACCCTCACCCGTACGTTGGTGGCCGCCGCCTGGGCCAATGCCAGCGGTGTGGCCACACTGACGTTGCCGGGTTCGATGCTCGTCGGTGGCTACGAGGTGGCCTCCACGGCCCAAGGCTACCAGCCTGGATTCCAGAGCGTCAGTGTCATCACGCCTTCGGGTCCCTTCCCCTACGTCAGTTCCATCGAGACTGTGGCCCCCTTGGTGGCGGGCGACACGGTGGCGCTTGCCGTCACGGTGAAGAACGGCGGCAACGTTACGTCGCACAACATCGTGGCCACGCTGACCTCCTCCAGCCCCATGCTCACGTTGCCGGTGGCCACGCTGACTGTCGACAGCCTTGCCCCCAACGCCCAGCGCGTCTTCACGGTGCAGGCCGTTGTCAACCCTGCCGCAGTTGACCAGACGGTGGTCAGCATCAACTCCAGTGTCGACTGGACCGGCAGCACCACCCCGGCGCTCGCCGTGCAGCTGCTGACCATTGTGGCACCCAAGTTGGTGTTTACCATATCCGATCCCACGCCGAGCATCCTCCCGAACGGCACGCTGACGCTGACGGCCACGCTGAGCAACCAAGGCCACGCCGCCCTGCAGCCCTACCGGTTCGAGGTGGCTTCGCCCACAGGCCTGCTGACGGTAACGCCCGCCGCTGCCAACGCTACAGCCCTCGCCGTCGGTGGGCAGCGGAGCTTCAACGTCACCCTGCAGGCCAACGCCCAGTTGCCGCAGGGTATCGATGTGCCGCTGGGCATCACGGTGGCCACGGCCGCCGGCCCCGTGCTGTCGCAGACGTTGCCCGTATATGTGGGCAACAGCTACCGCGAGACTTTCGAGGGCAACCAGACGCACCTTGACGGGTGGAGCTACGGCGCTGTGCAGTGGGTGGTCTACGACACCGGCGCCTACGAGGGCAGCTACTGCGCCGGCTCGTCCTACACCATGAGCCACAGCATGACCTCCGAGATGAACATCGGCTGCACCCTCACGGCGGCCGACAGCATCAGCTTCTACTATAAGGTCTCGTCGGAGACGAACTACGACAAGTTCCACTTCTCCATTGATGGCACCGAGATGCTTGTATCCTCGGGCGAAGTGGCGTGGACGCGCGTGGCCTATCCCGTTGCCGCAGGCACACACACCTTCAGCTTCACCTATACGAAAGATTACAGCGTCAGCAGCGGCAGCGACCGCGCGTGGGTGGACAATGTCGCCCTGCCGCACTCCGCCCAGCTGGCCGCCTTCCGCAGCGACACCGTCTGCGTGGGGCAGAGCTACTCCGTGGGCAACCAGACCATCAACACCAGCGCCCCCGGCACGGGCAGCGCCATTGCCACCCTGGCGGACGGCACGATGCTGCTGGTGGACTACACCATTGTCGGCACTATGCGCGAGGATGTCTACGACACCGCCTGCAACAGCTACACATGGTTTGGCAACACCTACACCGCCTCCACCGAAGCCACGCATACCATCAGTAGTGCCGGTGCCTGCGATTCCGTCATCACCCTGCACCTCACCATCGTGGGCGTTGTCGACATTGTTGAGACCGTCCAGGCATGCGACAGCATATACTGGAACGGAGAAGTCCTTACCGAGTCGGGCAGCTACATCGACACCATCCATGGCGCCGGCGGTTGCGACACCGTCGCGGGGCTGCAGCTGACGGTGAACCACTCCGCCTACGACACGGTCTACATCCACACCGAGTCCATGAACTTCGTGTGGTTCGACTCGTCCTACACTGCCACGGGCATCTACCACCATGTGCTTCCCACGGCCGAGGGTTGCGACAGCACCCTCACCCTCGTCCTCACCTTCGGCGACGACCCGCAGCCGGGCACCGAGGGCATCGACGACCTGGAGGCCGCCGGCCTGACGCTCTATCCCAACCCCACGGCGGGACAGCTCAGCCTGGGCGTTGCGGTCTCCGAGGTGGTGGTCTACGACATGCTGGGCCACGAGCTGCTGCGCCGCTCCGACGTCAGCACCCTCGACCTCTCCGCCCTGCCGCAGGGCGTCTACATGCTCCGCCTCACCCTCCCCGGTGCCACAGCGACCCGCCGGGTGGTGAAACAATAAGTTGGATAAACAAAAAAGGTGCCCGCTACAGCAGTTTGTAGCGGGCACCTTTTTTTGTTATGGATGGCTTAGAGAAGCTTTTTCTTGAGGTTGAGGATCATGTCATCGGTCATCTTCTCCAGGTCGTACTGGGGATTCCAGCCCCACTCGTTGCGGGCGCAGGAGTCGTCCATCTTGTTGGGCCAGCTGTCGGCGATGGCCTGCTTGATGGGTTCGGGCTCGTAGACCATCTCGAAGTTGGGGTAGCGCTTCTTGATAGCGTTGTAGATAATCTCCGGGTCGAAGCTCATGCTGGTGACGTTGAAGCTGTTGCGGTGCACCAGCTTCGAGGGGTCGGCCTCCATGATGTCAATCATGGCCTTCTGGGCATCGGGCATGTACATCATGTCCATGTAGGTGCCTTTCTTCAGGGGGCAGACAAACTTCTCGCCCTTGACGGCGGCGTAGTAAATCTCGACGGCGTAGTCGGTGGTGCCGCCGCCGGGGAGGGTCTGGTAGCTGATGAGGCCGGGGAAGCGGACCGAGCGGGTGTCGACGCCGAAGCGGGTGAAGTAGTAGTCGGAGAGGAGCTCGCCGGTGACCTTGGTGACACCGTAGATGGTGTTGGGGCGCTGGATGGTGTCCTGCGGGGTGAGGTCGTGGGGGGTGCTGGGGCCGAAGGCTCCGATGCTCGAGGGGGTGAAGACGGCGCAGCCGAAGAGGCGGGCCACCTCGAGGCAGTTCACCAGGCTGCCAATGCCCACGTTCCAACCCAGCATGGGGTTGAGTTCGGCCGTGGCGCTGAGGATGGCGGCGAGGTTGTAGATGGTGTCGATGTTGTACTGCTTGACGGCAGTGGCAATCTGCATGATCTGGGTGCTGTCGATGC
Source organism: Bacteroidales bacterium UBA3684 (assembly GCA_002372855.1). GTDB lineage: Bacteria > Bacteroidota > Bacteroidia > Bacteroidales > P3 > Colimorpha. The sequence continues at coordinate 32,204 of DFIZ01000088.1, forward strand.
GCTCCACGGGGCCACGCTCGTAGGGGTCGCCCTTCAGGGGACGGAGGTCGCTGCAAACAACGTTGTTGTCGCCATAGATGTCTCTCAAATTACGTGTCAGCTCGGAACCAATCTGTCCGCCGGCACCGACAATAAGAATCTTTTTCATTGTTATTTTACTTTATAATTTCTTTATAACAAACAATATATCACGTCATTGCATCCACTGTTGGGGGCAATTGACGCGTACAAAGATACAAAATAAATTCAAAAGTGGCGAATATTATTTTGCGCTTATCTTGGCCATGAACTTCTCGGTGTCGATGACGAAACGCTCGTGTGTGCCCTCGCCGATGGGGCCTGCCTCGTCGTAGGCCTTGACGCGGAAGACCAAGCGGCGGCGATCCACCTCCACCAGCTCGCTGTCGCACCACACGCGGCGGCCGATGGGTGTGGCCGAGGTGTGGCTGACGTTGACCAGCGTGCCCACGGTGCCCTGCCCCTCGTCGAGGTTCGGCAGCACGCTCTCGTAGCAGGTCTGTTCCACCAGCGCCACCAGCATGGGCGTGGCAAACACGTCCACCAAGCCGCTGCCCACCCGCGCGGCGCTCATCGCGGGGGTTACAATCTGCTCTCTGTGTCCTTTTATTCCAGTCTCTATCATACAAAAAAAGTTTGCATCCTTAACGCAGGATGCAAACTTTTATTGCGTAATAATATGCGACAAATACGCCAATTAATCAGACCAGGCAGATCACTTGCAGCGTTTCATAATGTAGCGGAAGTCCCGGTCGGCTCCACTGGAGAACGGCGCCAGCACAAGTTCGTCGCTGGTGAGCTTTTCCACCACAAATACCCTACCCTTATAGCAACCGCCATCAATCTCCAGCAGCTGCTTGCCGTCTTTTTTTGTGAGGGTGTATCCATTCCAGGTGGCGTAACAATCCGTCCGAGAGTCGGATACCAATACCTTGTCGTCTGTAAACTCCATGTAGATATAACCTTCCGGGATGTTCTGCCGCCCATCGATGGTTATTTCATACGATTGAGCCGTGTTGGTCCATTTGCCGATAAGGGCTTCATTGTCTTTGTTGTCTTTGCCGCAGCTGGTCAGCAGCATTACGCCCAAAGCGAGGGCGGCGAGGGATTTGATGATGTTGTGTTTCATATTGGAGGTGTTTTTGATGATTGAAAATTATCGTGAAAAGATGTCCGACTGCTTCAGCAGGCGGACCGTGTGCTGCTTGCCGTCGGCGGTGGTGAGGGTGAGGAGATAGGTGGCTTGGGGGCGGGAGGAATGGTTTGATGTTGCGTTTTATGGTTGTATTCTTTGTGGTTAATTGGATTGAAGCATTTTCTGTAGTTGTTCTTCGATGGATTCCTCGAAAGTTTTGTGGTAGCCTTGTTGCACTTTGGCAATCTTGCCGTCGCGGTCGATAAAGAAGAGCGTCGGGTATGCGACAACATGGTAGGTCTTGGGCAGTTCGCGGTCGGAGTAAAGTGTGGTATAGGTGATGCCGCGCTTGGAGAGGAAGTTGGCCATCTCGTCTTTCACGGAGTCGTCGAAGGGGTCAATGCCAATCATTACAAAACCTTTGTCTTTGTATTTCTCGTGAAGACTCTGCAAGAAGGGTAGAGCTGCACAGCAAGGAGCACATGATTTGTAGAAGAAGTCGAGCAGTACGACGCGGCCGCGCAGGTCGCTGAGTCGAACTGTGTCGCCAGTCAGATTAGGCAACGACCATTCAGGTGCCATCGTGCCCTCGGCAAGCGGTTCGGGTGCTTTATCTGCTACATAGTCGCTCAGCGTTACGCTGGCAGGTATAGATTTCATTGTCAGGAGGGTTTCGTCAATCTCAGCGTCGAAATCCAGCAACTTGAACAGGTCATATTGACACATGGTATCCTGCCCCTCCACCAAGTCGTAGGCAATGGTGTACTGGACGGGCAGGTGACTATTCTTGTCAAGCCACATCTCCACCTCGTAGCGGATGCACTGCATACCGGGACCGGCAGGTTCGGGCTCCGTCTTGATGTAGTCTACTTTGTAGCAACTTTGTGTCTCCGTGAGGTTGAAGGTATAGGCGCTGTCGGCCATCAGCTCCTCGTCGGGGATTGGGTAGCAGTTCTTGTTTGTCAAGGCTTCGTAGAATGTGAAGTTGTGGCGAATGCGTTTAATCTTGTCCGCCCAGAGGACGCACGACTTAATGTTGCCCACGGTGTCATCGTATGTGACAAGTTCGTTACCCGTGTAAAGCGTATGATGGTTCCATTCCTCATGGCCGGGAAACTCCGTAAACATATTGAAGGCTTTGTTGAACAGTGTGTCGGTTGGCAGTTTCTTGAAGTCGCAGGTATAGCGTATTATTGTCGTGTCCCTGTTCATCATTGTTTTATACCGGTGCTCCAGCACGTAATGACCTTGCAGTATGGACTGGCATTTCTCGCGTGAAAGACGGAGGACACGTTTTGCTTCGTCGCCGTTTTGGGCGTGTGCGGTGAGTGCCATCAGCGCGAGGAGTGCCAAGGTGAGGGTCTTTTTCATTGTGTATCGTTTTTCGTTAGACATACTATCCGTTCTGACTATTTAGACGCAAAAAAAGGGTAGAAAATTACACTCGCCCCCTCATTTTTATGAAATTTTAACACTTCTACACCCCTACATCCATGCCCAGCGGACAGAATATAGAAGGACCGTAGGAGGGTGCGTGGGTGTCTCAATCTCGAAGAATGCGGGCTTCGCCGTCGAAGGAGCAGATCTCCTTGGCGAGGGTATTGAGGTTGTGGAAACGGCTGTAGCTGCTGTCGGCCGGCACTCCTGCCACGTCGCCCATGGCGTCGAGATCCCACGGGGCGAGAATCAGCAGGCTGCCGTTGGCGCAGGCGTCGAAACGGCTGCGTTCGGGTTTCCAGTAAGGGCCGATGGGTTGGTCTTGCAGGTGGATGAGGGGGTAGCCTTTGGCCAGGCATTCGTTCTTCATCAGCTGTTCGCCGCGCGAGATGCCGGGGGTGACGATGACGGTCTGGCCGGCGAGGATGGCGGAGAGCCAGCGGTCGTGCTCGGCGGCGTAGTCGGCGGTGGTCTCGTAGGGGAGGCGGCTGACGGGGTGGCGACGGTGGCACTGCACCTGCACCTTGCGGGCCCAGCGCAGGAGGAAGAGGTTGCCGAAGGCGCCATAGCTGCGCTCTCCGATGCGGACATGGAGGCAGCGGCGCATCACGTCGGGCAACCGGCGGCGCAGGAGTGCCCGGCGGGGGTTGTCGTCCACATAGGCTATCATCGCCTGGCGGTGGCGCTCGTCGAGGCAGACGGTGTCGTCGTAGTTGTCGTCGAACAGGGGGCGCTGGCTGCGGCCGACAAGGGCGTAGTACTCCTGCCGCTGCCGGTGGGAGAGGTTGCGGACGAGGGCGCCTTCGCTGTGGTGGACGAGGGCCTTCGCGCGGAGCCAGGCGGGGGCGTCGGGGCGCTGGCAATCGACCGAGATCGGTCGATTGCTGGAGGACGGGAGGCCCTGCATGGCCTGCCAGCGGGCGGTGCAGGTGGCCTTGAAGGCCTGGACGATGTCGCCCAGGCTCCACGGCATGGGCTCGAGCACCTCGATGACGCCGTGGAAATGGTCGGGCATGCAGACCGAGGCGTGCACCTCCACGCGGTTGCCGTGGGTGGCCTGGATGGCAGGGGTCTGCAGCCAGGCTTGGAGGACGGCTTCGCCGAGGGGGGTGGTGGCCAGCCTTTCTTCGCGGCCGATTTCGGCCGCGAAGGTGGAGAGCAGGGGCTGACGGCCGCTCACGACAAGCGTGACCAGATAGACGCCGCGGCCGTAGTAGTCGTGGCCGGGGTTGCGTGGGCGATAGGGCGAGACTGGCATTATCAAGAAAAGCCGGAGACATGAGCCCCCGGCTTTTGATTATTAGATGATTTCTTTTATTTCTGCCAGAGCTTCTGCCAGTTCTTGTACTCGCGCTGCTTCCAGGCGCCGTTGTGGTAGGCGTAGCTGACGATGGCGGGGATGACGGTGGTGCCTTCGGCATAGACCATCTGCTGCAGTTCCTCGCTCACCTTGCCCCAGCTGCCGGCCTCGAGGAGGGTGCTGGACGAGCAGGCGCCGTCGCGGACGTCGGCCACGGTGATCTGGATGGCGTATTTGTGCATGGGCACTTCCTTGCCGAGGATTTCGGCGCAGACGACGGTGTCCTGAGCGAAGTTCTTGGGGGTGCCGCCGCCGACCATGAAGAGGCCGCTCTCGGGGCAGTTCATCTTGATCTCGGTGAGCTCCAGGAAGTCGGCCACGCTGTCGATGCTGACATAGGGCTTGCCCTCGTGACGACGGATCCACTGGTGCTTGCCGATGCCGAAGCCGGCGCTGCTGTCGCTGAAGGCGGGGCAGAAGATGGGCACGCCGCACTCGTAGCAGGTCTGGATGAGGGAGTCTTTCTTCACACCGTGACCCTCGGCGAGCCATTTGCCCACGTTGTAGAGGAACTCGCGGCTGCTGTAGGGACGCGGCTCGAGGAGGTCGGCCACGTCGCAGGTAGCCTGGTCGCAGGCCTGCAGCTCTTCCTCGTCGATGAAGGTGTCGTAGATGCGGTCGATGTAGAGCTCGCGGAGCTTGGTGTCGGGGATGACGTTCTCCTTGGTGCCGATGTAGTGCTTGTAGCCCAGGGCCTCGAAGAGGTCCATGTCGATGATGGAGGCTCCGGTGCTGACCACGGCGTCGATCATCTTGTTGCGCACCATGTCGACATACACCTGCATGCAGCCGGCGGCGGAGGTGGAGCCGGCGATGGTGAGGATGTTGGTGCAGTCCTTCTCGGCCAGCATCTGGCAGAGGATGTCGGCGGCGCGGGCGGTGTCGCGGCTGGTGAAGCTCATGTGGCGCATGGCGTCGATAAGCTCGGTGCTGTCGTACTTCTTGATGTCAATGTGCTTGACGGTTTCTTTCAGGAGGTCTTTTTTTTCCATTTTTTGTTGATGTTTTAAATTGTTATTAAAGCTTCAGCGGGCACACACGTGGGAGACTCCCTGCCTGAAATTATCTTCTCTATAACGCGCATCGCGCCGGTTTATTGTGTCGGGGGGTGAAAATTTCACCTAAAATAACACCCCTCCGACCGGTACCCCATAGGGGTCGAAGAGGTACATAATTCGGCATTTCTTATATCGTTCTTATATCGTTCTCATATACTTCTCATATACTTCTTATATAGGTGATATAAGAAGTATATGAGAAGTATATAGGAACTATATGAGAAGGGCCGAATCGGGTAGGTGTCGGACCGGGGTTTGACCCCGGGTGGAGTCAGTTGTTTTCACGATGGAGAACGACCGTGATGTCCTCGATTTTTGCTTCGCCGTCGTAGGTGCCGGTGCCGCCGGTGAACACCGCTCCGCGGAAGGAGACCTTCACCGTGTCGGGGGCGTAGCGCTGGGAGCGGTCGGGGCTGATGTCGAGGAAGTCGACCGCGATGGTGTCGAGGTCGGGGGGATAGTGGTCGAAGAGGACGGAGAAGCGGCCCTCGGCGTCGGTGGTGTCGCGGAAGCGGAGGTCGGGCACGACGGTGCCGCCGCTCTCGGTGTTGAAGCGGCTGACGCCGATGCCCTCGATGGGCAGTCCGTAGGTGTCGACGACGTAGCCTTCCACGCGGTAGGAGGCTCCCGTGGGACCTTCGCCTTCCTTGCTGCAGGCCGCAGCGGCGACGAGGAGCATGGCGGCGAGGAGGGCGGTGAAATGGCGGATTTTCATATTGGATTTGTTTTTGGATTATTCCGAAACGATTTTCAGGCCGATGATGGAAGCCGTGAGGGTGGTGATGAAGAAGAGGCGCCAGAAGGTGGCGGGCTCGTGGAAGACGAAGATGCCGAGGATGACCGACCCCAGGGCGCCGATGCCTGTCCACACGGGGTAGGCCGTGCCGATGGGCAGCGTCTCCGTGGCCTTGGCCAACAGCACGGCGCTGAGCACGTAGAAGAACGCAAAGGCCCCCATCCACTCCCAGTAGGGCAGCCCCTCGAGGCCTTTGGTCTTGCCGAGACAGAAGGAGAAACCCACCTCGCAAAGGCCTGCAATTATGAGTATTACCCAATTCATGCGGTTGATGTTAGTGGTGCAAAGATACAAAATGTTTCCCATTCGGGGGAAAAAATGTATCTTTGCATCCAAAACAAACCCCAACCATTATGGCAACAAAAGGTTCTTACACATACGATTACCCGCGTCCGATGCTGACGGCCGACTGCGTGGTGGTGCGCTCGGGGAGCGAGGTGCTGCTGGTGCGGCGCGGCGGCGAGCCCTTCAAGGGCTGCTGGGCGTTGCCGGGCGGATTCATGGAGATGGACGAGACCATCGAGCATTGCGCCGTGCGCGAGCTGGAGGAGGAGACGGGCCTGTGCTTCGCCGAGCGCGACCTCCGCCTCGTAGGCGTCTACAGCGCCCCCGGCCGCGACCCCCGCGGACGCACGGTAACGGCGGCGTTTAGAGTGGAGAGTGGGGAGCGGAGAGTGGGGAGCGGAGAGTGGAGAGTGGAGAACGGAGAACCCGTGGCCGGCGACGATGCCGCCGAGGTGTGCTGGTGGCCCCTCGCGGCCCTGCCCCCGCTGGCCTTCGACCACGCCGACATCGTTGCCGCCGCCCGGCGGATGGGGTAGCAAGGCTGCTCTCTTGGACCACAAATACAACCTGCCGTAAAAAAACGCAGGCGGTGTAGTTTTTCATCGTTTGGATGCGTTATTAGTAGTAGGAACTCTATTTAATAACAACTAAAACTTAAACAAAGATGAAAAAAATGTTCAAAACCCTGATGATGGCTTTCGTGGCCATTGCAGCCATCGGTGTCACTGGCTGCAGCAAGGATGACGACACCTCGTCAACCTCCAATCCCACCCCCACGAACAACACCATAGACCTGAAAGGTACCTCGTGGGTGGGAGTCTACAACGATACCTATCAGAACTATCCCGCCGTGCTGACGTGGAGTCTCGACTTCACCAGCGACACCGAGGGCGAGCTGCTCTTCGAGCTGACGGTGGCCGGACAGCAGCAGGGCAACTACGATGTGCCGTTCACCTGGACTTTCGACGGCACCAACGGCACCATGAATGCCGGACAGATGGGTGCATCCCAGTTCACCTATGACGCTGCCACCAACACCATCAAGATGATGATGATGGTCGAGGTGGAGGGCGACGGGGCCCAGTTGGGCGGCATGACCACTTTCTATCCGCGCGGCTCGCAACCCACACCTCCCGATAACCCCGACCAGCCCACCTACAGCGACAGCACGAGCGTGCAGCCCGGCGAGGTTACCGACCTCTTCCCTGCCAATACCCAATGGGTGGCCACCGAGGAAACCGTCTACCCTGCCGGCGAGATGGGCGACCTGCCGATGACGCTCACCTACAACCTCGTCTTCCGCAACAACCACACCGGGTTCATCCAAATAGGTGTCACCGTGTTGGGCCAGTCGTCCGACCCGCAGTATGTGTGGTACAACTGGGAGTTTGACAATGCCGCCAACACGGGCAACTTCATTGTGCAGAACGCACCGCTCCCCTTCACCTACGATCCCTCGGCCAATACCATCACCACCGAGTTCAACTTCAACGTCAGCGGTTCGGGCCAGGGTGTCGGCGGCACGCTTACCTTCACCCCGGTGGAAGCCGACAACGCTGTTTTGAGCCATATGCCCCTCAAGGTCAAGCTGAAATAATAAAACAGAACAGGCAGCAAACAGCGGGAGGCTCTCATGAAGATGAGAGCCTCCCGCTATGTTTGTTTGATTTGTGGCTGCGGACGAGGTGGTGAGGGGTCAGGTCCGCCATGGGTTGCGGAGCACCTCGGGGTAGTGGATGTCGGCGAGGTATTCGTAGGCGCCTTCGGTGCGGAGGAGGTCCTCCGGGGCATGGGCGTCGGTGCTGACGATGACGGGGATGCGCCATTGCTTCATGGCCTCGATGAGGCGGCGCGAAGGGTAGTAGTCGGGGTGGCGGCCTTTGTAGATGCCGCGGGTGTTGACCTCGACGATGATGTCCAGCTCATGTGCCAGCGCGAGGGTTTCCAGAGCCAGTTCTTCGTACCAGGGTTCGTCTTCCTTGAAGTAGCGGCTGCGGTTGTGCATGGCTATCTTGTCGGGGTGGCCGAGTATGGTGGGGCGGTTGCGCTCGAGCATGGCGTTCTGCTGGTGGAAGTAGGCGCGCACGCCGGCGCGGATGTCGCCCCCGAAGAGTCGGTTGAGGCCTTCGTCGTAGCGCTCGTAGTGTGGGCCGTCAATCATCCAGAGTGAGGCCTCACCCCTGCCCCTCTCCGAGGGAGAGGGGAGGCTGGCGCAGTCCGTAGTAGGCAAGTCCCCTCTCCTTGGGAGAGGGGCAAGGGGTGAGGCCCCCGGGATGAGGTGCACGCTGCCGATAGTGTAGTCCAGCCCGCCTTGCTTTATCAGGGGGGTGAAGTCCTCGAGCATGCCGGGCACATAGTCGAACTCAAGGCCGAGGCTTATGGCGATGCGGTCCTGGTATTCCTCCTGCAGGGCGCGGACTTCGCGGCAGTAGCCGTCGTAGTCGGTGATGGAATAGGTGTTGTCGAAGGGCAGGGGAGAGTGGCCGCTGAAGCCGAGGGCCGTGAAGCCGTGGGCGACGGCGAATTCGACCATCTCGCGCGGCGAGGCCTTGCCGTCGCAGTAGGTGCTGTGGGTGTGGTAGTTGGTCATTTGTTGGAGCGCCGGTATCCTGCCGGCAGAAGGGTTAAAAAGAGTATACCATGCTTAACGACAGGCGCAGGTTGCCCACGGGTTCTTTGTACCCGGCGCGGGTGTATTCGGCTTCGGCGGTGAAGTCGAGGCCGGTGAGGGTCTTGTAGGTGAGTCGGGGCTGGATGCGCCAGAGGTATTCCATGTCGTGGCCGCGGCCGAAGCAATGGGCGAAGTCCGTATTGCCGTAGTCGAGGTTCTTGGCGTAACCGAGGAAGAGGCCGGGGCGCCAGTGGCCGCGAGTGCGCTCGATGTCGACCCACACGGTGTTGAAGTGCCAGTCCTGGAACGTGCTGTCGGCCAGCATGAGGTAGCCGCCCAGGGAGCAGCCCTCATAGAGGCTGTTGTTGAGGAGGGTCTGCGCTTTGATGGTCAGCAGCGGTTTGGAATCGCAGCGCTCAAGGATGTTCAGGCGTCCGAAGAGGCTCCAGGTGAGGGAGGTGTACTTGTCCGTGGAAGGTTGCATCGCTGTTGCCGCAGACTGAACCTGCGGTTGGATGGTCTTGATGTTGACGGCGGCGCCGAGGAAGAGCATCGGGCTGTTCCAGCGCAGTTGGAGGTTGAGTTCGGGGATGAGGCTGTGGCGGGCAAAGAGGGTACTGCTGGCGGGAGCACCGTTGAGGAGGCCCTGGCTCATATTGTCAAGCTGCCATGACGCCACTGCCACGGCCTCGATGCCGCGGATGCTGTACTCGTAGCGCACCTGCGGCTGGCGGGCATATGGGTGGAACGGGGAGCCCATGTTGAGGGGGTTGGTCATGGGCATGATTTCGTGGATGACCATCGGGTACCAGTACTGGCCGGCCAGCAGGCGATGGTGCTCCCATCGGAGGTCGATGTAGGCGTGGCGGAGGCGGAGGTTGTTGATGGCGGCGTTGGTGGAGCCGGTGAAGTCGCCCTCGACGTAGGCGCTGGTCTTGGCGCCGAGCATGTCGGGTCCTTTGACGCGGAGGCCGAGGCGGGCGGTGATGGCCAGCATGTCGGCCTGCCAGCCGTCGTTGATGTCGTTGCCAAGGCTGTCGAGCACTATGGGCTTGGGGTAGAAGAGCATCATATCCTCGCGGCCGCCCACCACGCTGCGGCTGTCGGCGTAGTAGTGGGGGTTGACGAATCCGTGCCACTCGAGGCTAAAGGGGCTTTGGGCTTTCATGGAACCCATTAAACCCATTAAGCCCACTAAACCTATAAGAAACTTCTTCATTTCTTGATGGCAAGGATGAGTCCGAGGGCCACGCCGAGCAGGGCGGCGAAGAGCATCTGGAGGTTGGCGGGCAGGATGAAGGTGATGGTGTGGGCCGGGAACCAGAAGAGGGGTATGGTCTTCTTGATGACGAAGTTCCACTGCATGTCCCAGTTGACCTTGTGGGCGAAGATGTCGCGCATCTTCATGGGGCGGAGCAGGCCGCGGACGGTGCCGCCGTTGTCGGTGATGTGGATGTCGGTGCACTTGTGGAAGGTCATCATCACCGGGGCGAAGATGGAGTTCATCAGGACGCTGACGGCGAAGGCCACGCCGAGTTTGCCCCAGGAAAACTCAGCGGCGCCGAACAGCGTTGCCGCGTCGTGCCAGCCGAGGCTGCCGAGGAAGGCCGGCACGCCGACCTTGAAGATGACCATGGCCATGGCGATGCACATGCCGAGGAAGCCCCAAACCATCATGCGGGGCAGGACGCCGAAGCCCTTCTTGTTGTAGACGCCTTCGCGGATGCGGAGGGCCAGCATCTCGCCCAGGGTGGCGAGGATGGCGAACTTGAAGAAGGCCATGATGTAGGGGTGGTGGGCCGTGGCCCAGTTGAAACCTTCGGCGCAGTGGGTCTGCGGAATGGCGAAGAGCGCCGCCACCACGGCGACACAAAGAATGAGTATCCAGTCTGCTTTTTTCATGCTGTTTTATGTGTCTGTTTGTTTGTTATTCTACGGTGTTGAACCATGTCAGGATGTACTTGCCGCCGGAGTTGGGGTAGTTTTTTATCCGGACGGAAACGGAGAGGGCGTGGCTCTCGTAGGCCACGGTGCCCGAGATGTCGGCATCGTATTTGTGGCCGGAGGTGGTGGTCAGGGTGCCGGTGCTGCCGAAGCTGGCTTCGTAGTTGTAGTCGGAGCACGAGGCGCTCTCGGCCACGGCGTCGCCCCATTTCTTGGAAGTGGCTTTGACGGAAACGGTGTTGTCGTCGACCTTGGTGATAAGTACCGAGTTATTGTTGCGCGATACGTATACGGTGTCGCGCCACTGGCCGCCCTTCTGGTAGCGGGTGTAGAGGCGTGCCTCGCAGTTGTAGGAGCCTTTAATCTGGTCGGCCGGGGGCTCTTTGGAGCAGGAGGCCAGCAGCAGGACCAGGGCTATGAGTGGCAGTATTCTTTTCATGGCCGTAGGGGGGTTAGAATGAGTATGTGGCTCCGTCCTTGCCGTCCTTGACGGTGACGCCGGCCTCCTTGAGGGCATCGCGGATTTTGTCGCTGGTGGCCCAGTCTTTGTTGGCCTTGGCGGTGGCGCGGATGTCGAGGATGATGTGCATCAGACCGTCGATGAGGGCTGTGTTGTCGCTGGCGGCCTCGTCCTTCATGCCGAGGATGTCGAAGAGGAAGGTGTCGAAGATGCCGCGCAGCTCGTCGATGTCGGCCTGGCAGAGTTTGAGTTTGCCGTCGGCGGCGGAGTTGATGATGCGGGCGCCCTCGAAGAGGTGGCTGATAACGATGGGGGTGGAGAAGTCGTCGTTCATGGCGTCGTAGCATTTCTGGCGGAGGCCGGAGACTCCGGAGTTTCCAGATTCTCCGGAATTTCCGGACAGGCGCGACAGGGCCTTGTAGGCTTCCATGAGTTTGGAGAATCCTTTCTCGGCGGCCTGGAGGGCTTCGTTGCTGAAGTCGACGGTGCTGCGGTAGTGGGCCTGCAGGATGAAGAAGCGGATGGTCATGGGGCTGTAGGCCTGCTCCAGCATCTCCTTGCCGTCCTTGTCCTTGTGGCTGCCGGTGAAGAACTCGTCGAGGGTGATGAAGTTGCCCAGGCTCTTGCCCATCTTCTGGCCGTTGATGGTGATCATGTTGTTGTGCATCCAGTAGCGGCAGGGGGCGTGGCCAGTGGAGGCCTCGCACTGTGCTATCTCGCTCTCGTGATGCGGGAAGATGAGGTCCATGCCGCCGCCGTGGATGTCGAAGTGGTTGCCGAGGTATTTGCGTCCCATGGCCGTGCATTCGCAGTGCCATCCCGGGAATCCATCGCTCCACGGACTCGGCCAACGCATGATATGCTCAGGCTGCGCCTTCTTCCATAGGGCGAAGTCGGCCTGATTGCGTTTCTCGCCAACACCTGCCAGCTCGCGGCTCTCGTCCTTGATGTTCTCCAGTGAACGGCCAGAGAGGATGCCGTAGTGGAATTTCTTGTTATAAGCCTCGATGTCGAAGTAGATGCTTCCGTTCGACTCATAGGCAAAACCATTATCGATAATCTGCTGTACCAGATGCTGCTGTTCGATGATATGTCCCGTAGCATGAGGCTCGATAGAGGGGCGCAGCACACCAAGCATATCCATATACTGATGGTAGCGGTTGGTATAGTACTGGGCTATCTCCATGGGTTCCAGCTGCTCCAGGCGAGCCTTCTTGGCAAT
>DFIZ01000017.1:0-217 GCA_002372855.1 Bacteroidales bacterium UBA3684
GTGTTGATGATTTTCTTCATGTTATTTGTAATTTATAATTAGTCTTTTTGAAGTGCAAAGGTACGAATTTTTTTTCACACAGCACGGCTTTATTTTGTAAAATAACACACACGTCTGTAAATCAGCGCAATGCGTCCGCTCTGCCAACCTCGCTGCGCCCTTCTTCCCAACTGCCTGTCGCACAGCCTCTTCGCCGCAGCCTCTCTACCCCCTCTCT
>DFIZ01000017.1:283-16187 GCA_002372855.1 Bacteroidales bacterium UBA3684
CCTCTCTGGGGCCTCTCTACCCCCTCTCTACCCCTTCTCTACCCCTTCTCTACCCCTCCCGGCCGTGGGGTGGGGGAGGGGTGCCTTCCGGAAGCGCGCCGTCCAGCCCACAGGCCGTTCCGTCACGAGCCAACACACCCCCGCCTCCGCCTCCGCCCGTGCGATATTTTTTGCCTATTATAATAATTTTTGTATATTTGCAGTCTGAACTATGCGACATATTCTTGTTATAATGCTGAGTGTGTTGTGCTTGTGCTATGTGCAAGCCCAGGAGTTTCATTGCACGGCCCAGGTGAACTACCAGAAACTGCTCACCACCACCCAGTCCTACTCCTCCGAGAGCGACAAGCAGATTTTCGACGTCATGAAACAGTCCATCGAGGACTTCGTGGGCGGCCGCCGATGGACCAACATCAACTTTGAGCCCCATGAGCAGCTCGAATGCTCCATCTCGCTCATCCTCAACAGCCGCACCTCCGCCACCGACTTCAGCGGCCAGCTCCAGCTACAACTCAAGCGCCCGGTCTACAACTCCACCTACACCACCGGCCTCTTCAACTACATGGAGCAGCCCACCTTCTCGTTCTCCTACAACGAGAGCCAACCCCTCGATTTCGACCCGAACAATTTCAGCAGCATCCTGGCCTCCACGGTGGCCTACTACTGCTATGTCATGCTCGGCATTTATTTCGACAGCTTCGCCCCCAACGGCGGCGACCCCTACTACCAGATGGCGCAGCAGGTGGCGCAGGCCGTCGACGTGTCGAAATACTCCGGCTGGGACTCCAAGGGAGGCCGCAGCCGCTACTGGTTCATGGAAAACCACACCAACAGCGCCTACGCCCCGCTGCGCGAGGCCTACTACAGCTACCACCGCCTCGGGCTCGACATGATGACGCGCGACCAACCCGCCGCCCGACAGGCCATCCTGCAGGCCCTCAAGGCCTTGCAGCAGGTGCACCGCCGCAACACCTCGATGCTCTCGCTGCAGCAGTTCGTCGACGTGAAGATACAGGAAATCATCTCCATCTTCACCCCCGCGCCCCCCGAGGAGCAGAAGGTCGTGTACAACATCATCCGCGACATCAGCCCCATCAATGTATCCAAGCTGAAAGGTTTTAACACAAAATAAATCATCAATATCATGACCCAAATACCTATACAGAAAGAAACGATAGACCGCATTGCAGCGGCCAACAAGATCCAGAACCCTGGCAAGGCCAGCATCCGCGAGATGCGCAAGATGATCCAGGACGTTGAAAAAGAGACCGGTGTCCGCTTTGTGAAGATGGAGATGGGCATCCCCGGCCTGCCCGCCCCCAAGGTGGGTGTCGAGGCCCAGATCGAGGCCCTGCGCAACGGTGTGGCCAGCATCTATCCCGAAATCTACGGCACCGCCGACTTCAAGAAGGAGGCCGCCCGCTTCGTCAAGAACTTCCTCGACATCGACGTCACTCCTGACTGCTGCGTGCCCACCGTCGGCTCCATGCAGGCCGGCTTCGCCAGCTTCCTCACCCTCACCCGCTACGACGCCAAGAAGACCAAGGTGCTCTTCATCGACCCCGGTTTCCCCGTGCAGAAGCAGCAGTGCCGCGTCCTCGGCATCCCCATGAAGACCTTCGACGTCTACGAATACCGTGGCGACAAGCTGCGCGACAAACTTGAAGAAGAACTTAAAGACGGCGATGTTGCCTGCCTGATTTACAGCTCTCCCAACAATCCCGCCTGGTTCTGCTTCACCGACCACGAACTCCAGATTATCGGCGAGATGGCCAACAAGTACGGAGTCGTTGTCCTCGAGGACGACGCCTACTTCCTGATGGACTTCCGCAAGGACTACAGCGTCCCCGGCCAGGCACCCTTCCAGCCCACCGTTGCCAAATACACTGACAACTATGTGCTTATGATTTCCGGCTCGAAGAGCTTCTCCTATGCCGGCGAGCGCATCGCCATGATGATCTGCAGCCCCACGCTGTTCAACAAGGAGTGCCCCGACCTGGCCCGCTACTACAGCCAGACGCAACTCGGCCGCGCCCTGATTTTCGGCACGTTGTACTGCCTCAGTTCAGGTACTGCTCACAGTGTCCAGTACGCTATGGCCGCCATGCTGAAGGGCGCCAACGACGGCACCTTCAACTTCGTGAAGGACATCAGGGAGTACGGCGAGAAGGCCAACGTCATGAAGAAACTCTTCACCGACAACGGCTTCTACATTGTCTATGACAAGGATATGGGCGAGGACATCGGCGACGGTTTCTACTTCACCTTCTGCTATCCCGGTTTCGGTGGCGTCGACCTGCTCAACGAGCTCATCCGCTACGGCGTCAGCGCCATCGCCCTCGACATTACGGGCAGCCACAAGCAGGGCATCCGTGCCTGTGTGGCCCTGGTGCAGCGCGACCAGTTCCCCGACCTCAAGGTCCGCCTCGAGGCCTTCCACAAAGACCATCCGGTGAAATAAAACCCTCACCGACAGGCATAAAAAAAAGGACGCCGAGGCCCGCAATGGCCTCGGCGTCCTTTTTTTGTCCTTCTGCGCGGCAGCGACGCCCCGCAGAAGACGGGAATGTTCATTGTGTTGTTTCTGTTTTCATTGCCGTCTGCGAGGATGGCAGCTGGTTTTCATAATGGCGCATCTTTTTATATTGGCTCTACCCAGTCGCAGGCACTGTCCGTTTGTTTATGCCACACTCCCTTGTCGTCGGCATATACGTCTTCGCTGCAAATATCAATTGGGTCACAGGTGAACTTTATGTAGTTGCTGCCGTCATCTGCTGTTTCGACAAATATGAAAATATCGCCCACCTCTGTAAGGAATACTACCTGCTGTTCTCCGTTGTAGAATACGGTGCCATAGTCCACCACGTCATACTTCACGCCTTTCCATTCCAATGTTTCCACGGCTCCACTAAAATAATACGCACGGTCATCGTACACAACAAACCTGTCATCGCCCATTTCGATGCTGTCTTTCTCCAGATTTGGATGGTATTTGATGTAAACGACTTGCAAGGAGTTAGGAGTCTTCAAATCCTTGAAGTGGTATTCATTCGTGACGAGAACGGACGATGGCTCGCACGGTTGCATGGTGTCTGCGGCTGTGTTGTCGGCCGCTCCGCTCGTGCAGGCGGTCATCATTCCGATGGCGCACACCATAGCGCCGAGCATAAATACTTTCTTCATTGTATGAATTTGTTTGTTGTTTTACTTCATTTTATTGTTTCATACGGTCATTTTCACCGAGCTCGGCAGCGACGCCTCGCAGAAGACTGAGATGTTCTTTGTGTTATCCTTATTTATAGTTTTCTAAATCCCTCTTTTATTGGGGAGTCAATATGAAATATCCCTTTTCTGAGTGATTGAATAAGGTATCGTTTCGAACGAACAAAGTGTCAATATACGGTGGGTTGTTATAGACTTTGTTCCGTTTGCCTATTTCGGTCCAATGAAAAATCAATACACTATCGTCTGCAATGTTGAATACTCCGCTCATCTTATCCCGGAAATGTCCATCAAAGTCAGCAGACCAAATAGCAATACTGGCCAGCGAGTCTTCGTATAAGGTAATCTCTGCCTTATTGTAAAACCCCCATATACCTTGATATACGCTCTCGTTTTTGTTCTTGCAGGCGGTCATCATTACAAGGGCGCACACCATCGCGCCGAGTAAAAAGAGTTTCTTCATTGTCTGTCTGGGTTTAATTGTTTCTGTTCAATCAACGGCTGCCGTCCGCAAGGATGGCAGCCGTTTTTTAATCCGATTGGAATTTCCGCGCCCCGCGACAGGCGGTTTCAAAAGCGGCCGGGGCTGGCGCAGGGTTGAGAATAGGTGTTATTTTTTGCGGTGGTAGAAGTATGAAGTTGCAGACATGCCTTTAGGACACTTGAACGACAGGAATGCCTCGACGGCAGGCGGAGTGATGGTCATGTTGTCCTCGTGCAGCTCCAGTTGGCAGACAATCGTTGCATCTTCGGTTGTGATGGTGATTTCAGCCACGCCGCGGACATTTTTGCCGATACTCCATTTCGCCTCGTAGGTGGAGAACATATAGTTCCCGTCGGGGTCTCGGTCGACAGCCACCTGCACCGAGAGAGTCCCGTCGGGGCGGAATTCAATGTCGCGCATCAGGGAGAACACCGTTTCGCCCACGGCGGCATGTTCTCCATGCAGATACAGACCAACGTTAGGAGAGCGGAAATTTTGCGCTTCTTTGAATTCCCATTTGCCAACAATGTCGCTTTCGGTTACGTTTTGTGCCGAAACATTGGCGGTCATCATTCCGAGGGCGCACACCATCGCGCCGAGCAAAAAGAGTTTCTTCATCGTCTGTTTAATTTTATTGTTTTTATTCGATTTGTTGTTTCATTTCTGCATTTTCACCGCGCACAAGGGCGGAGGGCGTTGCACGGATGCAAACCGACTTTAGAGCCACTGGTCGACGTGGCCGAAGACGATGTCGGCGCGGGCGGCGAAGCTCTCCTCGGTGGCGAAGGCCACGTGGGGCGTGACGAGGCAACGGTTGGTGGAGAGCAGGAGGTGGTTGATGGGCAGGGGAGGTTCCTGCTCGAAGACGTCGAAGGCTGCGCCGGCGATACGGCTCTCTACCAGCGCTTTGCCGACGGCGGCGATGTCGCATACGGGGCCGCGGGCGGTGTTGACCAGCAGGGCGGTGGGTTTCATCAGGGAGAGGGCGCGTTCGCCGATGAGGCCGCGGGTCTCGTCGCAGAGGGGTACGTGGAGGCTGACGATGTCGCTCTGGCGCAGCAGGTCGTCCAGCGGCATGTAGGTGACGCCCAGGGCTTTCACCTCGGGGCGCTCGGTGCGGCTCCAGGCGATGACCCTGGCGCCGAAGGCCAGCAGCAGGCGGGCGGTGGCGGTGCCGATGGCGCCGGTGCCGACGATGCCGACGGTCTTGCCTCTCAGTTCGCGGCCGAGGAAGGTGCCGCGGCTGCCACCCTGGCGGATGGCTTCGTTGAGGGTGACGATGTTGCGCAGCAGGTCGAGCATCATGCCCACAGCCAGTTCGCTGACGGCGGTGGTGGAGTAGCCGGCGGCGTTCTGCACCTTGATGCCATGGTTCGAGCAATACTTGAGGTCGATATGGTCAAGTCCTGTAAATGCAACGCTTAAGTACTTTAACTTTGAGCATTGCTTTAATACGTTTTCCGTCAGTTTGATGTTGCTGATGACGGCCACATCGGCGTCCTTCATGCGCTGGGCGAGGGTCTCCTCGTCCTCTTGACGGTCCATATAATAGGTGAACTCGTGGCCCATGGCGGCATAGTGCTCGCGGAGGGTCTCAAAGTGTTCGCGGGATATACCCAGTGATTCTACACAAACAATATTCATAGTTCTATTTACGTTTTTTTACACTGAATCCGAATCCGCCCAGCTTCTCGCCGAGGGCGTAGTATTTGCCGTGGCTGTAGGCCAGGGGGCCGGCATGGTTGAGCTGGAAGGCCCCGGTGCTCTTGTCGATGAGACTTTCCTCGGCGTTGACGGCCACTACGTTGGCCATGAACATGTCGTGGGTGCCGAGGTGCTTGACTTCGAACACTTTGCACTCGATGTTCAGGGGGCTTTCCTTGATGAGCGGTGCCTTGACAATCTGAGCCTGCTCGGGGTGGAGTCCCATTTCGCGGAACTTGTTGACGTCGCGGCCGCTCTTCACTCCGCACCAGTCTGTCTGTCGGGCCAAGGCGGTGGTGGTGAGGTTGATGACGAACTCGCCTGTGCGGGAAATCAGCTCGTGGCTGTGTCGCTGGGGGCGCACGCTGATATAGCACATGGGCGGGTCACTGCAGATAGTGCCCGTCCATGCGATGGTGATGATGTTGTAGTTCTCGGGATTGTCGCCGCAGGTGACCATGACGGCCGGCAGCGGGTAGATCATTGTCCCGGGTTTGAATGCGGTTTTCATTTTCTCTATCGTGCCGGCAGTGGGCCGGCGGTCCATGTTACTATGCCTCCTTGAACTTTTTCTCCAGCTCGTCGACCAGGTTGCGGATGTAGCGGTCGGTCTGGCGCAGGTTCTCGATGGTCTTGCAGGCGTGGAGCACGGTGGCGTGGTCCTTGTTGCCGCACTGCATGCCGATGACGGCGAGGGAGGATTTGGTGATTTTCTTGGCGAAGTACATGGAGAGCTGGCGGGCCTGGACGATCTCGCGCTTGCGCGAGGTCTGCTGGATGGCTTCGACGGGGAGGTCGAGGCTGTCGCAGACCACCTTCTGTATGTAGTCGATGGTGATTTCGCGGGTGCTGCTCTGCACGTACTTGTCGATCATCTGCTTGGTGAGGTCGAGCGTTATCTGCTTGCGGTTCAGCGAGCTCTGTGCGATGAGGGAGATGAGGGCGCCTTCGAGTTCGCGCACGTTGGTGTTGATGTTGTAGGCGATGTATTCGATGACTTCGTCGTCCATCTCGATGCCGTCGTTCTGCAGTTTCTGGCGCAGGATGGCCTTGCGGGTTTCCACGTCGGGAGCCTGCAAGTCGGCGTTGAGACCCCATTTGAGGCGGCTGAGCAGGCGGGGTTCGAGGCCCTGGAGCTCGCCGGGGGCTTTGTCGGAAGTGATGATAATCTGGCAATTGCGTTGGTGCAGATAGTTGAAGATGTGGAAGAAGGCTTCCTGGGTTTTTTGTGCTTTGCCGGCCCAGAACTGGATGTCGTCGATGATGAGCACGTCGATGAGTTCGTAGAAGTGGATGAAGTCGTTGGTGTTGTGCTCGCGTCCCGCTTCGGCATACTGCTGCATGAATTGCTCGCTGGTGACGTAGAGGACGGTCTTGTCGGGGTGCAGTTCCTTGGTCTTCAGTCCGATGGCGTTGGCCAGATGGGTTTTGCCGAGGCCTACGCTGCTGTGGAGCAACAGGGGGTTGAAGGAGGTGAGGCCCGGTTTTTCGGCCACGGCGTAACCGGCCGAGCGGGCCAGGCGGTTGCAGTCGCCCTCGACGAAGTTCTCCAGCGTGTAGTTGGGGCTCAGCTGCGAGCTGACGCGGGTCTTCTGGATGCCGGGAATGACAAAGGGATTGGGTATCTCGCGCGCGTTATCTTTATTAATGTTGACGGGCAGGTCGATGAGGGGGTTCTTCACGGTTGTGCGGCCGTGGGAGGGCAGGGTAGTGCTGAGGAGGTCGTTGGGGATGGTCTGGTCCATGACGATGCTGTATTTCAGCATAGCATTGGCGCCCAGCTGCATGCGGATGACTCGCTTCAGCAGGTCGATATAGTGATCTTCAATATATTCATAGAAGAAAGGACTCGGCACCTGGACCAGCAGGGTGCTGCCTTCGATTTTCAGCGGCACGATGGGGACGAACCACATGTCGAAGGCCTGCTTGTTCTCCGGGCCCAGGGCGTCTTTTATCACTTCGAGGCATTCTGCCCATACTCTTTTATAATCTTCCTCTATCATTTTAGTATTACTATGCTCCATTTTCAATAACTTATGCAATCTGCATTGCTTTTTGTTTCGTCTGCAAAGTTCATTCTTTTTTTGTGCATAAATTTCAAAAAAAAAATTTGCAAATATTTTCCGAATTTTGTAAAGTTTTGCCCAACTTCGGCCACCTCCCGTGCGGACACTTTTCCACAACTGACTAAAAAACAATTTTTTTTCTTATTTTTTAACATTTGGCACCGCTTTATAATATACGAATTTTTTTCTTGATTTTAAAATTTTTTTCCCTTCTTTTCACCTTCCGGAGCTTTTTTTGTTCATAACTCAATAGTTGATTGTAAACGTGTCAGTTGTTTGTTGATTTCTTTTGCAAATGGTTGAAAAACAGTTTCCTGTTATAAAATGTTGAAAATCAAAAACGGTTTTTCAGACCCTTCTCCTTAAGTGACTGAAAAACTGAAATCATCCATTGATATGCACCAAAAACGGTTGAAAATTTTTTTTGCAATGACGATTTTTTTCTTTTGAAAAAATTGTTATCCCGCTGCGGCTCCCTGTGCGGGGATTATACAAAAACACCTGCCGCATAGCTTCTGCCATCGGCTGTTTTCCGGCTTGCCATCCCCCTGTTTTCACCCTGTCATCCCCTACCATGGTAGGAGTTGGGTGGGAGTTGGTAGGGAGTTGGTAAGGATTTGGTAAGGTGTTGGGTGCTGAGAATCAGTTGTTTGTAGTTGTTTTGAATGATATTTGTGCTGATTTTCAGCGTTTTGTGTATTTCCGGGCTCTGACGGGGCTGTGGAAAGAGGGTCGGGATGGTGGGTCCTGGATTTGACAAAAAGACCTTTTTCGGCCGCCGGAGGGTGCGGTTGAAACCGGTGGTGAAAAAAAAATTTGGCCATGTCAAAAGGATTGTGTATCTTTGCATTTTATTTGATTCATATAATAAATAAAGATAAAATGGCTATGAAATATGATTTATTGGTGATTGGCAGCGGCCCGGGAGGCTACGTGGCTGCCGTGAAAGGTGCCCAGCTGGGTCTGAAGACCGCCGTCGTCGAACGCGAAAATCTGGGTGGCATCTGCCTCAACTGGGGTTGTATCCCCACCAAGGCTTTGATGAAGAGCGCCCAGGCGTTCAACTATGCCAAGCATGCCGCCGCCTACGGATTCAAGGCCGAGGGCGTGGAGCCCGACCTCAACGCCATGGTCGACCGCAGCCGCGGTGTGGCTTCGACGATGAACAAGGGTGTTGAGTTCCTGCTGAAGAAGAACGGCGTGGAGGTGATCAACGGCACTGCCAAGGTGATGCCCGGCAAGAAGGTTCTGGTGGACGGCACCGAGTACGAGGCCGAGCACATCATCATCGCCACCGGCGCGCGCAGCCGTGTGATGCCTTCGATGCCGCAGGACGGCCGTCGCATCATCGGCTACCGCGAGGCCATGACGCTCCGCGAGCAACCCCAGCGCATGCTGGTGTGCGGCAGCGGCGCTATCGGCAGCGAGTTTGCCTTCTTCTACCAGAGCATCGGCACGCAGGTGACGCTCGTCGAGTTCATGCCCCAGATTCTGCCCAACGAGGACGAGGAGGTGGCCGCCCAGATGAGCCGCAGCTTCCGCAAGATGGGCATGAAGGTGATGCCCTCCTGCTCGGTGGAGAAGGTCGACATCGAAGGCGATGTGTGCCATGTCACCGTCAAGGACCTGAAGAAGAACACCGAGACGGTCATCGATGTCGACGTGGTGCTGAGCGCCGTCGGTGTGGTGACCAACCTCGAAGGCCTCGGCCTCGAGGAGACCGGTATCAAATACGAGAGGGGCAAGATTGAGGTCAACGACTGGTACGAGACCAATGTGCCTGGCTACTATGCCATCGGCGACGTGGTCCACGGTCCGGCCCTGGCCCATGTGGCTTCGAAGGAGGCCATCTGCTGCGTGGAGCACCTGGCTGGCAAGGAGGCCGTCAAGGTGAATTACAGCAATGTCCCCGGCTGCACCTACACCACTCCCGAGGTGGCCAGCGTGGGCCTGACGGAGAAGAAAGCCGTCGAGGCGGGCTACGGGGTGAAGGTGGGCAAATTCTTCTTCAAAGCCAGTGGCAAAGCCACGGCTGCGGGCAACACCGACGGATTCGTCAAGATTGTGGCCGACGCCAAGACCGACCTTATCCTGGGATGCCACATGTGCGGCGACAACGTCACCGAGATGATTGCCGAGGTGGTGGCCGCCCGCGAGCGCGGCGTTACCGCCCGCCAGCTGGCCGAGGCCATCCATCCCCATCCCACCATGAGCGAAGGCGTCATGGAAGCCCTCGAGGCCGTCCACGGCGAGGCCATCCACGGTTGATCATCCCTATTGTCAGTCAACAAAAACCAACAGAATGAGAATATTTTCGAAGAAATGGGTGAAGGTGGCCGACGGGCTGCATGTAATGATATCGAACCATTTCTACTACAACGACTTCGGCATCCGCGATTCGCGCGAGACCCGCTACAGCGGTCGCCGCTACATTGTCACCGGCACTCCGGGCACCGGGTTCATCGAGCGCGAGAGCGAGAGCCACAGCTATCATACCTTTGTCCGCAAGAGCGTGGCGGCCATGAAGCCCACCTACCTGCGCTTTGTGCTTGGCAAGGAGCCCAGCTTCTCCAAGGCACTCGGCGAGGCCAACAAGGCCCTTGCCAGCACCTCCGACCCCTACCGCCGTGGCCTGCTTGAGAGCTATGTCAACGCCCTTACCGTGGCCAGCAAGGAAGAACGCATGCAGTGCGTCATCCGTGGCATCAAGGACAAGATGGGGCACCATAGCAACAAGTTCATGGTCAGCGTCATGAGCCACTACAAGAACAAAATCCGCCAGTTGGAGCATGACATGGACTCGGTGATATGGCATGTGAAGGACCACTGCTCTCCCCAGACCTTCGAGGCCTACTGCGATGCCGTGCAGGCGTTCACCCGTGTGGCCTCCTGCCGCCGTATCTGGTTCTACGACCCGATGCGCAGAAAGAGCTATTCGCAGGTATTCTTCGACATGGGAGTGTTCGACTATATCCATCATGAGGCCTTCCTGCCCGTAATGCGCGACCCCTCGGGCGTGCACTACTATCTGCTGCCCGACGCCATGGTGGTGGCACGCAGCCATGTCGACTTCGACGTGGTGCCGCTGAAGACCCTCACCATCGTCAGCCAGGAGCTGGCCATCGAGGAACCCAACGAGGCCCTCCTCGGCCAGATGGGTGACGCCGCAAGCATGATCAAGATTCCCGAGTTCAACCTCAATTTCTATTTCAACCACGTGCATGCGGTTGTGGACTTTGTCAATGCCGTCGACCGCCTGAAGGCAACCCTCTGACGAGACAGTGAAAAAGAGACAGCGCCATACCTACCGTTTCAACCCTCATACGTTGAAGTATGAGAAGGTCTTTGTGTCGCTGCGCGACAAGGTGAAGCGCATCAGTTTCAATGTCCTCTTCGGTGTGGTGCTGGGAGTGCTGATAGTGGTTGTGGGAATGCAGATTATGGAGTCGCCCTCGGAGCGTGCCATGAAACGCGAGCTGGCTCAGTTCCGCCGCCAGTCGAAACTGCTCAACGACCGTGTCGACCGTGCCGAGAAGGTGCTGGAGAACCTCGAGGAGCGCGACGACAACCTCTACCGCACCATCTTCTCCTCCGAGCCTGTCAGCGCGGCCGAACGCCATAGCGGCATCGGCGGCGTGGAACGCTATGCGGAGTTCGACAACCTGGAAAACGGTGCCCTCCTGAAGAGCACCACGCAGCGTGTCGACGAGCTGACGAAGCGCCTCTACGTCGAGTCGAAGTCGATGGACGAAATCTACGAGATGGCCCGCACCAAGAACGAGCGCATGGCCGCCATGCCGGCCATCATGCCGGTGGCCAAGACACAGTGCCAGGTGGTCAGCGGCTTCGGCATGCGTTTCCATCCCATCCTCAAGAACCACCGTCTCCATTCCGGCATCGACATGGCCGCCCGTCCCGGAACCCCCATCTATGCCACCGGCGACGGCACGGTGACCGTTGCCGGGCGCAACTCCGAAGGCCTGTCGGGCTACGGCGTTGTGGTCGTTATCAACCACGGCTTCGGGTTCCAGACCCTCTATGCCCACATGAACAGCACCAAGGTGCGCAAGGGGCAGCACATCAAGCGCGGAGAGCAGATAGGCACCGTGGGCAGTTCCGGCATGTCGTCGGGCTCGCACCTCCACTACGAGGTTATCCTCAACGGCAAGAAGGTGGATCCCGTCTACTACTTCTTCAACGACCTCACACCGGAGGAATACGACGAGGTGCTCGAGCTGGCCCGCCAGGAGAATCAGAGTATGAGCTAGTTTCAGTTAAGAGTTATGAGTTAAGAGTTATGAGTTATGGAGATTAGGATCGACGAGAATGCAGGCTATTGTTTCGGGGTGGTGAAGGCCATCGGCGCTGCGGAAGAGGAACTTTCGCGCGACGGCAGCCTCTACTGTCTGGGCGACATCGTGCACAACAGCGCCGAGGTGAAACGTCTCGGCAGACTGGGCCTGGTGGTCATCGACCATGCCCGTCTGCCCGAACTGGCAGGCAGCAAGGTGCTCATCCGCGCCCACGGCGAACCGCCCGAGACCTACCGCACCGCCGAACGGCTTGGCATACGCCTCATCGACGCCACCTGCCCCATCGTCCTGGCCCTCCAGCAGCGTATCCGCAAGGGATACGACGAGATGCAGCGCCACGGAGGCCAGATTGTCATCTTCGGCAAACCCGGCCACGCCGAGGTCATAGGCCTCACCGGGCAGACCGGCGGCACAGCCATCATCGCCAGCACCCCCGACGACCTGTCGTCCATCGACTTCTCGCGCCCCATACGCCTGTATTCCCAGACCACCAAGAGCCGCGAAGAATACCAGCAGCTCATCGCCAACATCTCATCGCGTCTGGCTCCCGGAGCCGACTTTGTGGCCTACGACACCATCTGCAACCGCGTGGCCAACCGCGCCCGCGAGCTGGAAGGCTTCGCCCGCAGCGTCGACGTGCTCCTCTTCGTGGCCGGCGCCAACAGCAGCAACGGCCACTACCTCTACGAATACTGCCGCAAGGTGCAACCCTCCACCTACCTCATCTCCGACGCTGCCGACCTGCAGCCCTCGTGGTTCTCTTCGGCCGCCAGCGTGGGCATCAGCGGCGCCACCTCCACGCCCCGCTGGCTCATGGAACAGGTGGCGGAACAGTTAAGAGTTATGAGTTAAGAGTTAAGAGTTATGACGCTGGAACGACTGATACTGACCAATTTCAAGAACTACGCCGAGGCCGACGTGCAGCTCTGCGGCAACGTCAATTGCTTCGTCGGCAACAACGGCGCCGGCAAGACCAACCTCCTCGACGCCGTCTACTACCTCTCCTTCTGCAAGAGCTACTTCAATCCCGTCGACACCCAGAACATACGCCTCGGGCAGGAGT
This sequence comes from Bacteroidales bacterium UBA3684, assembly GCA_002372855.1. Classification (GTDB taxonomy): domain Bacteria; phylum Bacteroidota; class Bacteroidia; order Bacteroidales; family P3; genus Colimorpha. Next base: position 13,136 of record DFIZ01000017.1, read on the forward strand.
TCTTCGCCGTCCACGGCCACTACGGCGGCGGCGACGTGGCTTCGCTCACCCTCCGTCGCGGACAGGGCAAGCAGATGAAGTGGAACAAGAAACCCTGCAAGACCCTCGCCGAGCACATCGGCCGGATACCCCTCGTCATGGTGTCGCCCAACGACCAGCAGCTCATCACCGGCGGCAGCGACCTCCGTCGCAAGTTCATGGACGGCGTCATCTCGCAGACCGACCACCAGTACCTCGACCACCTGATGCGCTACACCAAAGCCCTCGAACAGCGCAACCGCCTGCTGAAACAGATGTGGGACGACCGCCTGTGGGACGACGCCATGGTCTCCGTCTGGGACGCCCAGCTCATCGACAGCGGCGAGTTCCTCACCTCCCGGCGCACCAAGTTCATCGAGGACTTCACACCCATTTTTGCACATTATTATCATTGGATAGCAGGCACCGACGAGCCCGGCACGGTGGTCTACCACCACGACGGACGCCCGCTGGCCGTGCAGCTCGAGGAGTGCCGCCAGGCCGACAAGTACTCGCAGTACACCAACGCCGGCCCCCACAAGGACGACCTCCAGCTGCTGCTCTCCGCTCCCGACACCCCCGCCGAGGAGGCTATGCCGCTCAAGAAATTCGGCTCGCAGGGACAGCAGAAGAGTTTCGCGCTGGCCTTGAAACTGGCGCAGTTCCAGTATATGCTCAACCACTCCGGCGAGAAACCCATCCTGCTGCTCGACGACATCTTCGACAAACTGGACCTCCTGCGCATCAAGCGTCTCATAGCCCTCGTGGGCAGCGACAGCTTTGGCCAGGTGCTCCTCACCGACACCCAGCCCGGCCGTATCCAGGCCATCTTCGACGAGCTGCCCAACCTCGAGCACAGCCTCTTCCAGGTGTCCAACGGCTCCGTAAACAACTCCTAACTCATAACTCTTAACTCATAACTGAAAAAGATGCAGCCCGACCGCACACTCGACTACTACCTCCAGGGGGCCCTGCGCCGCCTGGACCACGGCGACTTCGCCGACGAGCTGCGTGTGGAGCGCGTCTACCGCCAGCTGGCCGGCGACCTCATCAGCCGCCTCACCATGTCGGTGCAGTTCTCCAAGGGCGTCCTCTCCCTCCGTGTGGCCTCCGCCGCCCTGCGCAGCGAGCTGATGCGCCGTCGCGAGGGCCTGCGTGTCAAAATCAACGACCACCTCGGCGCCGAAGTCGTCAAAACCATTTACATCCGCTAAACACTTAAAACGTAAAGCTGTGAACTGTGAGCTGTGAGCTGTAAGTGGTTGGCGCAAAACTTAAAACTTAAAACTTAAAGCTTAAAACTTAAAGCTTAAAACTTAAAACTAAAAACTAAAATGAAGAACCTCTGGAAAGCCCTCTGCATGGTGCATCGCTGCGCTCCCCGTTCCTTCTGGCTGCGGGTGGTCTACGTGGTGCTGCAGAGCGTCCTTCCGCTGGTCAACCTATACATCCTGAAGGGGTTGATAGACAGTGTTACCGCCGGCATCGGCCAGGGCGGCTACGGCTTGCAGGTCATGTGGCTGCTGATCACCATGTGTGCCGTCTTCCTGCTGAACCGCGTCGTCTCCGCCCTCAACGGCATCAACAACGATGTCCTCTCGCAGCGCCTGATAGACTATGTCAGCGACCAGCTGCAACGGCAGTCGGCCCGGCTCGACCTGCAATACTACGACAATCCCGCCTACCACGACACCTTCCACCGCGCCCAGCAGGAGGCCTCATTCAGGCCCCTGCAGATACTGAACAACATCATGGCCTTCTTCGGCGCCGTCATCTCCATCGCCGGCATCGTCGCCATGCTGGCGTCGGCCTCCTGGTGGTTCATCGTGGTGATGATTGCGGCCGTTGTTCCCGGCTTCGTCGTGCGCCTCTACAAGGCCCGCCGCATCTACCGTTTCCGTCGCGACAACACGCAGCTCTACCGCCGCACCTCCTACTACGGCGCCCTCCTGACGGCCCGCGACGCCGCCAAGGAGCTCCGCACCTACCGCCTCTCCGACCTCTTCCGCTCCCGCTTCGTCGACGCACGCAAACGCCTGGTGGACAGGCTGCTGTCCATCTCGCGCCGCCTCGGGGCCCTCGACGTGCTTTGTGCCGTCGTCGAGGCTGCCGCCATGTTCGCCGTCGTGTGGCTGCTGGTGAACCGCGCCTGGTCTGGAGCCATCACCATCGGCTCCTTCGTGATGCTCTTCGAGGCCTTCCGTCGCGGGCAGGGCTACCTCTCCTCGCTCGTCGGCGCCATTTCCGGCCTCTACGACAACCGCCTTTTCATCGGCAACCTCTTCGAGTTCCTGGAGCTGCAGCCCACCATCCTGCCGCCCGCCGACCCCCTCCCGGTGCCCGCCGACATACACGAGGTGGAATTCCGCGACATCACCTTCCGCTATCCCGACATGGACCGCGACGTCCTCAGCCACTTCTCCCTCCGCGCCCGCAAGGGCGGGATTGTGCGCATCGACGGACGCAACGGCTTCGGCAAGAGCACGTTGATCAAACTCCTCCTGCGCCTCTACGACCCCCAGCAGGGGCAGGTGCTCGTCGACGGCATCGACATCCGCCGTTTCGACCCCGCGGAGCTGCGTTCGCGCATGGGGGTGCTGTTCCAGGACTTCCTGCGCTTCAGCCTCACGGTGGAGGAGAACATCGCCCTCGGCGACGTTCAGGGCGACCCCGACATCCGCGGTGCCCTCGGCCTTTCCGGCGCCGACGAGTTCGTCTCGCGGCTGCCGCAGGGCGAACACACGCTCCTCGGCCGCCTTTTCGACGGCGGCTCGGAGCTGAGCATGGGCCAATGGCAGCGCATCGCCCTGGCGCGCGCCCTCGCCTCCGACGCCCCCGTCCTTCTCCTCGACGAGCCCACGGCCTGGCTCGACGCCGACGCCCGCCGGCACCTGCAGCAGACCCTGCAGCGTCTGCAGCCCGACCGCATCATCATCCTCGTGACCCATAGCCAGACGTTCGACCTCTAGCCCCCGGCAGTCCCGGAGGGGTCCGGGAGGGGTCGAAGAGGTACATAATTCGGCATTTCTTATAT
>DFIZ01000017.1:16320-23378 GCA_002372855.1 Bacteroidales bacterium UBA3684
GTATATAGGAAGGATATAAGAAGGGGCGAATTATGTATCAGTTATGAGTTAAGAGTTATGAGTTAAGAGTTGGGGAGGGTGTTGAAAGGTTTTTTTGGGGGTGGCACAATATTTGTGTTGGAGGTGCGTTAATAATTAGGAATTATAAATTAGGAATTAGGAATACATTTATAAATATATTTTTTATAATTTTTTAAGAAAGGAATAGTTTATGATTTATAGTTTGCAGGATATCAACCCGAAGACGTATGAGGGTGATATGATTTTCATGTATGGCGACGAGAGCGCGGAGCGTGTGCTGCCGCTGGGGAAGAGGGAGGTGGAGTTGGTGAAGCGGCGGCGGAGCGGAGAGTGGAGAGCGGAGAGTGGAGAGCGGAGAGCGGAGAGCGGGAAGGATTTTGTTGTGGCGTTCGACCGTTTGCCGAGCAGGTTGTATTTTGTGTCGTTCGACAGTGAGCGCAAGGGTGCGGAGGTTCAGGAGCGGCTGCGTCTGCTGGCCGCGGAGGTGCTGAGGCTGCTGGAGCGTGACGGTGTGCGGGAGGTGGCGCTGTGCGGCGAAGGCACGCTGCCGGAGGAGGTGGCTGCGATGGTGGAGGGTTTGACGCTGGCGGACTACAGTTTCGACCGCTACAAGTCGAAGGAGTGCTACCACCTGGAGCGGCTGGCGGTGAGCAGGGTGTTTTTCAGCGAGGAGGAGTTGGAGTCGCAGCGTAGGCTGTGGAACCGTATCTACTGGTGCCGGGAGTGGGTGAATATGCCTGTGGCGGACCTGAATGCGGAGCGGTTTGCGGATGAGCTGGAGGCTGTGGCGAAGGACCTGGAGGGTGTGAGGTGCACGGTGATGGACCGGAAGAAGATTGAGAGTTTGAGGATGGGCGGCTTGCTGGGTGTGAACAGGGGGAGTGTGGACGAGCCGCGGTTTGTGGTGCTGGAGTATGACGGGTGTGCGGGAGTGGAGAGTGGAGAGTGGAGAGCGGAGAGTGGAGCGGGCGCTCCAGGGGAACGACCGATTGTGCTGGTGGGCAAGGGAGTGATGTACGACACGGGGGGACTGAATATCAAGCCGGACGACTATATGCAGGAGATGAAGAGCGATATGGCGGGAGCGGCGACGATGGCGAGTGTGGTGTTTGCGGCGGCTGACAACAGGCTGCCGGTGAGGGTGGTGGCGCTGCTGCCGCTGACGGACAACCGTCCGGGGGGCAACGCCTATGCCGCGGACGACATACTGACGATGTACGACGGGACGACGGTGGAGGTGGTGAACACGGACGCGGAAGGGCGCCTGATATTGGCGGACGCGATTGCGTATGGGGTGAAGAATTACAATCCGAGGGTGATTATCGACGCGGCGACGCTGACGGGTGCGGCGGTGAGGGCGATTTCGACGTTCGGGATTGCGGCGATGCAGACGAATGCGGAGCGGGAGCTGGAGATGCTGAAGATTGTGGGCGAGGAGGTGCACGAGCGGCTGGTGGAGTTTCCGATGTGGAAGGAGTATGACGAGCTGATCAGGAGCGAGTATGCGGACCTGAGGAATTGCGGTACGACGCCGCAGGCGGGTACGATCACGGCGGGGAAGTTCCTGGCGCACTTTGCGAAGGATGTGCCGTATGTGCATCTGGACATTGCGGGTGTGGCGTATTTCACGAAGGCGCAGGGGTATTACCGTGCAGGTGCGAGCGGATACGGGACGAGGTTGCTGTACGGGTTTTTGCAGATGCAATAATAGGTCGGCCTCACCCCTGACCCCTCTCCAGAGGGAGAGGGGAATAGGCCTCACCCCTGACCCCTCTCCAAAGGAGAGGGGAATAGGATAGATGGAAAAACAAATATATTAAAAAGTAGATAAAAACAGTTATTAATCAATAAAAAAAAGTCCTCGGCCGGGTTCCCCTCTCCTTGGGAGAGGGGGCAGGGGTGAGGCAGGATTTATGGACAAGAACAACGAAGAGAAGAAGATAAGGGTGGCCATTACGCACGGTGATTTGAACGGTGTGGGCTACGAAGTGATTATCAAGACGTTTGCGGACAGCCGCATGTTTGATTTCTGCACGCCGATATTGTACGGGAGCAGCAAGGTGGCGAGTTACCACAAGAAGCTGCTGACGTCGGTGCAGGGGGAGATGGTGTTCAACAACATAAGGGATGCCGCGGAGGCGCAGGACCGGAAGTACAATGTGGTGAACCTGACGCAGGAGGAGGTGAAGATTGACCTGGGGAAGAGCACGGAGGTGGCGGGAAGGCTGAGCAGGGAGAGTCTGGACCGTGCGTGCAGGGACCTGAAGGAGGGGAAGGTGGATGTGCTGGTGACGGCGCCTATCAACAAGAGGAATATCCAGGCTCCGGATTTCGACTTTCCGGGCCACACGGAGTACCTGAGCCACCAGTTCGGGGCGCAGAGCCTGATGATGATGGTGTGCGACAGAATCAGAATCGGCATTGTGACGAACCACCTGGCGCTGAAGGATGTGCCGGGTGCGCTGACGCACGAGTTGCTGACGGAGAAGATCAGGCTGATGAACGAGAGCCTGAAGAGGGATTTCGGCATTACGATTCCGAAGATTGCGGTGCTGGCGCTGGACCCGCATGCGGGCGACAACGGAGTGATCGGCGACTTCGACATGAAGGTGATCAAGCCGGTGATAGAGGAGGCGCAGGGGAAGGGCGTGCTGGCCTACGGTCCGTTTCCGAGCGACGGTTTCTTCGGCAGTTCGGAGTTCAACAAGTTCGACGGCGTGCTGGCGCTGTACCACGACCAGGGGTTGATACCGTTCAAGCTGATGTCGTTCACGGAGGGCGTGAACTATACGGCGGGGCTGCCGTATGTGAGGACGAGTCCGGCGCACGGCACGGGCTACGACATTGCGGGCAAGGACAAGGCGAGCGAGCAGTCGATGAGAAGTGCGGTGTATCTGGCCTGCAACATATTGCGCAACCGCAAGGAGTACGACGAGCTGACGGCGAATCCGCTGAAGTAAAGGTTTAAGGTTTAAGGTTTAAGGTTTAAAGTTTAAGGTTTAAAGTTTAAGGTTTAAGGTTTTGAAGAAACTGGTGTTGATAGACGGGATGGCGGCGGTGTATCGCGGCTATTACGCGATGAGCAACAATCCGCGTGTGAATTCGAAGGGGATGAACACGTCGGCGGCGCTGGGGTTCACGATGGGGTTGTACGACCTGCTGAAGAGCCAGCGTCCGACGCATGTGGGGGTGGCGTTCGACCTGTCGAAGCCGACGTTTCGCCACGAGGTGTATTCCGAATACAAGGCGCACCGCGACCCGATGCCGGAGGAGATTGAGAGCAACCTGCCGTGGATTTGCCGCATCATCGACGCGTTCAGGATACCGCGGCTGACGTGCGAGGGCTATGAGGCGGACGATGTGATCGGCACGCTGAGCCACGCTGCCGAGGCGGCGGGGTTCGACGAGGTGGTGATGGTGACGCCGGACAAGGATTTTGCGCAGCTGGTGACGGAGAGGGTGAAAATGTACCGCCAGGGGAGGGGCAAGACGCCGGACGTGCTGATGGGGGTGAAGGAGGTGTGCGAGAAGTACGACGTGAGCGACTGCCGCCAGGTGATAGACCTGCTGGGCCTGTGGGGGGACGCGATAGACAACATTCCCGGCATTCCGGGGGTGGGGGAAAAGACGGCGAAGAAGCTCATAGCGCAGTTCGGCTCGGTGGAGGAGATGGTGAAGCGGGTGGACGAAATCAAGAACGACCGCCTGCGGGAGAAGGTGCGCGAGAACGGCGAGCAGGCCCTCTTCTCGAAGATGCTGGCCACCATACGGCTCGACGCCCCAATAGCCTTCGACGAGGAGGCGCTGACGAGGGAGGAGCCCGACTACGCGGAGCTGCGCAAGATATTCGACGAGCTGGAGTTCCGCCAGTTGGCACGGAGAATATTCACCGACCTGAGCGTGAAGGACCCGCAGAAGGCGATGGAATGGAGAGTGGAGAGTGGAGAGCGGAGAGTGGAGAGTGGGGAGCGGAGAGTGGAGAGTGGAGAACGGAGAACGGAGAGCGGGGAGCCGACGCTGTTCGACCTGGCGCCGACGGTGCAGCAGTCGCCGGCGGTGGAGCAGGCGGTGCTGACGGCCGAGGTGCTGGAGGGTTTGAAGGGGAAGGATGTGGCCCTGCTGGTGGACGGCCCGAAGGTGGTGATGAGCACCAACGCCGATTCTGTATGGGTAGGCAAGGTGGACGAGGTGGACATGGGTCTGCTGGCCGACGTGCTGCAGGACGAGCGGAGCACCAAGCTCTGCTTCGACCTGAAGAATCTGAAATACATCCTCGCCGAATTGGACATCGAGCTGCGGGGCGAGATATTCGACGTGCAGCTGGCGCATTACCTCATCGACGCCGAGATGCGCCACACGCTGGACTTCATCTGCTCCGCCCTGCTGGGCTTCGAGCCCGCCGACAGCGCGGCGCAGGCGGCGGCGTTGTGGCAACTGTATCCGCGGATGGTGTCCAAACTCAAGGACGCAGGTCTGGAACGGCTCTACCGCGAGGTGGAGCTGCCGTTGGTCGACGTGCTGATGGACATGGAGAAGGAGGGGGTGCGCATCGACGTGGAGGCCCTGAAGGAATACTCGCAGAAGCTCACCGCCGAGCGCAGCGAGATAGAAGAAAAGATATACGAACTGGCGGGCGAGAGGTTCAACATAAGCTCGCCCAAGCAGTTGGGCGAAGTGCTGTACGAGAAACTGAAGGTCACCGACAAGCCGCCGCGCACGGCCACCAAGCAGTACAGCACCGCCGAGGACGTGCTGACGAAGCTTGCCGCTACGCATGCCATCATACCGCTGATACTGGAATACCGTTCGGTGACGAAGCTGGTGGGCACCTACCTGGACTCGTTCCCGAAGCTCATCAATCCCGCCACAGGACGGTTGCACACGGTGTACAACCAGACGGTTACGGCGACGGGACGTCTGTCGTCGAGCAATCCCAACCTGCAGAACATCCCCATCCGCACCGAACGGGGCCGCGAGATACGGCGGGCCTTCGTGGCGCGCGACGGGGAGCACCTGCTGCTCGCCGCCGACTACTCGCAGATCGAGCTGCGCATCATCGCCTCCCTGGCCAAGGACCGCCACATGCTGGAGGCCTTTGCCAACGGCTTCGACATCCACGCCGCCACCGCCGCCAAAATCTACCACCTGCCCATGAACGAGGTGACGAAGGACCAGCGCCGCAACGCCAAAAGCGTCAACTTCGGCATCGTCTACGGCATCTCCGCCTTCGGCCTCAGCGAGCAGCTCGGCATCCCCCGCAAGGAGGCTGCGGCGCTGATAGATGAATACTTCGCACAGTATCCCGACATCCGCCGATTCATCGACGAGAGCATCGCCGCCGCACGCGAACACGGCTACGCACAGACCCTCCTGGGCCGTCGGCGCTACCTGCCCGACATCAACAGCCGCAACGCGTCGGCACGCTCCTTTGCCGAGCGCAACGCCGTCAACATGCCCATCCAAGGCACCTCGGCGGACATGATCAAGCTCGCCATGGTGCGCATCCACCGCTGCCTGCGCCAGCAGCACCTCCGCACCCGCATGATACTGCAGGTGCACGACGAACTGGTCTTCGACCTCTACCGTCCCGAGGAGGCGTTGGTACGCCAGATAGTGGCCCGCGAAATGAAACAGGCGCTGCCCCTGCCCGGCATCGACATCGAGGTGGGCATCGACGTGGGCGAAAACTGGCTGCAGGCACACTAAATTAAATTGAAAATTGAGAATTGAAAATTGAAAAAATCGAAAAACAGGATGAAAAGAATGAATACAATATTGAGGGCATGCGTCTGCATCAGCATGATTTCAATTTTCAATTTTCAATTTTCAATTTTCACTTCCGCGCATGCCCAGCAGTCGTGGAACTATAGCACCATCACCGAAGCCCACCTGGACGACGCCTACCTCATCGAACCGCCGCATGACCTGAAGAAACAGATAGAGAAAAAGATTGCCCCGCAGCGCCTGCGATACAACAGCCTCTACCGCCTCAGCGTCAGCGGCAAACGTGCCGGCAAACGCACTCTGCGCCTCCAGGCCGACAGCATCGACGTCTCGCTGTCCGAAAGCCTGGCCACGCAACTCTTCCCCTACCTCGTCTCCGACCGCTACTGGCGCCAGCGCTACAGCACCCTCCAGGAGTGGGCCTACATCGGCATGGACAACGGCAGCCTCATCGACGTCGACACCTCCGACCACCGCTACGCCCACTTCGCGCCCCTCGTCTGGCTCGGCTACCGCTACCAGCCCTCGCCGGAGTGGCCCGTGGTCTTCACTGTGCGCACCAACACCCATGTGCGACAGACGCTTACGCTCCCGGCCCTGATGCGCCTGGCCGAATGGGGCGCCTTCACCACCGAGGAGGGCCTGCTGGCCTACGAGCAGCGGATGGCCCTCCGCCAGCAGCAGGAACAGCAGCACCGCGAGCAGCTGCAACGCCAGCTCGACTCGCTCGACCGCGTCAGCGAACTCTTCGCCCGCCAGGCCGACAGCATCACCATCGTCCTCCAGCGCGACTCCATCGACCAGGCCGAACAACGCCTCATGGCCGAGGTGCAGGCCACCAAGGAGCGCATGAACCGCGACCAGATATTCATCATGAGCATCAACCCCGCCCGCAGCGACTACATGTTCGGTCTCGAGTTCAACTTCTACAACTGCTTCCAGAAAATCGTCACCAAACTCGAAATCACCGTCACCCCCGTCAACGACCGCGGCCAGCTGCAGAAGGACCAGTTCAACCGCGACGTCCGCACCATCCGCTGCATGGGCCCCATACGTCCCGGCTCGCCGGCGCAGTACACCTTCGACGAACTCTTCTGGGACGACAAAGGCAAAATCAAGTACATGCGCGTCACCTCCATCGTCTTCCACTTCACCGACGGCACCCGCCGCAGCTTCTACGGCTACGACAACATCATGAAGCACACGCTGGGCAAGTGAGGACGACCCCCGAACCCCCATTTCACACCCACCCGAAAGGCACATAATTCGGCCCTTCTTATATAGTTCCTATATACTTCTCATATACTTCTTAT
>DFIZ01000017.1:23495-23676 GCA_002372855.1 Bacteroidales bacterium UBA3684
CGGGTAGGTGTCGGGTGGGTGTTTTGGCAAAAAAAATCCGGAGCAATCGTAGTGATTGCTCCGGATTTGGGTTTGGGCTTTGGGCGAGTGTGCTGTACACTGCCCGTTATTCACAATCCACTGGTTTACATGGCCATGTCCTGCAGGAAGCGGACGCTGGCGTGGATGTGCTTGTACATGA
>DFIZ01000033.1:0-8748 GCA_002372855.1 Bacteroidales bacterium UBA3684
ATATAAGAAATGCCGAATTATGTACCTCTTCGACCCCTATGGGACCCCTATTGGGCAGGGGTCGGGGGGAGCTTGGTCCAGTAGACGGTTTCGGAGATGCCGAAGAGGGAGCCTTTGAGGGCCAGGCGTCCGTCGGCGGCGAACCAAGCGACGAGTTTGGCGCGGATGCCGCGCTGGGGGTCGTAGATTTTGGTGTCGTCCCAGCGGTGCTTCTTGGCGTTGTATTTGAGGCCGGAGAAGAGTACGATCTGGTCGGCGGGCCGGTTGCGGAGCGCTTTGTCGGGGTTCTTGGTGTCGAGGATCTTGTTGCCATTGGCGTCGCGGTCGTGCTCGAGCCAGACGACCTGGGCACGGTAGGTGCCGTTGGCGAGCTTGACGACGCGGGCGCGGAAGCGGTCGTCGCCCTGCTTGCCGGAATAAGTGCCGACAATGTTGTCGGCACTGTTGTTCAGCGTGTTCTGTGCCATGGCCGGCAGGCAGAGGCCCACCAGCATGGCGATGGCTAAGAGGAGGCGTTTCATCTGCGTCAGGCCATGTTGTGGAAGACATTGACGACGTCGTCGTCGTTTTCGAGGCGTTCGATGAGGCCGTTGACGTCCTCCTGCTCCTCTTCGGAGAGTTCGCGGACGGTGAGGGGTATGCGTTCGAACTTGAAGCTCTTGATTTCAAGACCCTTGTCCTCGAGGTACTTGGAGATGGGGCCGTAGTTGGCGAAGTCGGCGTAGATGAGGATTTCGTCCTCGTCGCGGAAGACCTCGTCGATGTCGCAGTCGATGAGTTCGAGCTCCAGCTCGTCCATGTCGATGCCGTCCTGCCAGGCGACGACGAAGGAGCACTTGCGCTCGAAGAGGAAGTCGTTCATGCCCATGGTGCCGAGCTCGCCCTTGCCGCGCACGAAGGCGGCGCGGAGGTTGGCGACGGTGCGCGTGGGGTTGTCGGTGGCGGTTTCGACGACGATGGCCACACCGTGGGGGCCTTTGCCGTCGTAGACGACTTCTTTGTAGGCCGATTTGTCCTTCTCGGTGGCGCGCTTGATGGCGCGTTCGACGTTGTCCTTGGGCATGGACTCGCTCTTGGCGGTCTGCATGAGCAGACGCAGGCGGAGGTTGCTGCTGGGGTCGGGACCGCCGGCGATGACGGCAAGCTCGATTTCCTTGCCGATTTTGGTGAATGTGCGGGCCATGTGGCCCCAACGTTTCAGTTTTCTTGCTTTGCGATATTCAAATGCGCGACCCATAATTAATTGTTTTTTGTCTCCCGCTGCGCGTCCATTCAGTTTCTTGATTTATGGATTTCCGCCGCAGGCGGGAGATGATTGTTGTTATTTATTGATTTGTTTTTTCAGGTATTCTGTGCAGTCTTCGAAGGTTTTGAAGGTGTGGTCTTCGGGAACGACGCCGGGGATGACCTTGTGGGTGGTCAGCATGTAGAGGGGCTGCGGCTGGATGATGGTCATGAGGACCTGGGTGCCGTTGGCCTGGATTTCCTTGATGGCTTCCTCCATGGCGTAGAGGCCGCTCTGGTCCATGAAGGAGACGAGGCGCATGCGGATGATGACGATTTTGGCGTCGGCGGGGACGGTGGCCATGACCTCCTTGAATTTGTTGATGGTGCCGAAGAAGATGGGACCGTTGAGGCGCTGGACGTAGATTTTGTGCGCCACGGTGTCGGGCATACCGTGCTCGTCGTCCCAGGGGCTTTCTTTGTCGAAGTTGGTGAGTTCCTGGCTGCTGTAGCCGCCCTCGACGAGGTCGGAGGCACGCTTCATGAAGAGCACGCAGGCGATGACCATGCCGATGCCGACGGCGGTGAGGAGGTCGACAAAGACGGTGACGAGGAAGACCACGATGAGCACCACGGCGTCGGCGCGCGGTATCTTGGGCAGGTCCTTGAAGCCTTTGAAGTCGATGATGCCCCAGCCGACGGTGATGAGGATACCGGCGAGGACCGACAGCGGAACATACTGGACCACAGAGCCGAGGCCGAGCATGATGGCCAGCAGCAGCAGGGCGTGCACCATGCCGGAGAGCTGGGTGCGGCCGCCGCTCTTGACGTTGACCACGGTGCGCATGGTGGCGCCGGCACCGGGGAGTCCGCAGAAGAGGCCGGCGACGGCGTTGCCTATGCCCTGCCCTATGAGTTCGCGGTTGGAGTTGTGTTTGGTCTTGGTGATGTTGTCGGCCACGACGGAGGTGAGAAGGGTGTCGATGGAGCCGAGGCCGGCCAGCGTGAGGCCGGGGATGATGGCGGCGACGAGGACGGTGCCCCAGTTGATGCCGGAAAGGGCAATCTGGTCGTGCAGGAAGAAGGGCTTGGGCAGACCCGAGGGGATGGCGCCGATGGTGGCCACGCCGTCCATGTCGATGAACAGCGAGACGACCGTCATTACGATAAGGGCCACCAGGGTGGAGGGCACCTTCTTGGTGAGCAGGGGGAAGAGGTAGATGATGGCCACGGTGCCGATGCCGAGGAGCAACGCAGTGAGCGAGGTGTGGGAGAAGGCCGCGGGCAGGCCGGCGAGCTGGTCGATCATGGAGCCGCTGCCGTTCTGGCCCACAAGGGGATAGAGCTGCTGCAGGATGATGATGACGCCGATGCCGCTCATGAAGCCGCTGAGTACAGGGTAAGGGATGTAGCGTACATATTTGCCAATCTTGATGACTCCGAAGAGAATCTGGAAAAGGCCGCAGAAGATGGCCGCCAGGGCCATGGAGATGAGCACCTCGGAGATGCTGCCGCCCGAGGAGGCCCAGGCGCCGGAGACGAGGGTGGCCGTGATGACGGTCATGGGACCCGTGGGGCCGGAGATTTGGCTGTGGGTGCCGCCGAAGAGGGCGGCGAAGAAGCCCAGGAGCATGGCGCCGGTGAGGCCCACGTAGGCACCCATGGAGGCGGCGTCGGGGGAGGCTACGCCGCTGAAAGCCTGTATGCCGAAGGCCAGGGCCAGGGGCAATGCGACGATGCCGGCGGTAACGCCGCCGAAGAGGTCGCCTTTGATGTTGCTGAAGAGGTTCATTCTTAAGGTTTAAGGTTTAAGGTTTAAGGTTTATCGTTTAAAGGTTATTTTTTAATCGAGGGTCCAATAGACGAGGGATACGGAGAGGATGCCCAGTCCGGCACCAGCCAGGACGTCGCCGGCCCAGTGGCGGTTGTTGTAGATGCGCATGAGGCCCACGAGGGTGGCCACGGCATAGCCCGCGACGGCTATCCAAGGGTACTCCTTGCCGTATTCGCGGCGCAGGATTTCGGCTCCGGTGAAGGCGAAGAAAGTGTGACCGGAGGGGAAACTGTTGCGGGTGGAGTTGTCGGGGCGGAGATGGGCGAAGCCGTACTTGCCGGCGTTGAGCCATCCGGCGCCGAGGAGGTAGCTGGCCCCTTCGAGCTGCGCCAGCTTCCAGAAGCTGTGTCGGCCCTTGATGCCGCAGAGCGTCAGCACGGCGGGCGTCAGCGCGGGCAGGTATTGGATATAATCGTCGACATGGATTTTCGGCAGGTCATGGTACATCACCTCGTCGCGCAGGGTCACAGCCAGATTGTTTATATCGGGCTGGAAGGCCAGCAGGCCGCCCATGCCGATCAGGGAGGCACCAGTGATGGAAGGGCCAAGGTATTTGCGCACCGGCAACGACCCATGGATGATGGTATCGTTCTGGGCCTGAAGGGTCACAGGGGCAAGCAGGAGGAGTATGGCCAGGAGGTATCTCATAGGGTGAGTCGTCCGTTGGAAAGCATGGGAACCACGGGGCAGGTATCCATTTTGAAAGCAAAGCGCACATCCTCCTCGGCGCCGAGGCCATAGAGGCGGTGGACATGGGTGGCGTTGGCGCAATAGGCGAAGGGGTCGGCCTTGGCCTGCTGCCAGAGGGCGAGGGCCATGGCGGCGGCGTCGCCGTGGGGCGTGGCATGGCAACGCTCGATGATGGCGCCGGCCACGAGGGTGTCCTCGATGCAGAAGTCGTTCTTCCATCCGCTGCAGAGCAGAACCACGTCGCGGTTCTCCCGTTCGAGGCGTTGGCACAGCGCCGTGAGGTTGGCGAAGCAACCCACAAGGGTCAGTGCAGCATCGGCGGCGCGGACGATGGACACCGTGCCGTTGGTGGTGCTGTAGGCTAGGCGCACACCACTCATGTCGTGGCGAAGGTATTCCGTTGGCGAGTTGCCGTACTCGGCATCGCCCACCTTGCTGCCGTTGCGCTCGGCAGCGAGGAGGTAGCCCATCTGGCGGTAGGCGGGCAGCTTGTCGAGGCTGTCGAGCGGCACCACAATGCTGCATCCGGCCTGGAAGGCGGCGCAGACAGCCGTGGTGGCTCTCAGCAGGTCGATGGCCACAGAAACATGGTTCTCGGTGATGGTGCGATAGGGATAGAGGGCCGGAGAGAGGGAGACTTCGATGTTCATGGTCTGGATCAGTCGGTGAGTTCGGTCTGCTTCATCTCGACAGTGCCGTCGGGATATATCTGAAGATTGAAATATTCGGGATGGGAACGGATGTATCGTTCGGTGCGGTGCTCACGGGCACGTTTGCCGGAAGGCAAATCCTTGAGGACATACTTGTTGAGGGTCTCCACCAGGCGGCAGCGCTGAGCGGTCTCCAGGTCGCAGCCGTACTTCTCGGCAAAGGCCTGGTCCTCCACCAGGGGCTTGGGGTTGCCCTTGAAGTCGGTGGCAAGGATTTTGCGCGCCGTGACCGAGACGTGGAGCAACTCGTTGTTGCTGCGTGCCGAACGGAGGACATACTCCGCCTCGACGGTCCAGCTGTTGCTGGTGCTGCTCCATCCGTGGATGGTGATGAAGAGCACGGCGTCGATGCCCAGCTGGGTGTAATAGTCGGTGATGTCGTCGTTGCGCAGTTGTTTGCCGGTGCGCCATTCGGTGGCGGCAATCTGGGCCGACGCCAAGGGGCCGGGGACATAATAGCCGTTGTACACCAGCGGGTCGGAAGCAGTGAGGAAGAGCTGCTTGGAGGCAATGTTGAGCGAGAGGTTGAGGAGCGAATCCTCGGTGGTGCGCAGGGCATGACGCAACGACAGGTCGTTGAGCGGCGCCACATAGATCACCGACGGGCGCTCGTTGTATATCTCGCTGTAGTGTTCGAGTTTCTTTTCGCTCTTGCACGACGCCATGAATGCCACGGCCAACAACATAAGGAAAGCGGTCTTAGTCTTCATGGCTCATTTCTTGTTTTTCTTTTCGGCCTCGCGGGCGGCTTTCTGTGCTTCGCGTTCCTGGCGGCGCTGCTCGGCACGTTCCTTGTTCTGCCTCTCACGCTCCTCGCGCTCGAGTTTGCGGGCTTTTTCCTTTTCTTTCTTGGCCTGCTCGCGCGCCAGCTTCTCCTGCTTGCGGGCATCCTTGACGGCTTGCTTGGCGGCGGCTATCGAGTCGGCGACAAACTTCTTGCGCTCTGCCTCGGCAGCCTGTTGCTGCTCCAGCAACTCGCGTTTCTCCTTGGCCGTGAGTTCCACAGGATAGGCCACCGAATCGACGGGGGTCTGGAGGCTGATCCAAAGGGTGTCGGTGCTGTCGATGACCGGTGCCACATAGGGCAGCGGCCTCAGGGCGGCGAGGGAGTCGTAGGCCCACCCTGCCAGCTGGGCAAGGTTGGCGGTGTCGCGGGCCGACGCCAGCGTGTCCGCGAGCATGTCGGGCATCAGCTTCTGCTTGATGCGCTGCACCATGCCGCGGCTTTCGGGGAAAGCTTTCACCTCGGCGTTAAGCATGCGGCAGGCCGTCCCCTTGTGTCCCATCAGGGCCAGGGTGACACCGTACTCGGCATACATGCCGGGATGGAGCGTGTCGGCCTTGACGGCGGCATTGAGGGTCTCGGCGTAGGCGGTGGACAGCGCGTGCAGGCCGCCGTAGGTGGGATAGGTCTGATAGCTCAGCACCTCGGCCCTCGGCACTCCCACATACGTGCCCGAACAGGCGGTCAGCAAACCGAAAACTGAAAACTGGAAAACGAAAAGCATGACGCACACAACAATGCGCCACATTCCTTTGCTTCTATAGTCTTTTTTCAATTTCATTTCATTTTTCAGTTTTCAGCTTTCAATTCAAAAATAGCCAGGGCCTGTAAGCCGGGTTCTGTCACCCTTGCGGGCTTCTATCATCAATCTGGGGCCGCCGTCGCCGACGGTCTCTATCGACCTACCCTCCGACAACAGCCTTGCGGCTTTTCGGGCGAGCCAGCCCGAGACATTTGCCGGTTTACTTGGTCTTTCAGCCCATGAGGCTTGCCATCGCGCCCGTCGCCGGGACGTGTCGTGGGCTCTTACCCCGCGTTTTCACCCTTACCCTTTCGGGCGGTTTCTTTTCTGTGGCGCTCTCTGTCGGCACGACCTTGGGGTGCTGTGCCGCCTTCCCGTTAGGAAGCATGGTGGCTCGCGCTGCCCGGACTTTCCTCTCGGCAACTGGGGTGCCGAGCGATAGAACAGCCCTTGCTATTTCGGGTGCAAAGATACGCATAATTTTTGAATTACATGCGAGGACATATATAAAATAATGCCGACGGCATGCCGTCGGCAATGATTCTGTGGCACTTATGCTTCTACCGCTCCGCTAGCGTATGATGGTCACCGTGCCCTTTTCCTGATGGACACGGCCGTCGCTGTCGCGGAATTTGGCCACCCACACATAGGCTCCCTGGGGCAGGGCGGCGCCGTCGTAGGTGCCGTCCCACAGAAACTGCGGGTCGGTGCTCTGGTAGAGCTGGCGGCCGCCACGGTTGAAGATGGTGATGCGGAAATCGGTCACCGTCGACGAAAACTTCAGCTTGAAGGTGCGGTTCTCGTCCACCTCGCCGTTGGGCACAATGGCATTGGGTGCCCACAGCAGGTTGTCCTCGTGCACGATGGACGACGAGGGGTCCTTCCCCTTGACGGCCGGGGCCTCCTGTGCCACCGCCTGCCCGGCAGCGGTCTCCGCGCCCACAGCCACAGGCTCGGCGGCGGGCTTGGCCTCTGCCACCGCCGGCACCGGCCTGACGGCGGCGCCGACGCGCACCGGCTCGGCAGGCTTGGCAGCCACGACGGGCTGCGCAGCCTTGGCAACGGCAACGCTCTTCTCCGGTACCACGGCGGCGGCAGGCGCAACCTCCTGTGCCACGGCAGCAGACACCTGCAATGGCGTCGGCCGCGAAACGGCTTGCCGCTCCTCGGCCACAGGCTCTACGGTCTCCGGCACCGGGGTCTCCTGCACACGGGCCACGGCCACCGCCTCGGGGGCGACGGCCACGGCAGCCTTCTCCGACGGCATGGCCACCCACACCACGGCGGCCACAGCCACCACGGCCGCGGCCACTCCGCCACACACCCTCGCCATACGGCGCATGCGCAAACGGCGCTCAATCTTCTCGAAAAGCCCGCTGTCGGGCTGCACTTCATAGTTCTTCAGGTCCATATCAATTGTTCATTTTTCGTTCGTCAATAGTTCTTTCAGACGGTTGCATGCCCGCACAAAAAGCACCCTCACGTTCCGCACGCTGGTCTTCAGCTGCCGGGCCGTCTCCTCGGGCGTCACCCCCTCCACTTCCAGCAGGTTGAACACCATCCGCTGCCGCTCCGGCAACCGCTGCAGGGCCACCACCACCTCCTCGTCGGAGAAAGGGTCGGTGAACGGCACCGCAGGCTCCTCCTCCATCTCGTCGAGGCTCACCGTCTCCTCCCTCCACTTGCAATGCGTCAGGCACACGTTGACCATCACCTGGTACACCCACGCCATCAGCCGCTCCGGCTCGCGCAGCCGCCCGATGCCCTCGAAAATGCGCACATATCCGTCCTGCATCAGGTCCTGCGCGGTATCGCGGTCGCCGCAATAGCGCATGCACACACCCAGCGCCATAGGGGCCGTGGCCTCATAGAGACGGCGCATGGCCTCGCGGTCGCGGCGCCGACAGTCTTCGACCAGTTGTGTGTACATTTCTTCCATTCGTATATATAGACTAAAAAAGGGGCGGAAAATTTCACCGTTAACATTATTTAACAGTATTTCCTTTACCCCACTTTATCCAAATGGTCTATAATCAGCACTTTGCCCTCCACGTGGAATTTCACCTCGTATCCGCCGAAGAGCATGCCGTAGCTCCTACCGGGGTCGTCCTGGTAGTGCGGACGGGGGTCCAGGGCCAGCGACTGGCGCAGCCCCTGCGCCAACGTCCCGGGCAGCGGGGCCAGCAACCCCTGCGGGTCGTCCACACGCAGTGCCTCGCCGGGGGCTTCCGACGCAAAACCGCTGCGGGCGTCGGGATGGCTGTCGGCATAGGCAATGTAGGGCTTGATGTCGTAGATGGGGGTGCCGTCCACCAGGTCGGCGCCCTCCACCACCAGCACCATGCCCTCGTGCGGGTCGTTCTCGACGGCCATCAGGCGCACCGACGACAGTCCCACGGCATTCGGCCTGTAGGGACTGCGGGTGGCGAAAACCCCTACCCTCTTGTTGCCCCCCAGGCGCGGCGGCCGCACCGTGGGGCTCCACTGCTGGCGGCCGTTGAGGTGGAAGCCCCACAGCAGCCACACATAATCGAAACCCTCCAAGCCCCGCACGGCCTCGGCCACGCGGTACTCGGGTTCGAACACCACCCGCGCCCGTCCCGCGGCAAGCCCCGCCTGCCGCGGCACCCCGAATTTCGTCGCATACGGGGTTTCGATATGGGCAATTTGTTTCAGTTCCATAAACCTGAATTTGTTCCCTTCTGTAGAGACGCAGCGTGCTGCGTCTCCCGGTAAGCTTTTACATTTCTTTCGTCATCTGTAG
>DFIZ01000033.1:8892-10168 GCA_002372855.1 Bacteroidales bacterium UBA3684
AGGCATTTACATTTCTTTCGTCATCCGTAGAGACGCAGCGTGCTGCGTCTCTACATTATTGGTTTTTTCTTTGTCTTCACGGAGACGCAGCACGCTGCGTCTCTACAGAATGGGTTATTTATCGCTGCGTCTCTACTGTTATTTATTCCTGTTTCTCCAAAAATTCAGAAAATCCTCTTTGTTGCGGACCAGGAGGTTGGGGGTGTCGAGGCCGTAGGGGCAGTGCTGCACGCAGTGGTTGCAGTGCAGGCAGCCGTCGATTTTCATCATCTCGCGGTACCACTCCTCGGTGAGGTAGACGCTGTGGGGAGCACGGCGCAGGAAGAGCGACATGCGATTGCAGTCCTGTATCTGTATGCCCGCCGGGCAGGGCTGGCAGTAGCCGCAGCCGCGGCAGAAGTCGCCGCTGAGCTCGCGACGGTCCTTCTCGATGACGGCGCGCATCTCGTCGGTGAGGCGCGGCGGATTGTCCTGGTAGGAGAGCCACTCGTCGAGCTCCGACTCCTTCTGTATGCCCCAGATGGGGGCCACCTCGTACTGCGCCAGCCAGGCGTAGGCCACGGCGCTGTGGGTGATGAGGCCGCCGCTGAGGCCCTTCATGCAGATGAATCCCATGCCGGCGTCGAGGGTGCGGCGCACGATGTCGTGGTCGGCCTCCGAAGCCAGGTAGGAGAAGGGGTACTGCAGCGTCTCGTAGAGGCCGCTCTCCACGGCCTCGAGGGCCACGCGCTGGCGGTGGTTGGTGATGCCGATGTGGCGCACCTTGCCCTGGCGCCGGGCCTCGAGCATGGCCTCGTAGAGGCCGCTGCCGTCGCCGGGCTTGGGGCAGAACGGCAGGTTGTGGAACTGGTAGAGGTCCACATAGTCCGTCCGCAGCAGGCGGAGACTCGTCTCCAGGTCCTTCCAGAAACCGTCGGCCGTGGTGGCGCCGGTCTTGGTGCTGATAATCACCTCGCTGCGACGCCCCTCGAAGGCGGCGCCCAGCTTGGCCTCGCTGTCGGTGTAGAAGCGGGCGGTGTCGAAATAGTACATGCCGCCGTCCAGGGCGCGGCGCAGGAGGCGCACGGCGTCGGCTTCGCTGATACGTTGTATGGGCAGGGCCCCGAACCCGTTGCGGGGCACCACGAGGCCACTGCGGCCCAGGGTAATTGTCTCCATGTATGTTGCTTTTTTATGTCCTTCTTTATCCGATAACTCCTTTTGTCAAATTTTATTGTGCCCACTGCAAGAAAAAACACCCCTCCGACAGGGACCGGAGAGGTACATAATTCGGCAT
>DFIZ01000033.1:10307-26834 GCA_002372855.1 Bacteroidales bacterium UBA3684
GGAACTATATGAGAAGGGCCGAATTGGGTGTCAGTGGGACGGTGTTTTGGAGCCAGCGGGTGCGGTCCTCGTCGC
Source organism: Bacteroidales bacterium UBA3684 (assembly GCA_002372855.1). Classification (GTDB taxonomy): domain Bacteria; phylum Bacteroidota; class Bacteroidia; order Bacteroidales; family P3; genus Colimorpha. Next base: position 10,383 of record DFIZ01000033.1, read on the forward strand.
GGAGGCGGCCGTGCTCGAGGCGGCTGTAGGTGAAGGCGCGGCCGTCGCGGTCGATGAAGAGGCTGGCGGCGGTGACCCAGCAGCCGGGGGCGCCGTCGGCCACGCGGATGAGGGGCTCGCGGCCGCCGAGCATGGCGGCGATCCAGACGTGGAGGGCATTCTGCCCTTTGAGCCAGCGCACGGTGCGGCGGCGGCGCAGGGTGTCCTCGCCGGGGAGGTAGTAGCCCAGGCCCTGGCGCAGGTCGCGCAGCAGGCCCTCGGCGGGCTCCATGTAGTTCTCCTTTGCCAGGGCGACCACCATGTCCTCCACGGCCCGGCAGAGCTCGGGCGTGACCGTGCGGGCAGGCGAAAAACGCAGCGTGGCGTACTGCTCGCCGGCGGGCCAGTCCTTGTTTTTGGGCACACCGGAATTCCGTTTTGCCACCTCGCGGTCCACCACGGCGGCGCGGCGCTGCAGGAAGGTGTCGATGCGGGCTATGCGGTCGAGGCAGCGCTCGCCGAAATCCACGTCGTGGCAGTGGTCCATGGCCACGATGATGAGGTGGCGCTGCTCGCCGTAGTCCTTGCCGGCGTCGACCAGGGCACGGAAAAAGGCCTCGGACAGCGACGCTGCGTCCTGTCCGGGGACGGCACCGAGGGCGATGCCGCAATACTTTTCTATGCTCTCTGTCAACGACATAAGTGCGGAACGGAGGAATATTGTTCGACGGTAATCAGTTTGCAAAATTAGGCAAAGAATCGCTATTGTGCCCAAAAAGATATCAACAAAATATCAACAGAATAACACCATAATAACACCACGCGCCACACCCGTATGCAACCGTCCCTGCCCCGCCCTCTCTGCCGGTTCGGAAACCGCTATTTTTGCCGCCGGAATTCCAACCGAGACACCCCGCCGCCGGCAGCGGGACCAACAACAAACAAACAACAAAAAACAAGAAAGGAAAAAACATTATGACAAACGAAGAACTCAAGAAAATCCTCGAGATCCTGGACCTGGACTATGAAAAGCAGCCACCGATGATTTACGTCTTCTACCGACTGCCCGACGGGCGCATCAACAACTACAGCATCAGCTTCCACAAGGGCAGCAAGATGAGCGACGAGAAACTTGTGGGCATGATGCAACACAGCAGTCCCACGCTGCGCCAGACAGAGGTGCTAGGCGTGGAGCGCCCCGACTGGGTGCCGCCGGTGGAGTGGCTCGACATCCCCGACGTGTGCCGCCTGCTGCGCATCAGCCGTAAAACGCTATGGAAATGGACAAAGAAAGGAATCCTGAACGCAGCCAAAGTAGAAGGACGAACCTACTACGACCGAGCGGACATCGACCGCATGATCCGAGACAACGCCATCGAGGAGAATGGACGGTTAGACAAAACAGTACTCTATAGTTGACTATGGGAGGATATTCCTGAATGCCCTCGAATCACGCCATACCGCGTGAGCGCATAAAGCCACGAAGTGGCGAAAGTATTTAGCCGTGGGTGTCAGCCCACGGTCGGGAAGCACGGAGACCAAAGAGCCCCTCCGGGGCGACACATACTATGGAAAAAAAGTGTCGCCCTTTCAGGGCTCATGATATTGCTACCGATTCATCCGTGGGCTGACGCCCACGGCTAAACACTATCGTCCCTTGCAGGGACTTTTAGGTCTTCATAGCCAAAAGTCCCAATGTGGAAAATGGTTACTTTATGTTACTTTCGGGGTAAACAGGTTTACATTTTGGGTGGTAACACGTTTTGGCCTTATATTGTCATTGTCGTCGCGACCGACACAGCGCTTCCTTCCGGGCGGCCACCCGGGGAGGCAAAACAAAAAACAAACAAATCAATTTTTATTATTAACCTTTAAAAACATTAAAATTATGGCAACTGTTAATTGTGGTATTCTCGATGGTTTCATGGGCAAGGTCGGCACCGTGGTCGGATCGTTCTGGAAAGGCATCCCTGTGATGCGAGCCTACACCCGCAACCGTCACGACGCACGTACCGAGAGCCAGCTGATGCTGCGCAAACGCTTCGCGGCCCTGTCGGAGCTCTCGTCCGGATTCTACCAGGCCACCCTGGTGGGCATGCACAAGGTCGCCGTGGAGCGCAGCCTGACGGAGGGCAACGTCTTCATGGAGGTCAACTTCGACAAGGTGTCGGCCACCGGCACCGGCACCCTCAACGTCGACTACACGGGTCTCAAGGTCGCCCTGGGGCGCCTGACGGGAGTGCACTTCGACGTTCCCCAGTTCGACACCCCGCAGCAGGTGAAGGTGGACTTCAGCGCCAACACCGAGTGCGTGGGCACGCATGCCGACGACGAGGTCTATGTCTTCGTCTACTGTCCCGACGCCAAGTGCGGCGTGCTGTCGGAGGCGGTGAAGCGCAGCGAGGAGACGGCGACGGTCAGGGTGCCCTCCTACTGGAACGGCATGAAGGTCCACGTGTGGGGCTTCGCCGTGGGCGCCAAGGTCAACGAGCGTCCCTTCGAGCCCAGCGAGAGCAGCTACATCGGTAGCGGCAACATCGGCTGACGATGTTGAAAAAAGCCAGCGGCGTCTTGCGGCGCCGCTGGCTTCCATTAAAATTTCTATTATGAAAAACTTTATCTGATGACAACAACTTTCTTCGTGAGAAGGTTGCCGACACGCAGCATGTAAGAGCCGCTGACGGGCACCTCGAAGTAGATGGTGTTGCCGTTGCCGTTCTTGCGGTCGATGACGCGGCCGTTGACGTCGAAGAGGAGAACCTCGATATTGGCGGTGTTGCTGACAGCAATCAGGCCGTTCACGATCTCGACCTCCACGTTGTCGACAATCACGTCGTCGATCTCAGGCGTGTAGTGGGTGAAGTTGCCGGGCATCGGAGAGAAGTTGGGGACATCGTCGTCGTCCGAGCAGTCGCGCCAGGGCTTCATGAGGGCGGTGAGGGTGATGTCGGTACGGCCGGTGTAGGTGAAGGGGTTGTCGGTGGAGATCACGGCGTTGCCGTCCCACCAGCCCATGAAGGCCCAGCCGGCCTGCGGCTGGTTGAGCACGACGACGGCATCCTGCTCGACGGGGATGCTAGTGGAGCCGTTGCTGATTTCCGTTCCATTGACAACACCGAACTGGAGGGCGCCATCGATGGCGGAGGCCTCAATGTCGACGGTGACAGTGTAGTGGGTGGGCACGGGCTCAAAGATGGCCGTCAGGTTAGGGTTGACGCCGAGGATGTCGAGGAACTCGAAGGAGCGGTCGGCACGGGTGTCGCCATCGCTCCAGCGCACGAAGCGGTAGAGCTGCGGGTTGTTGCTGACGGCGTGGATTTCGGCCACCTCGCCATAGTAGTAGCGGTCGGTGGTGTTGTGCACGTCGGGCGTGGTGGAGAGGTTGGTGTAGGCGGTACCCATGTTCTCGTTGTTGGAGCGGACGGTCACGCGGGCGGTGCGGTCCATGAGGGTGCGCTCGTCCTCGAAGGTGATGGAGACGTTGTCGACAGCTGCGGCGGGAGCCACGATGTCGTCGTCGTCGTCGACACTCCAGAAGAAGGCCAGGCGGTACCAGCCGGGCTCGTCGATGCGGATGATGCGCTCTTTGTACTGCCAGTCATCGACGGTGGGGTCGAGGCCATAGAGGCTGTCTGACACCAGGATGACACCGGGGGTGTGGGGCTCGAGGTCGATGTAGTTGCCGTCCTCTTTGAAGAGGCCTGCGCTCATGAAGTCCTCGCGCTCGCCGGCGACCATGTAGTTGAAGCGGATGCGGTAGTAGCCTTCGGCGAACTTGAGCTCGGTGTAGATGAGGGCGTCGGAGGCGGCGTCGTAGGCATTGGTGGCGCCGTTGTCATTGGAGACATAGAGGCCCTTGCCGTTGCGGCCGAAGAAGGAGGCATCGCCGATGACCCACTGGTTGGCGCCGGTGCTGGGGCTGTACCAGCTGGCGTTGTCCTCGGGGGAGTTGAAGTCGAAGTATTCGGCCATCACCTCGGAGGCGCTGGGCGAGCGGCCCCAGATGGGCGACACGGTCATGTCCTCAGTGGTGAGGGTGATGGTGCGGGGGTTGTCGGTGTTGCCGTCGCTCCAGGACTGGAAGACGTTGTAGGCACCGGGGGTGGCAGCGATGGTGTAGGTGTAGGCCAGGGAGTTGCAGGTGGGGGCGCTGGTGACGGCCACCATGCCGCCGGGACGCTGCACGAGGTTCAGCATGGGCATGTTGCCACCGGAGATGCGGGTGAAGCCGGCCCAGGTCATACCCTCGACATAGTCGGCGCAGGGCACCGAGACGGTGACCTCTTCCTTGCTGACGGACTGGAAGGCGGCGTCATCGACGGTGGCGGGGATGCCGAGGAGGTCGATGTGCTGCAGGTGAGTCAGGCGGTAGAAGGCGTTGCTGCCGATGGTGGTGACGCTGGCGGGAATGGTGATGTTGGTGATCAGCGTGTCGAAGAAGAAGGCATAGGGTTTGACCTCAACGGTGCCGTCGGGGATGACGAGCTCGGTGAGGATGTTGCCATTGAGGGAGAGGTTGCGCGAACGCGACATGGGCTGGGCGTTGGCGTTGGCGAAGTCGATGGTCATCCAGTCGGCGAGGTTGCCGTTGAAGCTGGTGAGGACGATATTGTTGGAGTTCTGGAAGCAGTCGTTGCCGAAGGAGGCGTTGCCAGCGTTGAGGGTCACGAAGTGCAGACCGCTCATGCCGGCAAAGGCCTGGGCGCCCACGGTGGTCACCGAGGCGGGGACTTCGAGGTTGTAGATGCTGCTGCAGCCGTTGAAGGCAAAGCTGCCGATGGAGGCGACACCAGCGGGGAACTGGACACCCGTCAGCGAGGAGCAGCCGTAGAAGAGACCCTCGGGGATGGCGGTGAGGCCGGAGGGCAGCGTGACGGTGGTCAGGGCGGTGCAGTTGTTGAAGGCATAGTTGCCGAGGCTGGTGATGCCGTCGTGCAGCGTGACAGTGGTCAGCGCGGTGCAACCGTCGAAGGCATAGTTGCCGATGGAGGCGACACCGGCGGGAATGGTGATGTCGGTGAGGCTGGTGCAGTTGCGGAAGGCGGCATTGGCAATGGCGGTGACCGTCGAGGGAATGGTGACGGTGGTGATGCGGTTGCGATAGGCCTCGATGACACCGGTGACGGTGGTGCGGAGCACGTCGTCGTCATAGGTCAGGTAGTCCTGCATGTCGGGGTTCTCGGCCACGAAGAAGCAGGCGGTGACGGTGGTGTCGGAGGTCATGGTGAGGGTCAGGCTCGGGTTGATGCTCAGGATGGTGTTGCCGGACATCCAGGCCACGAAGGTGTAGTTGGGGTTGGTTCCGGCGTGGGCATATAGGGTGACCTGATCGCCGTCGGCATACTCAGTGGGAACATTGGCGGGCTCCACATGGATGTTGGGGTCGTTGGCGGGGTTGGTGTTGACCGTCAGACGATGGAGCGTGCTCTCGCGGAAGACGGCCTGCACTGTGACATCAGAGGAGATGTTCTCGATGCGGCAGGTGGTGTTGGTGTTGTCCGCGCCGTTGACGACCCACTTCTGGAAGTGCCAGCCGGGGACCTCGTCGTAGTTGATGACGACGGTGCTACCCTCGGCGATGCCGGTGGTAGTGCCGGGGATGACGGAGAGCTGGTCGGAGCGGATGGAGCCGTTGCCTTCGATGGAGGTGGTGACGCTGTAGTAGTGGGTCAGGGCTTCCATCTGGGCGGTAAGCTCGGTGTTGCCGTTGATGGTGAAGGTGTAGGGGTTATCGGTGGAGACCTCGGTGTTGGTACCGGCGATGGTCCAACGGAGGAAGGTGTAGGCGTTGTTGTCATAGGAGGCCTCGACGGTCACGGACTCGCCGTTTTGGTAGTTGCCGGCACCGGTGAGGGTGACAACAGCATTGGCGGGGTTCTTGTAGAGCGCCACGGAGTAGACGGGCGTGTAGACGGGCTCGAGGGTGATGTCGGCGGTCAGGGTGCCGGAGTAGGGGTTGACGTTGGCGGAGGGATCCTCGACGCCGTTGACGGTCCAGTGCGAGAAGACGTAGTTGGCGCGGTTGTTGGCGGTGACGGTGAAGGAGGTACCTTCGTCGTAGCGGCCGTTGACGGGCTGGCTGCTGGCGCTGGTGAGGGTGGCGTTGGTGAGGGTGATGGTGTGGGTAGCCACGAAGTTGGCCACGATATTAGAATAGTTACGCGAGATACTATTAATAGTATAGGGGTTGTTGGTGGAGGAGAAGTCGCCTGTCCAGTTGACGAAACGGTAGCCGCTGTTGGCGACGGCGTTCAGCACGGGGCTGGAGCCAGCGTCGTAGGTGCCGGCGTTGTTGGCGCCGGTGATATTGACGATACCTGCTGCGGCGGGATTGGCGCTAGCAGCGATGGTGTAGGGCTCATGGTGGAACCTGGCCGTGAGGGTACGGTTTCGGATCACATAGGAGATGGTGTAATTGGTGGAGGTGGTAAGCTGGATACTGTCTTCGTCGAACCAGCCGTCGAATACCCAGTTGGTAGCAGCGGCGGTGTTGTAGGTAAAGGCGTTACCCACCTGGATGGAGGTGGAAGTGTTAGGAACCTTGGTGCTGGCGGCCTCGGGGGGATAGTATTCAGCCTCCATGGTGTAGGAGTCGCTAGCGTTGGCAAAGTTAGCGGTATAGGTGCGGTTGCCTGCGCCGTCGGGCAGGGTGAAGGTGTAGACGGCATCCGTGCTGACAAGTTCATCGTTATAGAACCAACCAGCGAAGCGATACTCGTTGCTGGCAGGAGTAGCCGTCAGCGTGAGTTGGTCGCGTTCGGTGATGGTCAGCGAAGAGTTGCTGGTGTTGTGATGATAATCCTCAATCTGGACGGTACCGCGAGCAGGGTTATTGGAAACCACCGAGATGGTACGATTCTGTGGAACGTAGTCAAAATAGACTACAAAGTCCAAATCACGCTGGATATCCGTATAAGAGTAGCTATCAGTACCAGCCACCTCTACTCCATCCAAAAACCAATGGCAAGCATTATACGGAGACGTATAAGTAGCCGTAAGGGTAAATGCCTCACCTTGAATTTTTTGGCCCGCTCCAGTTATTGTAACATATTGTTCACTACCCGGAGTACCATTTGTAACAGTAACATTAAATCTTGTTTCAGCCGGTCTAAAATAGGCTCTTACCTCTTCATTACCTGTCACCGTAAAGGTAAACGGATTCTCGTAATGATATGTTCCAGCGCCGTCTCTCCAGCGATAAAACTCGTATCCATCCGCCGGAGTTGCGGTCAAGGTTGCGGATTGTCCGGCCGCAAAAGTTCCTTCGCCCGAAACACTACCATAAGATGCAATAGGTTTTATTGATGCAGATATGGTATACTGAGACTGGACATTAGCATAAGAAAAGAACAATAAGCAAGCAAACAAATACTTTGCTACCCCTTTCATAGTAATATTATTTTTCATAACTTAAGAATTTAAATTTTCAAACTTTACCATTGTTGGTGAACAAGACGAACAGAACAACCATTCGATATTAGATTATCCGTAGCAGTAATGCTTACAGAACCATTAGTGAAGACGAGCGCATTAGCTTGATTATCATCTGAGCCATACGTTGACGACCAATAATATCCATATGAACCAGCCCTAACAACTGAAGTTGCATCCTCATCTCCATATCTTGTTCCTGCTGCAGGAAGGAATATTACACCAGCTGCCTCCAATTTGTCCCATTCTGCCTGAGTATAATTATTAGTTGTATAGCTTGTATATCCCGGAGTAAATGAAGGACGCGGTGCAGAGATCTCGTCGTCATACACCCAAGCTGAGCTTGATGCATTCAAATCTGGCAGTAAAATAAGACCTTTTATGCCATTCACCGTAGCAAGTGCGCCTTTACCGGAACGAGTATTAATAAGATAGTTCCATTCTGCGCTTGTCAAAGTACGCCAAGACGTTCCAGAAGGAGTTGATCCATATTTTATAGTGGAACCATTATATACACCCCAGTCGGCATTAGCGTTTTCTCCGGTCAAATCAAAATTGGCATAATCACTTAATACATCCGATGAAGTATAGGAAGCACGACCACTCCAATCGCTTGTACCATAACCAAACAAATCATAGGGCAATCCAGGAGCAAACATATTACCCTCATTTTCAGTGCCAACATAATAATCTTGTCTTGAAGCAAACTCCCACTCAGTATGAGCGCTGCCACTCATAACAAGCTTTGCAACCAGATTACCGGGGGAGAAAGAAACATATTTGGTCATACCATTGGCAACTTTAAAGAAGCACTTCGAAGTACCATCAGCATAGAAAGGCGACTGGCGCTCCGTTCCAATTGTGTATACATAGCCTTTCTGCAGGGTAACCTGGCCCTGGGTCTTATGACGGATGGTCTCGCTACCATTATTCCATTCGAGATACAACGTAGTGGTAACACTACTACCAGTAATGGGGATGGCAACATACCAATAATCGCTCTCACCTGCAGAGGTTTTGCTATGAGTCATGTACAGGAACTCTCCAGCGCCACCCTGTGTGACACCCGCAAGAAATTGCGAACCATTTGCAGAAAGAGTATGGGAAGCAGGAGTAACAGTACCTTGTTTGGGAATTTTATTACCATCAAAACCAACTTTCACACCGGTGTAGCCGCCACCTGCACCCTGGGTATTGAGACGCAGGATTGCGCAAGCGGGAGCAAGCGTGATTGCATAGCCATTCTCGCGGGCAGTACCACAAAGGACTACCTTGTTATGGTCAGTGCTGTTGAGGGTGGAATTGAGGTTAAAGCTGTAGGTGTGCGCACTCTCGTTCCATTCGGCAACATCGCCGTCGGCATAGGCGACATAGAGTTCGGGTGCGGTAACGGTTTGCGAGGAATTAGCCCACCATGTGCCGGAACCATCCTTGGAAAGGGTGAACTCGACACCATTGATATACACCTTGTCGCCTTCCTCGTAGATGATGCGGGAAAGGTCGTCGGTGAATTGGAGATAGGTCTTCTCGTTGTCGACAAACTTGGGTGCCTCGACACGGAATCGGTTTCCGGAGATAATCTGCTGTTCTTCCTCCTGCTCGCAAGCCGTGAAGAACAGGCCGCAAAGGCCGAGCAGCATTGCAAAACGAATATTCTTCTTCATATTACTTTCCTTTCTTTTCCAGATTAAACAATTGGATTAGAACCAACCACCGTTGGAGTACTGCCAGTTGCTGCTGCCACCGGCGTTGGAGTTATCCTCGTTGCCTCCCATCTCTGCCGCAATAATATTGCCATGGGAATCTTTCTTGGCAGCCTGGATAAGCATCTCCGTTTCAAGAGTGAGATTCAGGTTCTGCGCAGCATTGGCAACAATGCTGTTGGTAGAGTCTGCGAAACCTCTTTCCACACGGAACTCCACGACGGTGAGCTGTGGAGATTCGTAGTTTTTCTTTTCTTTTTTCATATTTGTTTTATATTTCATTTATTCCTAATCAGTTCATTACCATATATCTATAGCATAAACCACCCTTTTGGGGGGTATACACTACACAATGCAAAAGTACGAAGAATTATCGATTTGACAAATATTTTTTTCAACAGGGCGGGGAATTAACAAAAATTAAGACGGGTGCTCTGGGGTCTCAATCAGAATTATTTCTCAATCAGAATGAAAAGAACGAAAAGAGTTTTTTTCTCAATCAGATTGTAAAAGATTATAAAAGAAAAATTTGATGGTTCTGTTTTTCAATCAGAATGAAAAGAATAAAAAAGAATTGTTTCTCAATCAGAACTAAAAGAACAAAAAGAACTGTTTTTCAATCAGAACTAACAGAACTAAAAGATTTTTTTTCTCAATCAGATTGTAAAAGATTATAAAAGAAAAATTTGATGGTTCTTTTTAGTTCTGAATGAGAAGAGTTTCTGATAGTTCTTTTCATTCTGATTGAGATTTAGTTCTGATTGAGATTCAATTCTGATTGAGACCTAGTTCTGATTGCGGTGCGGGGTGTTGCAGGAGCGGGAATGGGGGCAGTTCTGGCAGCCGCAGGAACAGCCTCCCCCACCCTTTCCCTTGAACATGCGGACGATGCGGCGGACGACGAGGAAAAGGGTGACGGCGAGGATGAGGATGACGATGAGGGTCTGCATACGGCGGATTGTTTTTATTGTCGGCGAATTGGGCGAATTTATTACGGCGGATTGTTGGTCGGCGAATTTTGCGAATTATGCGAATTGTTTTTGTGGGTTGGGTTGTCGGCGAATTGGGCGGATTATATTCTTATTCGCATAATTCGCAAAATTCGCCGACGTAAAGAAGAGAGGATTCGCCGTCAGAGGAGCAGGGAGCCGAGCTGGAAGACGAGTGTGGAGACCACCCAGGCGAGGCCTATGGTGTAGGCCATGGTGAAGAAGGCCCAGCGCCAGCGGCCGCTCTCGTTCTTGATGGCTATGACGGTGGAGAGGCACGGCATGTAGAGCAGGACGAAGAGGAGCATGGACAGGGCTGAGAGCGGGGCGCAGTCGCCATGGGAGCGGCGGAAGCCGTCGCCGATGAGCTGCGAGATGCGCAGTTCGTTGTCCTCGCTCTCGAAGTCGGCTTCCAGCGCCTCGGCCTCTTCGTCGCTGGTGGCATAGACGACGGCCATGGTGCTGGCCACAACCTCCTTGGCGCCCACGCCGGCGAGGATGGAGACACTCTGGCGCCAGTCGAAGCCGCAGGGGCGCATGGCGGGCTCGATGGCCTTGCCGATGCGGGCCATGTAGGAGTTCTCGGCCTGGCTACGGGTGTCGGGATTGGTGGGGAAATAGCTGAGAGCCCAGACGATGATGGAGGCGCCGAGGATGATGGTACCCATCTTCTTGAGGTACTCCTTGCCTTTCTCCCAGGTGTGGCGCAGGACGGCCTTGGCGGTGGGCATGCGATAGGGCGGCAGCTCCATGACGAACGGCAGGCTCTCGCCCTTGACGACGAAGCGACTGAAGAGCTTGGCCAGGAGGACAGCCATGACGAGGCCGAAGAGGTAGAGGCCCATGAGGACATAGGCGGCGTAGTGGCTGAAGAAGGCGGAGACCAGGATGACATAGACCGGGATGCGCGCGGAGCACGACATCATGGGGATGACGAGCATGGTGAGCAGGCGGCTGCGGCGGTCCTCGATGGTGCGGGTGGCCATGACGGCGGGGACATTGCATCCGAAGCCCATGATCATGGGTATGAAGCTTTTGCCGTGGAGGCCCATGCGGTGCATGAGCTTGTCCATGATGAAGGCCGCGCGGGCCATGTAGCCGGAGTCCTCCATGAAGGAGATGAAGAGGTAGAGGATGAGGATGTTGGGCAGGAAGACGATGACGGAGCCCACGCCGCCGATGATACCGTCGGCGAGGAGGCTGCGCAGGGGGCCGTCGGACATGTTGGCCGTCACGGCTTCGCCGAGCCAGCCGAAGAGGGCCTCGATCCAGTCCATGGGGTACTGGCCGAGGGCGAAGGTGCACCAGAAGGTGATGAACATGAAGACGAGGAAGACGGGGTAGCCGAGCCAGCGGTGGGTGACGATGGCGTCGATGCGGTCGGTGAGGGCATGGAGGGTGCTGCGCTCGTTCTTGACATAGCACTCGGCCAGGGCGCCGCGGACGAAGGCATACTTAGCGTCGGTGATGGCGGACTCAATGTCCTGATGCTCAGTTTCGACATCGACTTTATGTCCCTTGTCGGTCTCGTTGTCCACCAGGCGGCGGCCGATGCCTTTCTTGAACTTCTCGGCAATCTGGTTGCGCATGCGGAGGACGCTGCCGTCGGGGTCGCGCTCGATGACGTACTGCTCCAGCTGGTGGTCGTTTTCGAGGAGCTTGATGGCGAGGAAGCGGGTGGAGAGGGAGTCGGAGAAACCGTGCTCGTAGAGGTGGGTACGGAGCTGGGTGATGCAGGGCTCGAGGACGGGGCCGTGGTTGACGTGGATGTGGCGGTAGCGGGGGGTGGAGGGTGCCTGCCGGGTGTTCTGGGAGCTCTCGAAGACCTCGATGATCTTGTCGAAGAGGCGGTCGATGCCGTCGCCGGAGCGGCCGGTGGTGGGGACGATGGGCATGCCGAGGAGCGTGGAGAGCTGGTCGATGTCGAGGCGGTCGCCGCTCTTCTTGAGTTCGTCGTACATGTTGAGGGCCATGACCATGGTGATGTCCATGTCGATAAGCTGGGTGGTGAGGTAGAGGTTGCGCTGGAGGTTGGAGCCGTCGACGACGTTGAGGATGATGTCGGGATTTTTCTCCAGGATATGGCGGCGGACATAGAGCTCTTCGGGGGAATAGGCGGAGAGGGAGTAGGTGCCGGGGAGGTCGACAAGGTTGAAGGTGTAGCCGTTGTGGGAGAAGGTGCCGACCTTTTCGTCGACGGTGACGCCGCTGTAGTTGCCGACGCGCTCGTGGGCATGGGCGGCGATGTTGAAGATGCTGGTCTTGCCGCAGTTGGGGTTGCCGACGAGAGCGACATTGATGGTCTTGGAGCGTTCGTCGGCGATGTGCTGTACGGGGGTGACGTCGGGATTTTCCAGGGGGCGGTAGTCGTCGTGGTTGGCGATTTCCTGCTGGGCTTCCTGTTCGGTGACTATCTCCACCTTCATGGCGTCGCTGCGACGGAGGGAGACTTCGAAGTTGAGGACACGGTATTTGATAGGGTCGTTGAGGGGGGCGTTGAGGATGGCCTCGACGGCGACGCCCTTGATGAATCCCATCTCGATTATACGCTTACGGAAGGCGCCGTGGCCCGAAACGCGCACCACGACACCACGTTCTCCAGTCTGTAATTCAGATAGTAACATGAGCGGATATTGTTTTTTAGTCCTGCAAAGATACGAAAAAAAGGTGACCCGCAGGGGTCACCATTATTAGTGATTGTTTTTTTTTCTAGAGGGGATAGAGAGGATAGATGGGATAGATGCGATAGATGCGATAGATTGGGATAGAGGGGATAGATTTTAGAGGAGTTTTTTTAGGGCGGAGAGGAAGTTGTGGATGTCGTCCTCGGTGGTGTCGAAGGAGCACATCCAACGGACGACGTTGGCGGCCTCGTCCCAGTCGTAGAAGAAGTATTCCTTCTGCAGGGCATGCCATACGTCGGCGGGCAGCTGGACGAAGACGCTGTTGACCTGGACAGGGTACATGACCTTCAGCGGATGGGTCGCGGTGAGGGGCTGGAGCTCGGAGCAGAGCAGCCGGGCCATGCGGTTGCTGTGCTCGGCGTTGCGACGCCAGAGGCCCGTGGAGAGGTAGGCCTCGAACTGGGCGGCCACGAAGCGCATCTTGCTGCAAAGCTGGGTCATCTGCTTGCGGCGATACTTCATGTCCACATCCAAGGCGGGATTGAGCAGCACCACACTTTCGCCCATCAGCATGCCGTTCTTGGTTCCTCCGAAGGAGAGGCAGTCGACACCAAGGTCGGTGGTCATCTCCTTGAAGGTGCACCCCAAGGCGACGGCGGCATTGGCCAGGCGGGCGCCGTCCATGTGGAGGTACATGTTGTAGCTGTGGGCCAGGTCGGCCAAGGCGCGGATCTCGTCGAGGGTGTAGAGGGTGCCGAGTTCGGTGCTCTGGGTGATGCTGATGGCACGGGGCTGCGAGTGGTGCTCGAAGCCGAAGCCATGGAGGCGAGTCTTTACCAGCTCGGGCGTCAGTTTGCCGTCGGGGGTGTCAACCGTCAGCAGACGGCAGCCGACGACACGCTGCGGCGCTCCGCACTCGTCGACATTGATATGCGCCGTCTCGGCACATACCACCGCTTCGTGGGAGCGGCACATGGCATCGATATTCAACACATTGGCTCCAGTGCCGTTGAAGACAAAATAGACCTTGGCCTGCGGGCCGAAGTGTTCGCGGAACAGCGCCTCGGTGCGGGCGCACCATTCGTCGTCGCCGTAGGCCAAAGCATGTTCCACATTGGCATCGGCGATGGCTTTCAATATCTCGGGGCTGATGCCCGAATGATTATCCGATCCGAATCCTCGTTTCATTTGTCCATGGTATAAAGGAACTCTTCATTATCCCTGGTGTTGGCCATGGTTTTCTTGAGGAATTCCATGGCTTCCAGCGGAGTAAGGTCGGTCAGGTGGTTGCGCAGCACAAGGGTGCGGCTCAGCACGTCGGGTTTCACCAGGAGGTCGTCGCGACGGGTGGAAGAAGCGGTGAGGTCGATGGCGGGGAAGACACGCTTGTTGGACAGTTTGCGGTCGAGCTGCAACTCCATGTTGCCCGTACCCTTGAACTCCTCGAAAATAACGTCGTCCATCTTGCTGCCGGTCTCGGTGAGGGCGGTGGCAATGATGGTCAGGGAACCACCGTTTTCAATCTTGCGGGCGGCACCGAAGAAACGTTTGGGTTTCTGGAGGGCATTGGCCTCGACGCCGCCGGAGAGCACCTTGCCGCTGGCGGGCTGCACCGTGTTGTAGGCTCGTGCCAGACGGGTGATGGAGTCGAGCACGATGACCACATCGTGGCCACACTCGGTGAGGCGCTTGGCCTTCTCCAGCACAATGTTGGCAATGCGCACATGGCGGTCGGCGGGTTCGTCGAATGTGGAGGCGATGACCTCGGCCTTGACGGAACGCTGCATGTCGGTGACCTCTTCGGGACGCTCGTCGATGAGCAGCACCATGAGGTACACCTCGGGGTGGTTGTAGGCGATGGCGTTGGCCACCTCCTTCAGCAGGGTCGTCTTACCCGTTTTGGGCTGGGCGACAATCAGACCACGCTGGCCCTTTCCGATGGGAGTGAAAAGGTCGATGATGCGCGTGGACATGGTCTCCTGCGGATGGCCGGTCAGTTTGAACTTCTGGTTGGGGAAGAGCGGCGTCATGGATTCGAATGGAATACGGTCGCGCACACGCTCGGGGGAGAGACCATTGATTTCCAAAACCTTCACGATGGGGAAAAACTTGTCGCCCTCACGAGGGGGACGGACCATGCCACGCACGGTATCGCCAGTCTTCAAACCATAGTTGCGAATCTGGGCCGGAGAGACATAGATGTCATCCGGGGAGGAGAGGTAGTTGTAGTCGCTCGAACGGAGGAATCCATATCCGTCGGGAACCATCTCCAGCACGCCTTCGGCCTGGATGACACCCTCGCGCTCAAACCTGTATTCCTTTTTTTCTTGTTTCTTTTCCGGAGTCTCCTCAGGCTGGGGTTTGCTCTCCGCCGGTTCCTTGCTCTTCTTGGGTTCCGGCTGGGGCTCGGCCTTTTCGACGGTGCTTGCTTCCGTCTCCGTCTGGGCTTCGGGCTGGGCGGCGGGCTGGGGCTGGGCATTCTTCTTCGGACGGCCTCGTTTCTTCTTGGCAGGCTGCTGAGCCTGGGCGGCAGGAGCCTCGGCCTCGGCCGTGGGGGCGCTCTCGGCGGCAACTGCGGGTGCTTCCGGGGCAGCCGGCGCCACCGGGGCAGCCGGTGTCTCGGCCACCTCCTCCCGGTTAGAGGAGCGGAAGAGCGGGCGGCCCATTGGGCTCAGCACCTCGGGCACCTCGGGCACCTCGGGCATCTCCAGCGACGAGAGCTGGAGGTTGAATTCGGGCACCTCGTTCACATCAGCATTCGCCTTCGCAGGCTGTTTTTTGGCGACAGCCTCCGGACGTTTGCGGCTATTGTGGAGCTCCGGATTCTTCATGGTCGACTCGGCAAGCAGCTTGGGCTTCATGTGCTGGCGCTTGCGCGGCTGGTCCCCGTCGGACTGGTGGCCGGCCTGGTCCTGCTTGTCGGGGTTGGAGGCCTGGTGGTCGAGAATTTTGTAGATTAGTTCTTGCGCATCGAGGCGCGTAGCTTTGGCAATGCCCATACCCTTGGCTATCTCGATAAGCTCAATCTGGGCCTTGGCAGTTAGTTCACTCTTACTGTACATGTTTATCAGTTATTCCTTTTCCTAATCTTAGGATTATTTACAAATCGACATATATCATTCTGATTTTCAAAACAACTCATAGAAAATCACCCTCACTGCCCATCTGTTTTGACGCTGCAAAAATAAATCTTTTTTTCCAATTTAGAGAAAAAAAATACAAAAAAACAATCTTTTTTTCCACAGATGGAAAAAAATGCGTACTTTTGCAGTCGGTTAGCCACCTCGTCCAACGAGGCGACAACCGACACAAAAAGGTTGATAACAAATATTATATACAATAATTATTAATACACAACAGTATGAACATTCCTGCAAATCTGAAGTACACCCAGGATGACGAATGGGTGCGTATCGAAGGCGAATTTGCTTTCGTTGGTATCACCGACTATGCTCAGCACGAGCTGGGCGACATCGTCTTTGTCGACGTCACCTGCGAAGGCGACACCGTCGAGGCTGGCGAGCCCTTCGGCTCCGTCGAGGCCGTGAAGACCGTGGCCGACCTCCTCATGCCCGTCAAAGGCGAAGTGGTCGAATTCAACACCGCCCTCGAGGATGCCTCCGCCATCAACGCCGACCCCTACGGCAATGGCTGGATCATCAAGATCAAACCCGAAAACATGGCCGACATCGACGCCCTGATGGACGCCGCTGCCTACACCGCCAA
>DFIZ01000077.1 GCA_002372855.1 Bacteroidales bacterium UBA3684
GAACGATATAAGAAGGGCCGAATTATGTACCTCTCGGGTGGGTGTTGGGAGGGGTGCGAAAAGGGGGTGGTGAGAAAATAAATTTGGTGGAATGAAAAAATATTCGTAAATTTGCACCCACAAACTACACTAAAATCAGTAACACATATAATATTATGACTTTACAGGAAATTGTAGACAAACTCGGGGCCACGGTGGGCCTTGGCGCCGACAAACTGGATAGGGAAGAGGAGTATTGTTTCGCTTCCGATTTGATGAGCGACGTGCTGACGCTGAAGGATACGCCAGTGCTTGTCACCGGCCTGTGCAATGTGCAGACCATCCGCACCTGCGACATGGCCAACCTCGAGGTGGTCATCTTCGTCCGCGGCAAGCGGCCCTCGGAGGACATGGTGGAGCTGGCCGACGAGAACGACATGGTGCTCATCTGCACCCCCTATTCGATGTTCAAGACCTGCGGCATCCTTTACGAGGCCGGAATGAAACCGTTGTTTTAGTTTTAATCATTATGCATCAAGAATATACCGTAATAGAAGGCGATTTTGTCAACGCCGGCAAGGCTTCGAGCTCGGTCAAGAAGACCCTGAAGCAGCTGAATGTCAACCCCCAGGTGGTGAAGCGTGTGGTGGTGGCCCTCTACGAGGCCGAGGTGAACGCCATAGCCCATGCCTACGGCGGCAAGGTGCTGGTGGACATCGACGCCGACAAGATCAAGATGGTGGTGGCCGACAAGGGTCCCGGCATCCCCGACATTGCCTGGGCCATGGAGGAAGGCCACAGCACCGCGCGCCCCGAGGTGCGCGACATGGGCTTCGGCGCCGGCATGGGCCTGCCCAACATGCAGAAGAATGTCGACAAGCTCAACGTCACCTCCGAGGTCGGCGTGGGCACCACCGTCGAAATGGAAGTCAACTTCCAGTAGTTAAGTAGACAGTAGTTAAGTTTTTATAGTAGATTATGGAATTCTATCACGCCCTACAAGTCGAGGAATCGCGCTGCATCGGATGCTCGCGCTGCATGAAGATATGCCCCACGGAGGCAATACGCATCTTTGGGGGCAAAGCCTCCATCCAGGAGCACCGCTGCATCGACTGCGGCCGCTGCTACGAGGAGTGCCCGGCCCAGGCCATCAGTATCAAGGACGACGATTTCGAGGCCATCCACCGCTACAGCCACTCCGTGGCGTTGCTGCCGGCGGTGTTCATGGGGCAGTTCCCCGACGACATCAGCGTCTCGCGCGTCTACGCCTCGCTGCAGGAACTGGGCTTCGCCCATGTTATGGAGGTCGAGAGCGCGGCCATGATCTACAAGGACGCCAAGGAGAAGTACGCCCGCGAGCACCCCGACGTCCGCCCCCTCATCTCCTCCTTCTGCCCCGCCATCGTGCGTCTGATACAGATCAAGTATCCGTCGCTCACCGAAAATGTCATGCCCATCAAGGTTCCGCTGGATCTCAGCGCCATGTATGCCCTGCAGGAGCTGCAGAGCCGTGGCATCCCGCGCGAGGAGATAGGCCTCTTCTACATCACTCCCTGCGCTGCCAAGGTCTCCGCCGTTAAAGCCCCCGTGGGCGAGGAGAAGAGCCTCATCGACGGTGTTATTAATATGAATCTATTGTATAATCGCGTCTACAAACACATCAAGGACCAGGGCAAGAACCACCAGTACAAGCCCCTCTCGCGTCAGCGCCTGAGTGCCGACGCCGTCCTCTCGACCCTCACCAACGGCGAGCGCCGCATCTGCACCGCCAAGCGCTCCTATTCCATCGACGGCATCGAGAATGTCATGGACTTCCTCGACAAGCTGGAGAACGACGAGGTGGAGGGTGTGGAGTTCCTCGAACTGAGGGCCTGCGACCAGAGCTGCGCCGGCGCCCTGCTGAGGGTGGACAACCGTTTCCTATGCGGCGAACGTATGTATGCCCGTGCGCGCAAGGCCGCCGAGCGCGAACGCAACGGCGAGATGCCGCGCGACCGCGAGATGGACAAGTACAAGGACTACCTCATCGACAACGCCCTTGTCGACGAAGTGCAGCCCCGTTCGATGATGGTGCTGGACGAGAACATCGCCCGCGCCTTGGAGAAGATGGAGAAGATAGAGAAAATGAAGGTGCACCTGCCGCAGATCGACTGCGGTGTCTGCGGTGCTCCCACCTGCGAGGCCTTTGCCACCGACGTGGTCTGCGGCCAGGCCGACCTGCACCGCTGCGTCTTCTACCGCCTCCACCTCGAGCAAGCCGGCAAGATGACCCTCGACGAGGGCCGCTCCAACATGTACTCCGTCTGGGGCGACGACCGCATCAGCGGCGAGATAGAGGTGTAGCTTTAGCAGTCTTTCATGTATTCTTTGGCGTACTCGACGTAGTGCGCGGCATTGTCGGTCTGTCCGGGACGGGTGGGCTTGATGTATCGTGCGGGGACGCCACCCCAGATTTCGTGGGGAGGAATCTTGGTGCCTTGCAGCACCAAGGCGCCGGCGGCGACGATGGCGCCTTCGCCCACCTCGCAGTCGTCCAGCAGCGTGGCTCCCATGCCGATGAGGGCGCCGTTGCGGATGGTGCAGGCGTGGACGGTGACGTT
>DFIZ01000047.1 GCA_002372855.1 Bacteroidales bacterium UBA3684
GGTGAGTTTGCGCATGGCCTGGCTCATGAGTCGGGCCTGGAGACCGACCTTGCTGTCGCCCATGTCGCCGTCGATTTCGGCCTTTGGGGTGAGAGCGGCGACGGAGTCGACGACGATGATGTCGATGGCGCCGGAGCGGATGAGGTTGTCGGCGATTTCGAGGGCCTGCTCGCCGTTGTCGGGTTGAGACATGAGCAGGTTGTTGACGTCGACGCCGAGTTTGGCGGCATAGAAGCTGTCGAAGGCGTGCTCCGCGTCGATGAACGCTGCGACACCGCCGGTTTTCTGACATTCGGCGATGGCGTGTATGGCCAGCGTGGTTTTACCGGACGACTCGGGGCCGTAGATTTCGATGACACGACCGCGTGGGAAGCCGCCGACGCCGAGGGCGGTGTCGAGGCCGATGCTGCCTGTGGAGATGACATCGAGCTCCTCCTCGGGGCGGTCGCCAAGCCGCATGATGGAGCCTTTGCCGTAGTTTTTCTCAATCTTGTCGAGCGTACTCTGCAGTATTTTCAGTTTTTCCTGCCTCTGCGCATCCATGTCGGTCTGTTCTTTTGCCATAATTTGTTAAATATTTAAGTATCAATGTATTGTTTTCTGTTTTTTGTCTAACATTTGACTACAAATTTAGTAATAAATTCTGAAATGGCGAAAACAAAATGCTGAGATACGGCAAAAAAGTTGCGGCTGCGGGCTGTCCGACCGCCGCGAGGGGGCTGAGGAGGGCGGGGAAATTGAAAATTGATAGTTGATAATTGAAAATTTTCTGAGGGGTGGGGCAGGGGGAATTGAAAATTGATAGTAATAGTATATAATTGAAAATTTTCTGAGGGGGGGCAGGGGGAATTGAAAATTGATAGTTGTTAATTGAAAATTTTTGGAGGGGGAGAGTAGAGAGGGGGTAGAGAAGGGGTAGAGAGGGGGTAGAGGGGGAGGGTGGTGCGGATATGCGACCAAGTAAGATTTGGCACACGCGTGTGCCAAATCTCCAAATCGTTGAAGGTAAGGTAGAACGAACGGAAATTCCGCAAATTCCGTTCACTCCACCCTTCTCCATATTCTTGTGTCAACTCCTTCGACAGCATCTTGATTATCTGCTTGCCGTACTCGGCACGCTTCTCGCCCTGCTGCTCTTGCTCCACAATGCGCTGGCCGATATGCCAGTAGGTGTCGATCATGATGGAGTTGACGGCAGCGTATGCCGTACGGCGACTTTGCTCGATGAGCTGTTTGATGTCGCTGACGAAGGAGTTGTTGTCCACAGGAACCATTGGGGGGTGCTTACTTCTTGGTCAGCACCTCGTCGATCATGCCGTACTGGAGGGCCTCTTCGGCGGTGAACCAGTGGTCGCGGTCGCTGTCTTTCTCCACCTGCTCGAAGGGCTGGCCGCTGTGCTTGGCGATAATCTCGTAGAGCTCTTTCTTGAGCTTCAGTATCTCGCGGACGGTGATCTCCATGTCGGTGGCCTGGCCGTCGGCGCCGCCCATGGGCTGGTGGATCATGACGCGGGCGTGCGGCAGGGCGCAGCGGCGGCCTTTCTCGCCGGCGCAGAGGAGCACGCTGGCCATCGAGGCGGCGAGGCCCGTGCAGATGGTGCTCACCTTGGGCTGGATGTACTGCATGGTGTCGTAGATGCCGAGGCCAGCATAGACCGAGCCTCCCGGCGAGTTGAGGTATATCTGGATGTCCTTGGTGGGGTCGACGCTCTCGAGGAAGAGGAGCTGGGCCTGGATGACGTTGGCGGTGTAGTCGTCGATGGCGGTGCCGAGGAAGATGATGCGGTCCATCATCAGGCGGCTGAAGACGTCCATCTGGGCCACGTTGAGCTGGCGCTCTTCGACGATGTAGGGCGTGAGCGAATTGTTGATGGCCGAGGTGTATTTGGCCATGGTGGTGCTGCTGATGCCACGGTGACGGGTGGCGTATTTCTCGAATTCTGTCATGTCTATTGTTGTTTGTTTTTCTTTGTCTTTGTGTTGTCGTGCGGGCTGGCCTTCAGGTCGGCCAGCAGGCCGGGCCTTCTCTCCTTGGTGCGCTGGATGGCCTGCTCCATGCGCCACTGCTCTATCTTGGCGTGGTTGCCGCTGAGGAGGACGTCGGGGACCTTCCATCCGCGGAACTCCGGCGGGCGTGTGTACTCCGGCGGGGCCACGAGGCCGTCCTGGAAGGAGTCCTCGAGGGCCGACTGTTCGTCGCCAATCACTCCCGGCACGAGGCGTATGATGGCGTCGCAGATGACGGCAGTGGCCAGTTCGCCGCCGGTGAGCACGTAGTCGCCGATGCTGATTTCGCGGGTGATGAAGTGCTCGCGTATGCGTTCGTCCACGCCTTTGTAGTGTCCACAGAGTATCATCAAATTCTGTGCCAGTGACAGTTGGTTGGCCATGGGCTGGGAGAGGATTTCGCCGTCGGGGGCGGTGTAGATGATGTCGTCGTAGGGGCGTTCCTTTTGCAGGCCCTCGATGCAGTTGGCCAGGGGTTCGACGGCCATGACCATGCCGGCGGCGCCGCCGTAGGGGTAGTCGTCGACCGAGCCGTATTTGGTAAGCGAATAGTCGTGCAGGTCGTGGAAGTGCACCTCGACGAGGCCTTTTTTCTGGGCCCGTTTGAGGATGCTCTCCTCAAAGAACATGTTCATCATGTTCGGGAAGAGGGTGAGGATGTCGATTCTCATTTGACTTTCAGTTTCTGACCTTCGCGGATGGGTTTGCTTTCGCGTATGCCGTTGAGTTGGCAGAGCTTCTTCACCGTGGTGCCGTGGGCGCGGGCAATCTTGCCGAGGGTGTCGCCTTTGCGTACGGTGTAGGTCTTGCTGCCGGAGGCTTTGCTGCCGCCCGACGAGGCGCTGCCGACCTGGTCGTTGCCGCTGCTGGCTTTGCCGCTGACGCGGAGGCGGTCGCCGGGGTGGAGCACCTTGTTGCGGCTGATGCCGTTGAGTTTGCAGAGTTGGTTGATAGTGGTGCCGTTGCGGCGGGCAATTTTCTCAAGGGTGTCGCCACTGCGCACGCGATACCATCCGCCGCCGGAGGCTTTGCCGGAAGACGAGTAGCGGCCTTTGCTGTTGCCGACCTTGCGGAAGGACGAGGGGGTGAGGCTCAGCTCGTCGCTGATGAGGTCGTGGGTGGAGCAGTCCACCACATGCTCGGGGTTGAGGGCATTGCCCATGTAGCGTATCTCGAAGTGCAGGTGGCTGCCGCGGCTGCGGCCGGTGTTGCCGCAGAGGCCTATGATGTCGCCGCTCTTCACATGCTGACCGGCCACGACATTGCGCTTCGACATGTGCGCGTAGTAGGTCTCAAGGCCGTTGGCGTGGTGGATGATGACGAGGTTGCCGTAGCTGCGGTTGAGTTTGGAGATGCGCACCACGCCGTCGAAGGAGGCGTAGATGGGTTCGCCGGTGGGTAGGGCAAGGTCGAGGCCGTAGTGCCACCGACGCCAGCGCGGGCCGAAGTGCGACGAAGGACGTGCCGACCAGGGGGTGGGCCAGGTGAACTTTTCGCCCCGGGCGTTGTCGCGCAGGCGGATGACCAGGGGTTCGTTGATGCTGTTCACATCGAGTTTCGGCAGGTGGATGGCTGCGGTGTCGAAGCCTTCGAGCAGGATGTCGTCCTCGCTGTCGGCGCCATCGTCGTCGAGCGTGAAGATGTTCGGCATGTCCTCCTCTTCCTCCTCTTCCTCTTCGTCGGTTTCATAAATGAAGGGTGCCTGGTACATGTAGCTCTCCGTCTCCTTGTTGTTGCGGCGGTCGATGGCTACACCCTTGTATTCCTCTTCCTCGTAGATGACATCCAGTTTGTTGACCTTTATTTCCGATTTGCTGTTTTTCTGTTGAGGTTCGTCGCTCTGTGCCGAGGCCACCACGG
Organism: Bacteroidales bacterium UBA3684; assembly: GCA_002372855.1. Taxonomy (GTDB): domain Bacteria; phylum Bacteroidota; class Bacteroidia; order Bacteroidales; family P3; genus Colimorpha. The sequence goes on from DFIZ01000047.1 coordinate 3,868, forward strand.
GCAGGGCCAACAGGGCAAATAACAATACGATAGATTCTATATGCTTCATTTAATATTCTTCTGTGACGGGTGATAAAAACTTTGCAAAAGTACAAAAAAAGTGCCAGTCTGCAAAATATTTATACTTAAAAAATCCAAAAAGGGGACTTATTCGGGTGTGGCGGGACGGAAATTGCCCTCTTCGTCAAAGCTTAGTGTGGCTTTCTCGAAGTCTTCTTCCGACAGGGTGCGGATTGCCTTGGCGGCCCTGTTCTCCTTGTCGAGCCGGGGGCCTGTCTGGACGCTCTGTTTGAACGAGTGTATCTTGCCGTCCACCAGCATGCCGTTGCGGTCGACGCGTGCCGACACAACGGGGGCGTATCCCATTTGGCTGCTGAGGCTCATGCCTGTAGGGGTGCAGAAGTTGCCGAGGCTGTAGGCGATGAGGTGGCCGCGGTAGAGCTCCATGGCGCGACACACGTGGGGGCCGTGGCCGAAGACCAGGTCCGCGCCTTCGTCGACACACAGGTGGGCAAACTCGCGCAGCGAACCCCGCTTCTCGTCCAGATACATTTCCATGCCTTCGGGCAGGTGGATGTAGTCAAGCCCCTCCGCACCGCCGTGGAACGATACAATGAGTATGTCGCAGTCCTCGCGCAGCGAGCGGATGACGTTTTTCACTTCGGCTGTGTCCATCAGGTTGAAGGTATGGCTGTTGGTGCTGAAGGCACAGAAGCCGAACACCAGGCTGTCGCGCTGCTCGAGCGCAGTGGTGCAGATGCCCCGGATGCCGGCATATCCGATGCCCAGGCTGTCCAGCAGGTGTATGGTCCTCATGGCGCCCTTGCGGCCGAAGTCGTAGCTGTGGTTGTTGGCCAGGCTCAGGAAGTCGAAGCCTGCGTCGTGGAGCAGTGCGGCGTAGGACTCGGGCATGCGGAAGGCGTAGCAGTAGGCGCAGTCTTCCTTGGTGCGGCGGAGGGTGTCGTTGCAGAACACCCCCTCGCAGTTGCCCACCGAGATGGTGGCTCCCCGCAGCAGGTGTTTGGTGTCGTCGAAGAGGCGTTTCCCTTCGTGCCGCGGCAGCAGGGGGGTGGGGTAGAGGGTGCCGAGCATAATGTCGCCCACCATGGCTATGGTGTACAGCTGTTCGTCCGTCACCGTGTCTGTCGATGCCAGCGGCAATCCGGCCGCTGCCACCTCCTCGCGGTCTATGATGCGGCAGGCTCCTTTGTAGCGTTTCTGGTAGTAGGTTTCCTGCGATGAGGTGATTCTGATGCCCGTGCTCGAGGCGTGGATGAAGTCGAAACCACCGTCTCTCACCGTCGTCACTATGCCCACATGCCCGATGGTCTTCAGGTTGCGCCGGCCGGAGTAGAACACCAGGTCGCCGACGGCCAGCGAGTCCTTGTCCACCGGGATGCCCATCTTGTATTGCGGCGCCGCCGACGGGGCCAGCATCACGCCAAATTTGGAGTATATATACCGGGTGAATCCTGCACAGTCGAATCCCTTGGGGGTCTTGCCGCCCCAGCGATAGGGCACCCCAATGTATTTCATCGCCTCGCCGATTACCGAGTCCGGGTCGATGCACACCCTAGCCACGGTGTCCTGCGCATGCAGCATCCCTGCGGGCAGCGCCAGCAGCAGGAGTATTGTCAGGAGGTACTTTCTCATTGGATGTCTTTCTTTTCTTTGGGTTAATAGTCGAATATGATGCGCCCTTCGGCCATGTGGCTCTTCACGCCGTAGGCCGTTGCAATGTTCTCCGTCGTCAGTCCGTCGGCCATGCGGCCGTGGAAGAGCAGCGCGCCGTTGTGTATCAGCATCAGGTCGTCGCAGAACTGCAGGGCGAGGTTCAGGTCGTGGATGACGATGACCACCGTCTTGTCCGTGGTCCGCAGCAGGCGCATGATCTCCAGCTGGTGGGCGATGTCAAGGTTGCTCACGGGCTCGTCCATCAGCAGCACGGGGGTCTGCTGCGCCAGCGCGCGGGCAATCATCACCCTCTGCATCTCGCCGCCGCTCATTTCGGCAGGCTTGGCCAGGCGCAGGTGCCAGGTGTTGGTCTGCTTCATGCACTGCTCCACGATGTCCCAGTCCTTCTGGCTCTCGTTCTGCAGGTGGTGCTGGTAAGGGTTGCGACCCATGAGCACCGTCTCGAAGGCCGAGAACTCGAAGTCGGTCTGCGCCTGCTGCCGCACGAAGGCCACCTTCTGCGCCAGGGCCCGGGCCGAGTAGGAGCCGACCTCCTGCCCGTCGATCCCGACGCTGCCTGACGTAGGCTCCAGCAGGCCGCCGATGCATCGCAGCAGCGTCGTCTTGCCGCAGCCGTTGGGACCCATCACCGCCGTGATGCGCCCCGGGGCAATCGTCGCGTCGATGTCGTGCAGAATCTCGCGTTTGCCGTAGCTGACCTGTATGTGCTTCAGTTCGATCATTTAGTACCCTTTCTTGTTCTTGTACAGCAGGTAGATGAACAGCGGGGCGCCCACCATCGAGGTGAGGCTGCCCACCGGCAGCTCGCTCGGCCGCAGCACGGTGCGTGCCAGTGTGTCGCACACCAGCACGAAGATGGCTCCGCACAGGATGGAGTAGGGCACCACCTTGCGGTTGTCGGGCCCCGCCACCAGGCGCACGGCATGGGGAACGATGAGGCCCACAAAGCCTATCACGCCGCACGAACTCACGGCGAAGGCCACCATCAGCGTGGTGAACAGCAGCAGCCTGCGCTTCACCTTCTCCACCTCGCAGCCCATGCTCTGCGCCGCCTCGCTGCCTGCCAGCAGCAGGTTCAGGTCGCGGCCGTGCCACAGCACCACGCCTATGCCCACCGCCGCCACGGGCAGCAGCATCCACACATCGGTCCACGTCGAGCTGCCGAAGCTCCCCATGGTCCAGAAGATGATGCTGTCCATCTTCTCTTGGTTGAGCACCATCAGGAACGAGATGACGGCCGAGATGAGCAGCGTCAGGCACACACCCGTCAGCAGCAGGGTGGTGGTGTGCATGCGGTTGCCAATGGAGGCAATCTTGTAGATGACCAGCACCGTCAGCAGCGCCATGGCCAGCGCCAGTCCGCCCACGCCCCACAGCCAGGCCTCCAGGCCCAGCAGTATGGCCACGGCGGCTCCCAGCGAGGCGCCGCTGCTGACGCCCAGCACGTAGGGGTCCGTCAGGGGGTTGCGGAAAATGCTCTGGTAGGCCGCGCCGCACACGCTCAGCACCGCTCCCATCAGGGCGCCCATCAGCACCCTCGGCAGGCGCAGCTGCCAGAAAATCTGCGAGCGGCCCGCAATGTCCTCCATGCTGATGTCCACGGCGCCGAACATGCAGCTGGCCACCATCGTGGCCGCCAGCAGCACCGCCAGCCCCAGGATCACCCAGGGGTTGGCATGCGTGGACTTTATGGATCCTTTTTTCATTTTAAAACAGGAGGCTGATTAATCCACCTATGGCGCCAAGGATAAGAGCGATTATGAGGATTGATAATAAACACGTCAATGTTTTTCTCATAATCATAGTATGTCTTTCATCGTGTACACCCCCGGCTGCGCCGAGGCCAGGAACTCCGCCGCCAGCAGCGCCCCCAGGGCCAGCCCTTTGCGGCTGTGGGCCTCGTGGGTAAGGGTGAGGGTGTCTATCTCGCTGTCGTAGACCACCGTGTGCGTCCCCGGCACCTCGCCTTCGCGGTAGGAGGCAATCGGGACGTCCTCCGCTTTCCGCGCTCCGCACTCCACTATCTGCTCCTGCAGCGTGATGGCCGTGCCGCTCGGGGCGTCGAGCTTGTGGATGTGGTGCGTCTCGCTGATGGACACCCTGTAGTCGTCGCGACCGCGCATCAGCTCCGCCAACCGACGGTTCAGCTCGAACATGATGTTCATGCCGATGCTGAAGTTGGTGGCCGTGAAGAGGCGTCCGCCCCGGGCCTTGCATTCGCCGGCCACCCGCTCGTAGTCGGCGTACCATCCCGTGGTGCCGCACACCACGGGCACGCCGCCTTCCAGGCAGCGCAGCAGGTTGGCCGTCGCCGTCTGCGGCGTGGTGAACTCGATGGCCACATCGGCCTCTATCTTCCCGGGCCAGGGGTCGTCGCGGTCGATCCTTGCAGTGACCTTGTGCCCCCGCTCCGCGGCCAGCGCCTCGATGGCGTGGCCCATTTTTCCGTATCCTATCAGTGCTATCTTCATCGTGGGCTTGTCACTTTTTCAGGTTGCCTCCAAAGGTCCACACCGTGTCGGGATTGCTGATATAGGACTGTGCGAAATAGCCCTCCACGACCATCGTGGTCTCGGTCCCATTGGCGCCGGTCGCTGTGTGCATGTCCTTGATGAGCATGCGCACCGACTCTGTGCGGTTGTGGTCCAGATACCTTGTCCCCTTGACGATGTTGCCGTCGAGTTCCCACTCAAAACCATGGCCGTAGGCACTGAATTTCAGGCTGTCCCGGAAGGTTACGGTCGAGTTGGCGAAATAGCCCGCTAGCGAGTCGAACCGCCACGTTCCTATCACGTTGGCCAGTATGGGTTCGAGATTGCCGGTTGTCTTCACGTTCTCTTTTCCGCAGGCCACGGCCAGCAGCAGATTGCAGGCCATGAAAGCCACCAGGAGGATTCTAATGTGTTGATTCTTCATTGTACGGTATGTATTTGCATTTGTGTTTCAACCATCAATCCGCCCCCATCAACGGCGGCGGAAAAAACATTGCAAAAATACTCACTTTTTCCCGAATGGCCAAATTTATTTTTATTGCATTCTCCTCAAAACAATTGTCGACAACTTTTAAATGCCATTCCTGTCGTTTTTTATTGTATCGCGGTATCCTTTTCCCTCAGTCGGTCTTCGGCTGCGAGTGGGCCCCATAGCGGCCCCAAAGGTATTTGGTCAGCTCCGAGAACTCCTCGGGTTCGCCGCCGTCGGAGGCGCGGAAGGTATGGTATCGGCCCTCGTGGATGTATTCCAGGAGGTACTCGCCACCATCGATGACAAAGGTGCCTGTCATGTCGTCCGGCAGGTGGGCGTCGAGGAAAGCGTCCATCCGACGGCGCACTTCAGCCAGCTCGCTGTCGCTGAGGTCGAAGTCGTCGCTGGCTGTCAGTTTCATCTTCTTGCCGGAGCCGGTGGCCCTGTTGACGTAAAGGCGGCGGCCCTCCAGGCGCAGCGTGCAGATGTAGCCCCAGGGGCTCCATACGGTGTAGCGCAGTGTGCCCTCGGCGGCCATGGGGCTGCAGAGGCTCGGCTCGCCCAGTTCCGGGAACCTCCGCTGAAGGAAATAGTCCAGCCACTGCCTGTGTTCCATGAGGGCCATCAGGTCCTTCGTTGTGTCGGCGAGGGTGGCCTCGTCGCAGGCCGGCAGGTACATCACCTTGGGCTCCTTGGGCTTGCGCACGTCGGGTTCTCCGGTGAGACCCAAATGGCGGTGCAGTTGTTGCAGGGCAGGGTAGAGCCACGGCGTCGCTTTGCGGTCGTAGGCCATCAGGGCGTAGCGGTAGGCGCTGTCGGCGGCATGGGGGTAGGTGCGCCGCGAGGCCAGGGGGAACAGCCAGTCGGCATAGTAGAGCTTGGCCAGCCGCAGGGCATGCGTCTCTTCGTCAATGTGGTGGACGGGATTGCCCTTGTAGTCCGTCCAATAATGTGTATCCCGCGCCATGGGATTGACGCTGAGGGCCTCCACGTCGGCACGCATCGCGCTGTCGCACTTGGCGCGGTGCCACTCGTAGTCCTTGGTTTTACGTTCCATCTTCCTCAGCACCAGCGAGTCGATGGTCATGTCCTCGTCGATGGTGAAGACGGGATAGTCGAAGTTTCCAACTGCGATGACGGGCAATCGCAGATAGCAACGCGCCCCGCGGGCGATGCCGGTGAAGCAGACCGTGCCGTCGATGGTGTCAAGTTTTTCATCGACATGGCGGGGCATATAGCGCGCCGTGTCCTCGCCCTCCACAATCAGATACGGGTGAAAATAACCGCTTGCCAAATGGCCTCCCGGAAGGAAAATCCGCGCACGGAAGGTGACCTGTGCGTTGCCAACAAACGGCGCCAACAGCAAGAGCATGAGTATGATACGATGTTTCATGACCATGGGTTTCATTGTTTTTTCCACCTGCAAATATACAAAAATAATTTAATATGTCCCCTATATAGACGCAGCGCTGCGTCTCTACATTCACAACTCCCCACTCATCACTCCCCACTCATCACTCATCACTCATCACTCCCCCGGATAGGGGTCAAATTCGGCCCTTCTCATATAGTTCCTATATACTTCTCATATACTTCTTATATCACCTATATAAGAAGTATATGAGAAGTATATGAGAACGATATAAGAACGATATAAGAAATGCCGAATTATGTACCTCT
>DFIZ01000083.1 GCA_002372855.1 Bacteroidales bacterium UBA3684
AGATGTACCCGATGCTGGACGGTACCGACGTGTATATCGGCGCCATCCGCGATCCGAAGTTCGGCCACCAGATATTCTTCGGACTGGGCGGCATATTCATCGAGGTGCTGAAAGACGTGCAGAGCGCGCTGGCGCCCATCACCGCCGCCGAGGCCAAGGAGATGCTCAAGCAGCTCAAGGGCTACAAGATACTGCAAGGTGTGCGTGGGCAGGAGGGTGTCAACCTTGACCTCTATGCCGACCAGGTGGCCCGCGTGAGCGCCCTGGTGCAGGCGGCCCCCGAGATTGCGGAGATGGACCTCAACCCGCTGCTTGGCAATCCGCGCTACGTCACTGCGGTTGATGCACGAATTCGTTTGGAAAAATGATACATTTGGTCCCAAACGTCTAAAACTTACTCTGAAACGGCGACGTGGATGCAATAATCCGCGCCGCCGTTCGTTATTTTGCACGATAATTAAACTTAATGTCTAACTAAAACAATAGAAAGATGAAAAAGATTTTCGCAATGGTGGCTGTGGCCGCCGGTCTGCTTTTCGCAGGCAACACCGCTAATGCTCAGCTGGGCATCAACGTGGGTTATGCTCCTCAGACGTACACCACCACGTACACTAACAATGTCACGCTGAACGACACCGCGAAGATGAACGGTTTCTTTGCCGGTGTGAACTACAACACCAACATTACGGGCGACCTCAACGTCAGTGTTGGACTGCAGGTGCGCTACAACACCAAGACCTATGAGGATGGAGCCTCGATTGGTGGTGCTCTGCTTTCGACCAACCAGAAGCTCACCCGCACGCAGATGGTTCTCGATGTGCCCATCCTGTTCAACTATGGCCTGAAGCTCTCCAACGACCTCAAGCTGTCTGTCTTCCTCGGCCCCACGGTGAGCTATGCTCTGAGCGGCAAAGACAAACTGGAAGGTACTAACTCTATTGTGGGCCTTACTTTCAGCAATGGTGGCGAGAGCAACTGGTACGACGAGAACGAAGGCAACCGCAGCGCCCTCGACATCAGCGGTACCGCCGGTCTGTGCCTCACCTTCAGCAGCTACCGTATCTATGGCGGCTATAACATGGGCCTGCTGAACACCAACAAGAACGACAACACCACCACCAAGGGCAGCAACCTCTTTATTGGCCTTGGTCTGAACCTCTAATCAGCATTATTTAAGAGAAACGACGGATGACGGACAGCAACATGGACACTGTTGGTCGTCCGTCGTTTCCATACTTGATTAAGAATAACGGGATTGACAGAATGGCATACGGCGGTAGGAATATGAGACGGCAAATGAGAGTGTTGCTGATGGCGGTGGTGGCTTTGGTAGCCATGGCCCCCAGGCACACGGCGGCGCAGGTGAGCGTCAATGTGGCCTATGTCTATCAGGAGCACACGTTTGCCTACCGCAACGGCATGATTGACAGTCTGCGGCAGGACGGAGCCTGGATGAAGGGCGGCATGGCAGGTTTGTCGCTCACAGTGCCGTTCATAGGCCGTGTGGGCATCACTCCCGGTATATACCTCACATTCGCCCAGCTCAACGAGCAGATGGGCGACTCGCTGAGCGGCATTACCAATCCCACGACCTCGAACCTGAACATCAAGATGCCGTTCTTCTTCAGCTACAGCCATCCTCTCAGCATGAGTACGGACCTGATAGTCTTTGGCGGTCCGGTATTCAATCTCGGGCTCTCGTCGTTGGCCAACTACCGCAATACGGGTACCCAGATAGATGCCCATTTCGACATGGGCGGCACGGTGGCCGTAGGTATTCAGTTCCACCGCGTGCGTGTCTTCTTGGGCTATAATGCGTCGCTTATAGATCGCGACGACTTCGACTTGGCCAACAAGCAGTCGCTGCAGAAGGCATGGGAGGGTAGCACCCTCTTTGTCGGGGCTGGTCTCAGCCTCGGCCGCAGAGCGAGGAAATAAGCAGAAGGGTTTTCTTTATTTGTTGAATTGCAACGCTACGGCGCCGCCGTCGCGGTCGTTGCCGTTGACCCATACGTGATCTATGCGGGTGTGGAAGGTCTGTCCGAGGAGCGGGCTCCAGCCGCATTTGTAGAGCAGACTCTCGCGGGTCACCGTTTCTTGCACACCGGGGCGTACCAGTACGAGGTCGGCCTGGTAGCCGGGGCGAATGAAACCGCGCCGTTCGATGCCGAAGAGCAGGGCGGGGTTGTGGCACATCTTTGTGATTAAAGTGGAAAGTGGAAAGTGGAAAGTGGAAAGTTTTTCGGTCAGTTCTTCGGAGTTTTCCACATTCCACATTTCGCTGTCCACGCCAAAGACGGCTTCGAGCATCATCTGTAGCGAGTGCTGTATGGAGGGTATGCCGCTTGGAGCGTCGAAGTAGGGACGCTGCTTGGCCTCGAGCGGGTGTGGGGCATGGTCGGTGGCGATGGTGTCTATGAGGCCGTCTTCGAGGGCAGCCCAGAGGGCCAGTCGGTCGTCGTTGGATTTGATGGCGGGGTTGCACTTGATGAGGTTGCCCAGCTCGGCGTAGTCGCGGTCGTCGAAGCAGAGGTGGTTGGGTGTCACCTCGGCGGTGATGTGCTTCTTGTCCAGGTCGAAGTTGGAGAGGAGCGAGAGCTCGGTGGCCGTGGAGATGTGCGCCACATGGAAGTGTGTGCCGTAGCGGCGTGCGCGCTCGATGGCGTGGTAGGTGGAGAGGAAGCAGGCCTCGTTGTTGCGTATCTTGGGGTGCAGGGCGGCGGTCTCGCCGGGGGTGCCCTGGTATTCGCGCTTGGCGTTGGCCAGGTTGGCCTGCACCACGCGCTCCTCCTCGCAGTGGGCCACGATGAGTTTGCGGGCGTCGCGGAAGAGGTGGTCGAGCTGGTCGGGGTCGTTGACGAGCATGTTGCCCGTCGAGGAGCCGAGGAAGAGTTTGATGGCGGCGTAGCGTGTGGGCGGGATGGAGAGGAGGTCGTCGATGTTGTCGTTGGTGGCGCCGAGCATAAAGCCGTAGTTGACGGCGCTGTCGCGTGCCGCCAGGGCTTCCTTGGCCTCGAGGGCCTCGAGGGTGACGGTCTGCGGCTTGGTGTTGGGCATGTCGATGACGGAAGTGACGCCGCCGGCACGGGCGGCGCGGCTCTCGCTGTAGAATGTGCCGGCGGGGTTCTCGGAGTTGCCGCCGTCGCGGAAGTGCACGTGGGTGTCGATGACGCCGGGGAGCAGCAGCAGGCCCCGGGCGTCGACGACGGTGTCGGCTGCCGAAGGCAAGCCCTCGTCCACAGAACAAGGGGACTGGGCGGAGGATTCGAATACCTCGGCTATGCGGTCGTCCTCGATGAGGACGGAACCAACGAAAATGCGGCCCTCGTTGACGATGGTCGCATTGTATATCAGTGTTTTCATTTTTATGTCTTTGGAACTTTACGTCTCTACGACTCTACAACTCTATGACTCTACAACTTCTCAGAACTTCTTGCCTTCGGCCCAGCGTCGGCCGGCCATGGCTGCTTCGGCGGAGGTGTTGTACTGGTTTTTGACGACGAACTGGCCGGTGTGGTCCACGCAGCCCCATTTGCCGTCCATCTTGGCCGGTGCCACGCGGTCGTTCCATACGAAGGTGAAGAGTTTGGCGTCCTCGAGGGTGGGCGGGATGACCCACTCGCCGCGGTAGTCGACATAGCCCCAGGCCATGGTGCCGGGGTCCATGATGGGATAGAGCCAGTGGCCGAGTTCCTCGCCGCGGTCCCACTGGTCGCCGGCGAGCCATGCTTCGGACGAGAGGGTGAAGACGTTGCGCGAGAGGTATTCGCCGGTGTCGCTGATGGCCATCCAGTAGCCGTCGAACTTGGCGGTGGCGAAGAGGCCGGTGTCGTTGGCGAAGTGCGAAGCGTCCTCGAAGATGGGCTGTATGCGCCATTCGCCGCTCCAGTCGACCCATCCCCACTTGCCGTCCTTGGGGTTGGTCACCGGGAGGCGCCATCCCTCGAGGGTGCGGCCATGCTCGTACTGGCGCAGGGCGTAGGCGGCGTCCTCCTTGGTGAAGAAAATCATGGTGGAGACGACCTCGCCGTTACGGTTGATGTTGCCCCAGCGGCCTTCCTGTTTCACCTGTGTGAACTCGTAGCAGTTGTCGTCGCCGAAGGGCACGCGGTCGGTGTACAGCGGCTGCACGGCCCAGCGTCCCAGGTAGTCCACGAAGCCCCAGAGGCCCGTGGTGGGGTGCGTCACGGGAACGCGCCACTTGTAGTAGTTTCGGCCCACAGCCCATTGAGCGCCAGCCTCTTCGGCCTGCTCGGCGCTGAGGAAGATGTTGTTGATGACCAGTATGCCGCGGCCGTCGATGCAGCCCCAGCGGCCTTCCTTCTTCACGGTGGCGTAGCTCTTGGGGTCCTTGCCCTGGTGGGGGTTGGCGGCCTCGTAAATGGGCTGGTATTTCCAGCGGCCGTAGTAGTCGACGAAGCCCCAGCGGCCGTCGGCCTGGTTGCGGGCGGGGTAGACCCACTTGCCGGGTTCGCTCATGATTTCCCACTCGTGGCCGGCCTCGCGGGCAATCTCCTTGTTGGCGAAGAGGTTGCGGCAGATCATGTTGCCGTCCACGTCGATGCATCCCCAACGGCCGTCGAGCTTCACGGGGGCCCATTTGCGGGCGCCGCCCTCGAACTCGCCAGCCCGCTGGTAGCGGGGCGCTATCTTCCAGGTGCCGTTGTCGTTCTTGTAGCCGTAGGCCTGCAGAGCACTTTCGTAGGCAAGCGTTTGGGCCTGGAGGAACCCTCCGGCCAGCAGTGCCAGGACGAGAGATAAAATGCCACGTTTCATATCTTTTTGTTGTTTTTTGCTTTAATATTATGGTATCAATTCAAAATGCAAAGATACGAAACTTTTTCCATCCGCAAGCAAAAAAATAAATATTTGCCTCGTGTTCGACAGGTGCAAACTCCCATTTAACCCCCTACCAACTCCCTACCAACTCCCTACCAACTCCCACCACGGTAGGATTTGGTAGGTTGTTGAAATGATGAGAATCGGCTTTTTTAACGTTTGTTATGAAAGTTTGACCGTTGTCGAACGTGGTATGGTTGTCGGGCTGTGGATAAAAAAATTTTGCCGTTTCAACCAAAATTTGTATTTTTGCACTTTCAATAAAGAAAACTAACATATAATAAAAACGTAAATAACAATGAACAAATTCGATCCCGCAACCGCTATTCAGCGTATTGATGGCCGCGATGCCAACCGTGGTGTGAACCCCGCAATCTGCGACAGCGCCACCTTCACCTTCCCTGAGGCCCACCTCATGACCGAGACCTTCCACGGCGAAACCGAGGGCTACTTCCTCTACAGCCGCCATTGGAATCCCTCGAACCTCGCTCTCTGCCAGCGCCTTGCCGCCATGGAAGGCACCGAGGCTGCCTGGGTGACCGGTTCCGGTCTTGCCGCCATCACCTGCGCTCTGCTGCACGAGGTGAAAGCCGGCGACCACATCGTTGCCTCCATGACCACCTACGGTGGCACCTTCGCCTTCATGGCCAACTATATCAAGAAGTTCAATGTTGGCTGCACCTTCGTCAACATGCAGGACCTCAAGGCTGTGAAGAAAGCCCTCGACGAGCATCCCAACACCAAGGTTGTCTACACCGAGACCATGAACAACCCTCTGCTCCGCATTGCCAACGTGCCCGAGCTGAGCAAGATGGCTCATGCCGCCGGTGCCAAGCTCATCGTCGACAACACCTTCACCCCCATGATCTTCAGCCCCTGCCGTCTGGGTGCCGACGTCACCGTCTACTCGATGACCAAGTACATCAACGGTACGAACGACTGCGTGGCCGGTGCCATCTGCGGCAGCGCCGAGTATATCAACAGCCTGATTGATGTGAACAACGGCACCTGTATGCTCCTCGGCCCCGTGCTGGATCCCATGCGCAGCGCCTCCATCAACAAGAACCTCCACACCCTGCACATCCGCATGAAGAAGCACGGCGAGAACGCCATGTACCTGGCCAAGCGCTTCAAAGAGGTGGGATTCAAGTACAACTACCCCGGCCTGCCCGAGCATCCCGACTATCAGCTGTTCTGCAGCATGATGAACGAGGGCTACGGCTTCGGTGGCATGATCAGCATCGACATGGGCACTGCCGAGCGCGCCAGCAAGATTATGGAGCTCATGCAGCAGAAGGGTGTCGGCTACCTGGCCGTCAGCCTGGGCTACTTCAAGACCCTCTTCAGCAACAGCGGCAAGTCGACCTCCAGCGAGGTGCCCGAGGAAATCCAGAAGGAAATGGGTATGAGCGAAGGCCTTATCCGCTTCTCCATGGGTCTGGACAACGACATCGAGGCCACCTTCCAGCTCATCAAGGATAGCGTGGACGCCTTCAACAAATAAAATGTTTCACATAGTGCCTGTAGCAGCTATAGTTACTATAGTTTCTATAGGCACTATATTTATATCATTATGAAAAAGATAGCAGTTATTCTCAGCGGTTGCGGCAACCGCGACGGCAGCGAGCTGCAGGAGAGCCTCAGCCTTTTGCTGGCCATCGACCGCCGCGGATGGCAGTACCAATGCTTCGCCCCCGAGGGGCTGTTCGAGGTGGTGCCCCACATCGACGTGCAGGACGAAGAGGAAGAGGGTACCGTGCTCGACATGGAGCAGCGCGACATCTTCGTGGAGAGCGCCCGCATAGCCCGCGGCAACCTGTTGCCGTTGGAGGAGTACCGCCCTGCCGACTACGACGCCCTGGCTTTGCCCGGCGGCATGGGTGCCGCGCGCAACCTGAGCACCTTCGCCTTCGACGGCCCCCGCATGGAGGTCATGGACAGTGTGCAGGACGCCATCCTCGAAACCTACCGCGCCCACAAGCCCGTGGTGGCCATGTGCATAGCCCCCATGGTGCTGGCCAAGGTGCTGGGCCGCTACGAGGTGGAGCTCACCCTCGGCCCCGACGACAACCAGGCTTCGCAGGTGGCCAAGGGTTTCGGCTGCCGTGTGCAGGCCTGCGGCCCCACCGACGTATGCGTCGATTCCGTGCACCGTGTCCTCACCACCCCCGCCTATATGGCAGCCAGCCGCATAAGCGAGATCTTCGCCGGCGCCGAGAACATGGTGGCCGAGCTGGAGAAGGTGTTGGATAATGCCAATTCCTCAAGCTTATGAAGATCAACTCTTTGATACTTGCAGTCCTGTTGGCTACAGCGCCCGCGGCTGTGATGGCGCAGGCGCCTGCCGAAGTGCAGCAGTTGATTGATGTAATCAACCACGCCTATCTGCCCAGTGATGCCGGCAACGGCATGACGATGACCTCGTTGGGCTATGACCATTCCTCGCTGGTATTTACCTTGGAATTCGACGACGACTCCCAGGGACTCACCATCAGTATGATGGACCCGAAGGTGCTGAAGCAGTCGATGCTCAACAACCTAAAGGGAAATACCAATGAGGGTATTCTCGAATTGGCTGAAATAATGGAAGAAAATGATTTAGGCTTGACCTATGCCTTCCATGGTCGCCAGTCGAAGATGACTGTTCTGGTGAATTTGACTCTCGACGAGGTGCGCAACGCCCTCAACAGCGCTCCCTCGTCCACCCCGAAGAGCAATTTCCAGGAAACCATCGACATGATGAATACCATTTATCCAGCAAAGATTAACGAGTATATAACTCTTGCTCGCGTTGAAGTAGTGGCCGACACGGTGTTCTACGTCTACGAGATTGACGAGCAGTATTCCTCTGTCGATGTTATCGCCCTCAACGCCGAAGGCAATCGTAAGATTGCTAAAGAGCAGATTGCCAATCCCTCGGCTGCTGCCTTCGTGGCCATGTGCAAGCGGGAGGGCAAGGCCCTGGGGTTCCGCTATGTGGGCAAGCCTTCGGGCGAGAAGTTCGACTTGGTCATTCCTGTCGACGAGATGTGACGGACATTGCCGTAAACAAAAAAAGAGGCTTCCCGATCGGGAAGCCTCTCTTTTTGTTTGTGCCGTTTTGTTTATTTGGCTTCGGCCAGGCCGATGTATTTGTCCACTTCGGTGTATTCGGTGCTGGTGGGATACTGGGTCTTCACCTGCTTGAAGAGGTCGAGGGCTTTGGCGTTGTCGACACCGAGGTAGCAGAGACCGGCTTTGACGAGGGCGGAGGGGGAGGTGAGCTCGTTCTCGTTGGTCTGGGCGGCTTTGATGTAGAGCTTGGCGGCGCCGTCGAGGTCACCCTTCTCGGCCATGGCGTCGGCCTCGGTCATGAGGGCGATGGGTTCGGTGTAGAGGTCTTTGCCGGAGTAGGAGTTGAGCAGCTTGGCGGCCTCGTCGAATTTGCCCAGGCGGAGGCTGGAGATGCCGGCGTAGAGCTTGGCAAGCTTGCCGCTCTTGGTGGAGCCGTAGTTGTCGATGACAGCGAGGAAGCCGGGGTTCTGGCCGTCGCCTTCGAGGGCCTGCTGGTAGTCGCCGGCGTCGAAATAGTTCTCGGCATAGAAGATGGCGGCGGCAGCCTTGGCCTCGCGGGGCTGCTTGTAGAATTTGAAGTAGCAGAAGATAATCAGGGCCACGGCAATGATGGCGCAGATGATGATGATAATCTTCTTCTGGTTCTTCTGGATGAATTCCTCGGTGCGGGTAATGACATTACCCATCTCGGTGTTTTTTTCTTCTAATTGCTTTTCCATTATGTGTTACTTTTTTATGTTTCTTTTTCGTGAAATTCGGAATGCAAAAGTACAAATTTTTTATGAATTGAAGAAGGAAAGTTGAAAGTTGCGTTCCCAAATGCCTGTGGGTTTAAAAAAGATGTAAAAAATATGATTTGATATTCAGGTAGTTGTGTTTGTTTAGTTAAAAAAAGTGAAAAAAAATTTTTTTTGTAAATATATTTTACATATCTTTGCAAGTTGAAATTTGTGAGAGTGAATGGATAGAAATAAAGTATTTTTAATAGAAAATAAATAGAGTAATATACTATGGACACTAGCACAAAATACCTCGGATTGGACCTGAAGAGCCCTATCATTGTCGGTAGTTGCGGACTGACCGCCGATGTCGACAAGATGGTTGAAATGGAGAAGGCCGGCGCCGGCGCCGTTGTCCTCAAATCGGTCTTTGAGGAACAGATTATATACGATATCAAGCGCAACACCCACGTTGTGGCTCCCACCGACAACTACGGCGACAGCTACGAGTATATCGCCGCCCATGTGGCCGACGACTCGCTGAGCAAACATTTCCAGATGATCCGCGACGCCAAGAAGCGTCTCACCATCCCCGTCATCGGCAGCATCAACTGCTTCTCCTACGAGAACTGGCTCACCTATGCCATCAAGTTCCAGGAGGCCGGCTGCGATGCTCTGGAGCTCAACATGGCCATCCTGCCCTACGAGACCTCCCTCTCCGCCGACGATGTCGAGCGTACCTTCTCGCAGATTATCAACACCCTGCGCAAGTCCATCAGCATCCCCGTGAGCATCAAGGTGGGCACCTATTTCACCGACATGGCCAAGCAGATGCAGCAGCTCAGCTGGATGGGAATCCAGGGCGTGACGATGTTCAACAAAAGTGTCCAGGTGGACATCGACATTGAGAAAGAGACTCTCCAGAACGCCTCCTATCTCTCCAACCCCGAGGACCTCTACAACACCCTCCGTTGGGTGGCCATCCTGAGCAAGAAGATGCGTTGCGACATCTCCGCCTCGACGGGTGTCTACACCGCCGACGATGTGGTGAAGATGCTCCTCGCCGGCGCCACCACCGTCCAGGTGGTCAGCAGCCTCTACAAGAACGGCATCGGCACCATCGCCCAGCTCAACCAGGGCCTCAACGCCTGGATGGAGAAAAAGGGCTACAACAGCCTGAGCCAGTTCCGCGGCAAACTGGCTGTGCAGCCCAACGACAAGGCCTCCGTGGCTATGCGTACCCAGTTCATGAAATATTTTGCAGAAATAGTTTGAGTATAGATATTTAACATTTTTCATTAAACCTAAATTACAAGCATTATGGAGCAACAAGAAGAAAGAACCGTCAGCTTTTTCCGTTTCGAGGATTTGCGCGTCTACGCCAAGGCCACTGACTACGCCACATGGGTGTCCACCCAGGTGGGAGCTCCCCGTACCGAAAGCGAAAAGAACCTCACTGCCTCGTTCTGCCACTCCGCCTACGACATCGCCCTCAATATCGCCGAGGGTTCCAGCCGCAGCAAGAGCCAGTTCGACCACTACCTGAAGATCGCCAAGACCGCCATCCGCGAATGCGTTGTCTACACTGAGGTGGCACACAACCTGGGCCTCATGAACGATGAGCAGCACAACCAGTCGCGCGAGTATCTCATGGAGCTCACCCGTATGCTCGGTGCCCTCATCATCTCGCTTCAGCGTTCGTCCGAGCGTCGCCACGAGCAGTCCGACGACGAGTCGTCCGACCCCTACGCCAACGAAGAGATGTCTTATTAATACATATTTATGTATCCAGACTTACCATTATTAACCCATCAAGCGACCGGCAATTTCTTCCTAATTGCCGGTCCTTGTGTGATAGAGGACCACGAAAACCCCTTCCAGGTGTGCGAACGCCTCCTGGCCATCACCTCGCGACTGCAGATCCCCTTCGCCTTCAAAGCCAGCTACCGCAAGGCCAACCGCTCCAGCGTCAGCTCCTTCACTGGCATCGGCGACCGCGAGGGCCTCGAAATCCTGCGCACCATCCGCGAGCGCTACAATGTCCCCGTGGTGACCGACATCCACAGCGAAGCCGAGGCCGCAATGGCTGCCGAGTATGTCGACGTGCTGCAGATTCCCGCTTTCCTCTGCCGCCAGACCGACCTCCTGCATGCCGCCGCCCGTACGGGCCGCTGCGTCAACGTCAAGAAGGGCCAGTTCCTCTCTCCCGAGGCCATGAAGCAGGTCTCCGACAAGATGCGCGCCTTCGGCTGCGAGAACTTCATGCTCACCGAGCGCGGCACCACCTTCGGCTACCAGGACCTGGTGGTCGACTTCCGCGGCGTGCCCACCATGCAGCAGAACCGTGTGCCGGTGGTGGTGGACATCACCCACTCGCTGCAGCAACCCAACCAGAGCGCTGGCGTCACCGGCGGACGCCCCGACATGATTGAGACCATGGGCCGCGCCGCCATCGCCGTGGGGGCCGACGGCATCTTCATGGAAACCCATCCCGACCCCAGCCGCGCCAAGAGCGACGGCGCCAACATGCTCCGCCTCGACCTCGCCGAGCCCCTGCTCGAGCACCTCGTGGCCATCAGAAAAACAATCATGAACCTATAATATATATAGTATCTTATAGTAACTATAGTCACTATAATCATCTCTAAACTAAAAAAGAAACCCCAAAACAACTATGGAACTCAACCTTACCAAACCCATCATCTTCTTCGACCTCGAAACCACCGGTGTGCAGGTAGGCTCCGACCATATCGTCGAAATCTGCCTCCACAAGGTGATGCCCGACAACAGCACCGACACCCGCGTGGAGCGCGTGCGCCCTGTCGATGCCAACGGCAACACCGTCCACATCCCCGAGCAGACCACTGCCGTCCACGGCATCACCGACGACGATGTCAAAGATAAACCCACCTTCAAGGAACTGGCCCCCAGCCTGATGGAGTACATCGGCGACGCCGACCTCGCGGGCTACAACAGCAACAAATTCGATGTTCCCCTGCTCGTCGAGGAGTTCCTCCGTGCCGGCTTCGACTTCGACCTTTCCTGCCGCCGTCTGGTCGATGTGCAGAACATTTTCCACCAAATGGAACAGCGCACCCTCATCGCTGCCTACAAGTTCTACTGCCAGAAGGACCTCGAGAACGCCCATTCCGCCGCCGCCGACACCATCGCCACCTACGAGGTGCTCAAAGCCCAGCTGGATCGCTACCAGGGCGTCGACTACAAGGACCGCTCCGGCCACGTCTCCCAGCCTGTCGTCAACGATATCGCCGCCCTCAGCCGCTTCACCGCCAACAGCCAGTGGGCCGACCTCGTGGGCCACATCGGCTACGACGCCCAGCACCGCGAGGTGTTCAACTTCGGCAAGCACAAGGGCAAAACGGTCGAGCAGATCTTCGAGCAGGAACCTTCTTACTACGACTGGATGATGAAGTCCGACTTCCCCCTCTCCACCAAAAAGCTCATCACCCAGATTTGGGACCGTCGCAAACAGAAAAAAATCGACGCCCTGAAATCCCATTTCGGCTCCAAATAACGCCTTCGGAACCCGGATTGGGAATCAACGCGTTACAAGCATAAAACGGCACTTAACCCATTGGTTGAGTGCCGTTTCTGCGTTTAGTGAATATTTTCGGTGTCTGTAACAGGCACATAATCAGTATCATCTCCCTACCAACTCCCTACCAACTCCCTACCAACTCCCACCCAACTCCTACCATGGTGGGAGATGGTAGGGTGTTGGCAGGTAGATGGTGGGGTCAGAAGTGGAGGGCGAAGCCTATCTGGTGCAGCCCTTTTGCGCCGGCGGAGGGACGGTAGGTGGGCAGGAGGTCGACGAAGACCTCCCATGTGATGCCGCCGGAGACGACGTCGCCCCTAACGGAGGCCAGACAGGTGTTGCTCAATCCCAGGCGCAGTTGGAAACGGCTGTGTAGGTTGGCCTTTTTAGAATAATTTGTGCCGCTGCTGAATCTATCTATTTGATCGGCGAAGCTGAGCATTGGTGTGAGGTGAAGGTCGAGGTGGTTGGAGAATACTCGGACCTTTCTGTTCTTTGGACGGTACTGCAGTTTGAGAGGCAGGGCGAGATATGTTTGACCGATGAAGGTTATCGGGTGGTCGACGGTGTTGTTGGGGTTGAAGACGAGGCGGTCGTCGTCGAACAACACGTCGTAGGACAACTTTTGGAAATTGAACCCTATGCCGAATTGGGCTTCGAAGCGCCAGCGGTTGGGCATGGGTATTTCGAGCCAGCGCCCCAATATGTTGAATGATGCCATCATGGAGGTGGAGTAGGGCGTGCTTTCGCTGCTCATCAATCCGGCAACGCCGATCTTACCGTCGATGATGACGGTGTTGAGGTACCAGTTGATGTCGTTCCACCAATGATGAGGCACCACCGCCAGGCTGTCGGCCTGCAGGCGTTGCACCTTGACCCGTTCCCGATGGCGTTCGTCGACGAAGAACTGGCGGCAGCGCAGGGTGCCTATCTCCATCCAGGAGCCCTCGTCGCGGCATTCCACGCCGAGGTCGCCGTCGGCTTCAAGGTAGTCGATTTCCAGCCGGGAGTTGCGTCCGGCCACCATGACCGCGGCGGCGCGGGGGCCCTGGCTGCGCAGCTGCATGTGGAGGGTGTCCAGGTGCACGTGGCCCGTGGCCATGACGACTTCCAGCGGTTCGGGGTAGCGCACTTCGACCGTTGTGCCGGGAGGCATGGTGCGGTTGGTGAGGATGTGGAGTTTGTCGCCCTCGAGAGCGACGACGGTGGGTTCCTTGCCCTCGGCGAAGTAGTAGGGGCAGGGGGTGACCACGGCGACGCGCGTCGAGTCCTCGCCGGGGGTGTGGACGAGGCGGAGGGTCCAGCCCTCGACCACTGTCAGTTGGCGTATGGCCACGGGGAAGGCCTGCTCGATGACGTAGAGGTCGTCCTGGGCACTTGCAAAATTGAAAAATGAGAATTGAAAAATGAAGAACAGGATTGTGGAAAAGAGGGTCTTTTTCATGGCGCTATTTTTTTAGGGGAATGACGATGTTGGAGGTGAAGTTGACGCTGTCGGGAATGTCGAGGTAGTGTGCAATGAGGGGCGACACCTTCGGGCGTTCCGGCTGCCGTGCCGTTTCGGCCAGGAGGGTGCTGCGGCGGCGATGGATGCGGGGGGCGGCAGGGGCAGGGGGGATAGGCTCTATAGTTTCTATAATCTTTATAGTATCTATAGTTCCTATAGTATCTATAGTTCCTATAGGTTTTATATTTTCTATAGTTCCTCTATTTTCAATAGCTTCTATCGTTTCTATCGTTTCTATCGCCTCTATTGTATCTATCGCTTCTATAACCTCCCCGGCCTCTGCCACAAGCACCGGCTCCTTCTCTTCGCTGCGAAGCAAAGGTGTCAGCCCCAGCAGGCCAATCATCACGGCGGCGGCGATGGTCCAGCCCAGCCAGCGGCGGTGGCCTGTGGTGGCGGCGGCGATGGCCTTCTGCTGGCGTTGGTTCTCCTCCTGCCAGCGTTTGGCGTCGAACAGTTGTTGCAATTCTTTATCTTCCATGGGGAATCAGTTTTTAGTTTTTAGTGTTTAGTGTTTAGTTTTTTTAGTGTGCTTATGGCGCGCGAGAGGGTGGTGTAGACGTTGGCACTGCTCATGTTCAGCTCCCGCTGCATCTCTTCGTGGCTCAGTTGTTGGATGTATTTCAGGTGGATGGCCCTGCGCTGCACCTCGGGCAGGCGCTCCATGAGGCGGTCCAGCGTGGCGGCGCGTTCCTCCAGCAGCTCGGCCTCGCGGCGGGCGTCGTCGTCGCTCGTCTCGGCCAGGCTGTCCAGCGGTTCGGTGGGGTGCCGCTGGCGGAGCAGGTCGATGCAGTGGTTCTTCAGGGTCTGCACGGCGAAGGCTTCGGGTGCCACATGGCGTGCCAGCTTGCGGCGTTGCTCCCACAGGCGTGCGTAGGTCTCCTGCACGGCGTCCGCGGCCTCCTCCTTGTCGCCCAGCAGCCGCTCGGCCACCATGCGCATGGTGGGCTGCAGGGGCAGGAGGGTGTCGAGAAATCGGCGTTGGGTCATGGGCGGGCGGTTTGTTTACAACTATATAACGTAAAAAGGCGTAAAATCTTACAAAAAAAATGGGCATCTCGTAAAAAAGATGCCCGTTTTTTGCGTCGTGGAGGGTTGTTCAGAAGACGATTCCGAGTCCGAACATGCGTGTCTGTGGCGCTTCGGCCGAGGAGCGGAAGGAGGGCAGGAGGTCGATGTAGAACTCCACTTTGTCCAGACCTCCTATGTTGCAGTTGAGGCCTATGGCTGCGCGGATATTGAAGCGGCTGAGGATGTCGACCCGCTCGCGGTCGGTGTTCCAGTGGCTGTCCTCGTCGAGGCTTTTGGTCACGAGGCGGGGTTTGAAGTTGAGCGTTGGGGTGAGGGTGGCATAGAGGCCGCGAAAGGGGGCTCCAAGGTAGGGGTTTCCCCATTTGCCGAAGCCGAACTTCAGGGTGACGGGCAAGCCGACAGACCACCAGTACAGGCTCTGGCGCGGCGGTGTGGCACCATAGCTGGGGTCGAGCACCAAGCTGCTGCCGTCGACCTTCACCGCGTTGTCGAGTTGCAGAATGCTGTAGCTGACGTTGAGACCGAAGTTCCAGCTCATAAGGCGGTTGATGGCCATATCGTTGGAGGTCATCCGAATGTGGCCGGTGAGGCCAAAGTTGGTGTTGTAGGGCGAGCCGTAGCGGCTGTCGTTCAACATGGGGTGGTTTATGTCAAAGCCGAAGTTGAGACTGATGTAGTGCAACTTGAACTCCTTGGCAGGCTCGTTCCGGTGGGGGATGGTGGTCTGGATGTCGCCCTCGGTGATGCGGCTGTTGCCGTAGTTCCAGATGTTGAGGACACGGCCACGGACGCGGCGCAGGTCGACGGTGCCTTGGTCGACATCGATGATGGTGGAACCGGGGTTGCTGAGGGTGTCGACGATGAGGACGGCGCCGCTGTCGACGTCGATGTCGAGGTGGGTGGAGTCGAAGTCGAAGCGCTGGATGGTGAGGCGGGCACCCGGCTTGAGCTCTATGCGTTCCAGGGGCTGCGAGGTGAAGAGTTCCACCACCGTGGTGCGCGGCATCCACTGGTTGGCTTTCAATTCGTACCAGCCGTATTCGCTCCGTTTGCGTTTCTGCGCCTCCATCAGTGTGGGTTCCATGCCCTCTTCGAAGAATTCGGCGCACGGGGTGGTCACCACCAGCCGGGTGGGGGTGCCCTCGGAACTCTGGATGAGGCGGACGTCCCAGCCGGGATTGACTATCACTTTGCGGACCTTGAAGTCGTGGTCGAACGTCTGCTCTATCTGGTAGAGGTCCTGCGGCTGAACGGGTTGGGCTTTGACTTCGGCAATGATGCCGATGCTGACGATGGCGAGCAGGAGGGACACTTTGACAATGTCGCCGAGAATGGATGCTATGCGTTTCATGATATGCTGTGTTTTAAACGGTTTGTATTAAAGATTGAAGGTTGTCAGGTTGAACGGGGTGTCGGTCTCGGTGCCGAAGGCGTTGGCCAGGAAGTTCTGGAAGTCGCTGGGCATGGGCTGGATGGTCTCGATGTTGCTGCTGTTGACCATGCTTGTGCTGGTGCGGCGGTGGATGCGTGGGGCGTTGGAGGCCGGCGGCTCGGGAGTGGCGTTGTCGGCCAGTTCGATGGCGGGGACTTCGATGGTGGCTATCGCCGGCTCCTCGACGGCTTCAGTTCCTTTGGTCTCTGGCTCGGGCAGGGGTGCTTCCTCGGCGGCGGCAAGGACTGCAGCGGTGGAATGGAAAGTTTTGGCGGGTTTCGTGTTTATATTTTCTATATTTTCTATATTTTCTATAGTTTCTATCGCCTCTATCGTATCTATCGCTTCTATTGCCTCTCCGGCCTCTGCCATCAGCACCGGCTGCTCGCCTGCTCTGCGGAAAAGGCTGGGCACTGTCAGCAGCACCAGGGCTATGCTGGCGGCTATTCCCGCTGCCCATACGGGCCACAGGCGGCGGGTCTTGCCCTGAGCGGTGGGGGCTGCCGTGGCCTCGAGCTGCTGGCGCAGCTCCGCCTGGCGGCGGCGGTTGGCCTCGGTGGTGCGCTTGGCGGCGAAGAGTTCTTGAAGTTCCTTGTTTTCCATATCCTTGTTTATTTAATCATTGATTTCAGTGTGCTCATGGCGCGCGAGAGGGTGGCGTAGACGTTGGTGCTGCTCATGCCCAGGCGGCGTTGCATCTCCTCGTGGCTGACGCCCTCGATGTATCGCATTGTCACCGCCTCGCGCTGGTGCTCCGGCAGCTGGGCCATCATGGTGTCCAGCCGTGCGGCGCGTTCCTCGGTGAGGGCCACCTCCTCGCGGATGGCGTCGTTGTCGACGGCGTCGAGGAGTTCGATGCGGTCGGTGGCAATGTCGTGGCTCTTGCGGAGGAAGGAGATGCAGCGGTTCTTGAGGCTCTGCATGGCGTAGGCGCGGAGGTCGCGCACATGCTCCAGCTCGTTGCGGCGCTGCCAGAGGTCGATGACGGTTTCCTGCACGGTGTCCTCGGCGTCGGCCTCCGAGCGCAGCAGCTTCTCAGCGGTGAGCTGCAGGGCGGGCTGGAGGGCCAGCAGGGTGTCGAGGAGTGCTTCTTGTGCCATGTTTTATTATCCGTTGTTTGCCCTATTGACGCAAGAAGTGCTGAAATCTTACAAAAAAAGTGAAAAAAAGTTTTTTTATTTTATCCGGCAACCGATAATCTCGATGCGGCGGGCCAATGCGGCAGGCAGACCGTAGACGGGGTCCTGCGAGGTGCTCTCGGTGGTGGGCTCCACAGCGCCGTGGGGTTTCTGCTCGATGAAGAGGCGGCCCTCGGTGAGGGCATCCTCGAAAACTCCCCCGCGCCATGTGCGTATCATATTAATAAAACTGCCTATGCGGCGGCGCGAGAGGTTGAGGTTGTAGTCGCTGCGGGCCAGCGGGCTGGCGTAGCCGGCGATGGTGATGGTGATGCTGTGGCCGGCGTCCAGAAGGCTCTCCACGTACTCCAGCAGCTCCTCTGTGCGGTTGAAATTGCCTACCACACAGGTGTCGAAGAAGAGGGCCATCATGGCCGAGTCGTCGGCGTTCTGCTGGCGGCCTATGTATTCGTTGCGCAGCGCGGCATAGCGTCGCTGGCAGTCGGGGTAGGAGGTCTCGGTGACCACCTCGCGGCTCTGCGGGTCGGGGTCGTCGTTGTGGAAGTAGAGGAACAGGGGGAACATGAACCTCAGCACGCGCTGCTGGATGGTGTCGATGTTCTCCACCACGGTGTCCACCACCGGCACCTCGACCACGAAGCCCGAGTCTATGTCCCAACGGTAGAGGTCGTTGCAGCAGGTGGAGTCGGTGAGGAAATAGCTGTCGCTGCGGTTGGAGGCCAGGTATCCGCCCACGGGACGCCCGCTGAGGCTGTCGTAGTCCGTGATGTTGAAGTAGAGGTCGTTCTGTTCGCTGTTGAGGCAGTGGCATACGGCTTCGGCCTTCTGCCAGGTGTTGCGCTGCCCCTGGGCGCAGTAGATGTCGTGGCCACCCTTACCCCCTTCGCGGTCGCTGCTGAAGTAGAGCACCCCGTTGCGCTGGTCGTAGAAGGGCGTCAGCTCGTCGGCAGCGGAGTTGACCATCGGCCCCAGGTTGACGCACTCGCCGCTCTTGCCGTTCTTGACGATGGTGTACCAGATGTCGTTGCCGCCCAGGCCTCCCGGACGGTTGCTGACGAAGTAGAGGATGACCGTGCTGTCCTCCAAGCGGCCCACGGCGGGCTGCGTCGAGGTGTACCCTTCCATGTTCACCGGCCCTTTGAGCCTGACGGGCTTCTCCCAGCCACGGCGTTTCTTCTTCTTGGCGAAGTATATCTCGCAGTCGAGGGTCTCCACGTCGCCACGGGTGAAGTAGAGGTCCTGGCTGAGGGGGTCGAGGGCTATGTTGCCCGTGTGGTCGCGGCGGCTGTTGAGACCCCAGCGGTCGAGCTTGGGGCGCGACACCTTGCCGCTCTTGGCTATGCGGGCCTGGTAGACCTGCATCACGCCGCCGCCCATGTCGAAGTGGCTGTTGGTCTTCACTTTGGGCGGCATCGACGAGTAGACCATCACCGTGTCGCCCACGCGCAGGGCGCCGGTCTCGCTGCCGGGGGTGTTGAACGGTTTCTCCAGGTGCACCACGCGGTACTGGCCCCAGGCCGAATTTGAAAATTGAAAATTGAAAAGGAGGCTGACGCAGAACGTCAACCTAACCATTCGTTTTATGAACCCTGATAATTTCAATTTTCAACTTTCAATTTTCAATTTAAATAATCGGGCAGGGCAGGGCGCCGCGGTGGACGGTTTCCTTCTTGCCTATCTTATAGATGACTCCCAGCTCGAAGGCTCCCAGCGTGTGGCTGGCTTCGGCGAGGGTGGAGAGGTTGGCGTCGTAGCTCAGGCCGAAGATCCACGACGTCCATTCCACCGCCAGGTTCACCGACAGCGCGTCGCCGTGTCGTCCCAGCAGTCCGGCGCTGAAGGCGAGGTAGTTGCGGGGGCGCTCGTTGAAGTACCACTTCAGGTCGGCGCCGTAGACCAGCTCGGAGAATTCTTTTTGCATCTGGAATCCCACCACGGGCAGCACGCTCCACTGCGGATGGAAGCGCCATTCGGCACGCGCATAGGCGTTCCAGCGGCGGCTGAGGCGGGTGTCGCTCAGGCCCAGGTAGGAGATGTCGGGCTCGTTGATGTTGCGCACCGAGAGGCCGGCTTTGGCGTAGAGCTCGTCGTGTATCTGCCAGAACCACGCCGCGCCCGCTCCGAGGGTGGGGTAGAGGGCCTTCTCGCGCACAAAGGTCTCGGTGCCGTCGGCCAGGTCGATGTCCTCCACATTGAAGCCCACCTGCCCCACGCCGCCTTCGATGCCGAGGGAGACGAGGTGCTCGCCGTCGCCCAGGGCCTGGAAGAAGGAGAGGATGGCGCTGGCCGACGTGGAGCCGTAGTTCAGCTCGCCGGCACGGTCGTTGCTCACCCAGGCTCCGATGCTGAGGCCGTTGTGGTTGCGCTTGCTGCGCGTCAGGCTCAACTCGGCGGTGGCGCTGATGGTCTGGAAGGGGGTGGTGACGGAGGCCCACTGGTTGCGGTAGATGATGCCGAAGCGTCCCACGCCGTCGAAGAACCCGCTATAGGCCGGATTGAACAGCAGCGGGTCCAGGTCCAGCATCGAGAAGTGGATGTCCTGAGCCTTGGCGGAATTGAAAATTGAAAATTGAAAAATGAAAAGGAGGCTGACGCATAACGTCAACTTAACCAATCCTTTTATGAACCCCGATAGTTTCAATTTTCAACTAATGAACCCCGATAGTTTCAATTTTCAATTTTCAATTTTCAATTTATCGTGTGTATGGCGGCAGGCTGATGTCGGCGAATTCGCCTTTCAGGTACTTGAAATATCCGGCAATGCCCACCATGGCGGCGTTGTCGGTGCAGAACTTGAACGGCGGTATGAAGGCCTGCCAGCGGTGCTTGTCGCAGATGCGCTGCAACTCGCTGCGCAGGCGGCTGTTGGCGCTGACGCCTCCGGCGATGGCCACCTGGCGCACATTGTATTTCAGGGCCGCTTTCTCGACCTTCTTCAGCAGGAAGTCCACGATGGTCTTCTGGATGGAAGCGCAGAGGTCGGCCTTGTGTTTCTCGATGAAGTCGGGGTCCTCCTTCAGGCGGTCGCGCAGGAAATAAAGGAACGACGTCTTGATGCCGGAGAAGGAGTAGTCGTAGCCCGCAATCTGGGGCGTGGCAAAGTGGAAGGCGTCGGCATTGCCCTCCTTGGCCAGGCGGTCGATGATGGGGCCGCCGGGGTAGCCGAGGTCCATGATTTTGGCCGCCTTGTCGATGGCCTCGCCGGCGGCGTCGTCGATGGTCTGACCCAGTATCTCCATGTCGAAGTGGCTGTGCAGCAGCAGTATCTGCGTGTGTCCGCCGCTGACGAGCAGGCAGATGAATGGGAAAGTCGGCCTCACCCCAGCCCCTCTCCCGGGGAGAGGGGAGGCTTGCGCAGGCTGTTGGAGGCTCTGCCCCTCTCCTTGGGAGAGGGGTTGGGGTGAGGCTTGGATGAAGTGGCTGAGCACATGCGCCTGCAGGTGGTTCACCTCGATGATAGGTTTGCCAAGGGCCTGGGCGAAGCTCTTGGCGAAGCTCACGCCCACCATCAGGCTCCCCATCAGTCCCGGCCCGCGGGTGAAGGCCACGGCGTCGATTTCCTCCTTGCGGATGCCCGCCTCGCGGATGGCGCCGTCCACCACGGGGATGATATTCTGTTCGTGCGCGCGGCTCGCCAGCTCGGGCACCACACCGCCGTATTGCTCGTGAACTTTCTGACTTGCAATGACATTGCTCAACAACACATCGTCGCGCAGCACTGCCGCCGACGTGTCGTCGCAACTCGATTCTATAGCTAATAAAGTAGTCATATCATTAGTAATAACAAAATGCAAAAATACCACTTTTCTCCGACATGGCAAAATTTTTTATTCCCCACCCCATGCCGACCATCCGCCCCAATCGTAGAGACGTAGCACACTGCGCCTCTACATTAACTCTTAACTCATAACTCATCACTCATAACTGATACATGATTCGGCCCTTCTTATATCGTTCCTATATACTTCTCATATAGTTCTTATATCATCTATATAAGAAGTATATGAGAAGTATATAAGAACAATATAAGAACAATATAAGAAATGTCCTATTATGTACCTCTTCGACCCCAGTTTGGGTGCTGTCGGGGAACTGTTTGGAAGGGGCGAAAATGTTAAAAATATTGTTTTTGGTTGTTGATTTGAATTTTTTTATTACTTTTGCATTTGAAATGAAAAGTGAAATTTTTTAACATTTATTAATAACACATTAAAAATCAACACAAAATGAAGAAATTATTTATTGCTATCGTGGCCGTTTTTGCTATGAGCACTGTGGCCAGCGCACAGATTCAGACCCTCGGTGTCCGCGTTGGCGGCGGTCAGGGTTATGGTGCCGAACTTTCCGCCCAGTGGGGCTTCATGGGTCAGCGTCTCGAGACCGACCTCGGTTGGGGCAGCTATGACCACCACTCCAACATCAGCCTTGCCGGTATCTACCAGTGGACCGGTGAAATCGGAAGCGGCTTCGGCTGGTATGCCGGTGTCGGTGCCCGTCTCTCCATGTGGAGCTACGAATCCGGCTACGAGAATGGTGACACCAAGTTCGCCCTCGCCCTTGTCGGCCAGGCCGGTATCGAATACAACTTCGACGCCATCCCCTTCCAGCTGTCGCTCGACATCCGCCCCAACTTCTGGCTCCTCCCCGAGACCAGTTTCCACTGGGGTGACATCGCCCTCGGTATCCGCTACCGTTTCTAAGACACTGATTATTCAGCATATTATGGTTGCCTCCTGCCCAGGAGGCAACTTTTTTTTGCCCATGTCGGGAAATGTGTGTATTTTTGCATTTTAAAATTTGATAATAATAAGCAGAAAAAGATATGAAGTATTCTATTGGAGTTGACATGGGCGGCACCAACACCGACCTGGGTCTGGTGACCGAAAACGGAAACATCGTGCAGCGTCGCAACCTGCCGACGAACGTCTACACGCAGTTCGAACCCTACATCAAGGAGATGATGAAGGTTGTGGACGAGATGCTGGAGGCGCAGCGCGCCATCGACGGCCAGGCGGTGCACCTGGAAGGCATCGGCGTGGGAGCCCCGAACGGCAACTTCTACACCGGATGCGTGGACAACGCGCCCAACCTGACGATGAAGGGTGTGCTGGACTTCGGCAAGGAGATCCACAAGTGGAAGGATGTGCCTGTGGTGCTGAGCAACGACGCCAACGCGGCGGCCTACGGCGAGTATGTATATGGCGGTGCGCGCGGCATGAAGCACTTCATCATGTTCACCCTCGGCACGGGTGTGGGCAGCGGCATCGTCATCGACGGTCGCCTGGTGCACGGCAGCACCGGCGCCGCCGGCGAGCTGGGCCACGCCATTCTCTACCAGCACGGGCGCAAGTGCACCTGCGGGCGCGAGGGTTGCCTCGAGACCTACACCTCGGCCCGTGGCATCGTACAGACCTACTGCGAGCTGAAGGGTTGCGAGGTGACGCCCGACATCACGAGCAAGATGATCGGCGAGCTGGCGCACCAGGGCGACCCCGTGGCCCTGAAGACCTGGGCCACCGTGGGCGACCAGTTGGGTCTGGCCATGGCCAACGCCGTTACCTTCTCGGCTCCCGAGGCCATCTTCCTCATGGGCGGCCCCGCCCAGGTGGGCGAGCCGTTGCTGAAGCCCCTGCGCGAGGCCTTCGACAAGTACCTGCTCAATATCTTCCAGGGCTCGTGTACCATCCGCATGAGCGAGCTGAAAGCCAACGAGGTGGCCATCCTCGGCGCCGCGGCGCTGCTGAAGATGAAATAGAAAAAACGATAGGTCTTATAGGACATATAAGTCTTATAGGGCCTATAAGTCTTATACAACCTTATGATGAAGAATCAAAGCATTGTTCTTGTATCGGTATTGTTGCTGTTTGCCGCTTGCGGCGGAGGTTCGTTGACCTCATACGTCAACCCCATGGTTGGCACCGACGGGCACGGCCACACGTTCCCGGGGGCCATTGTGCCCTTCGGGCAAATACAGCCCTCGCCGGACACCCGTCTCGAAGGGTGGGACGGCTGCAGCGGCTACCACTACAGCGACGACACTATCTATGGCTTCAGCCACACCCACCTCAGCGGTACGGGCTGCGAGGACTACGGCGATGTGCTGCTGATGCCGGTGAGCGGAGAGTGGAGAGCGGAGAGTGGAGAGTGGAGAGAGGCATACAAGAGCCATTTCAGCCACAAGAACGAGACTGCCAAGGCGGGATACTACAAGGTGCTGCTCGACAGGACGAACACCATCGTGGAACTGACGGCCGACCGCCGTGTGGCCTACCATGCCTATACCTACGCCGACGACCACAACAATGCCTTCGTTATCGACCTGCGCCACCGCGATGTGCTGCTCAGTGGCAAAATCATGCTGCGGGACGGCATGCTGGTGGGCTGGCGCGAGAGCTCGGCCTGGAATCCCGACCAACACCTGCACTTCGCCATCCGCGGCGACGTGGACCTGAGCAATGTGCTTTTCAATGAGGACTCCACCAACGCCATTGTGTTCCTGCCCGACGGCACTAAGCGGCTGGAGCTGCAGGTGGCCATCAGCGGTGTGGACATCGAGGGCGCCATCGGCAACCTCATCACCGCCAAGCACAGCGACTTCGAGAGTGCCCGCCGCGCTGCCGACCAGACCTGGGAGCAGGCCCTGGGCAAGCTGAAGGTGGAGGGTGGCACGAAGGAGCAGAAGCGCTGCTTCTACACCGCGCTGTACCATTGCATGACGGCGCCGTACCTGTGGAGCGACGAGGATGGCCGCTACCGTGGCACCGACAACAAGATTCACACCGTGGACCCGGGTCGCGAGATATACACGGTCTTCTCGCTCTGGGACACCTACCGCGCCCTGCACCCCCTGCTGACGCAGATTGAGCCGGAGCGCACGGTGGACTTTGTATACACCGCCATGAAGCAGTATGAGCAGGGCGGCGAGCTGCCCATGTGGGAGCTGGCCAGCCACGAGACGCACTGCATGATAGGCTACCACGCTGTGCCGATGATGCTCGAGGCCTATATCCACCTGGCCGAGCCCGACGGCACGCTGGCTGGCTACACGCCGAAGCAGATGCTCGACGCCATGGTGGCCACCAGCAACCGCACCGAGGCCCACCGCGCCTACGCTGCCCAGGGATACCTCAGCTCCGAGATTGACAACGAGAGCGTCAGCAAGACCCTCGAGTATGCCTACGATGACTGGTGCATCGCCCAGATGGCCGAGATGGCTGGCGACACTGCCACGGCCCGCACCTACTGGATACGCAGCCAGAGCTGGCAGAACATCATCGACAGCAACGGCTTTGCCCACGCCAAGCGCAACGGCGGCTGGGTGACGCCCTTCGACCCCACGGAGGTGAACAACCACTACACCGAGGCCAACTCGTGGCAGTACAGCACCTACGTGCCGCACGACTTCTTCTCTTGGGTGAAACTTGTTGGCGGCAAAGACAAGGCTATCGAGTTCCTCGACAGCCTCTTTGAAGGCAACAACGCCATGAGCGGCCGCGACCAGGCCGACGTGACAGGCCTTATCGGTATGTACGCCCATGGCAACGAGCCGAGCCACCATGCCGCCTGGCTCTACTCCATGCTTGGCCAGCCCGAAAAGACGGAGAAGTATGTACACAAGATACTCAATGAACTCTATACCAGCAAGCCCGACGGCCTCTGCGGCAACGAGGACTGCGGCCAGATGAGCGCCTGGTATGTGCTGGCCGCCCTTGGCATGTACGAGGTCTGCCCCGGCAGCGATGTATGGGTGGAGACCGAACCCTTGTTCAAGGTGGAAGGTTTTGAACGTTTGCCCCTCGCCGTTGTGCTGTCCGATCAGACCTGCCCCGACAGCCTCCGCATCACCCCCTGCCCGGTCTTCGACGACTGGCGCATGCAAATGAAGGGGGAGAAAACGGGAGAGGTAAAGGTTTACACAGACAAGAAAGTCCGGTTCTATTCTCCTTTCAAGAAGGATGGCGAGTTGAAGCCTGTGCAAGACTGCCTTGAGGGTAGGCACAATGTCACCTCGTTCGCGGTTCTTCCCGAAGCGAAGGAGGCTGATGTTACCTTCGCGGCGCAGGTTGAAGGAAGGCTGATGTCGCAGCCTGTGACGCAACACCTGGTGCGCACCTCGACCGACAAGCATGTCACCTACCTCACGCAGCCCGCTCCGCAGTACACGGAGAACGGCCCCGAGGGCATGGTGGACAATATCTTCGGCACCACCAACTACCGTATCGGTGGCTGGCAAGGCTGGCAGGAGGACATGGTGGCCATGGTCGAACTGGACAAGGTGCAGGCCATCCGCTCGGTGGGCGTCGACTGCCTGGAGAATATGCGCTCGTGGGTCTTCTTCCCGAAGAGCGTAAAGGTGGAATACAGCCTCGACGGCCAGAAGTGGCAGCCCTACGGCGAGGTGGAGAACACGCAGTTCGCCGCCGTGCACGCCCGCCAGGAGGAGAGCGTGCAGCATACCTTCGCCGTCAACGGTTCGGCGAAAGCGAAATATGTTAAAATAACTGTCAAGAACTATGGCTCGCTGCCCCAGTGGCACGTCAGCGCAGGGCAGCAGGCATGGGTCTTTGTGGATGAAATAATAGTTAAATAGAGATGAAAAAGATATTCTTCAGCATTGCGGCCCTGATGGCCGTGGTTTCCCTCGCTTCGTGCGACAGCAAGCTCTGCTATTGCTACGAGAACGGTTACGAGACGGAGGTCTATGTCAATACCGACACCCCGTGTGCCTCGATGACCCGTGGCGAACGTGGCTGCGTGGAGAGCTACGAGCGCATGGACCCCGGCCAGGTGGCGCTGAATCCTACGCTATAAGAGCAGGATGGCATTCGACACCGGTCGCTGGCCCTCGTGGTCGTGCCGGTTGTTGTCGGAGGGGTAGTTCACCACTCCTTTATCCTTGATATACATGGTTGAGGAGCCGCCGCCGTCGAGATTGATGGCCTCGGTGCATCCCAGCCAACGCATCACCCTTTCCAGTTCGGGGAGGGTGAGTCCTTCTGCTTTGTCCTTGAAACGGCCGTCGGCCACGAGGAGCACTGTGGTGCCGTCTGGGCGCAGGCCGAGGGCGGTGCGGTTGTGGCGCTTGGTGACAAAGGTGCGGTCGTCGCGCTGGGGCACATACTGCCCTTTGCGGAGCAGCATGGGACCGGCGGTCATGATGTCGCCGTTTGAGAGGATGTTTTCCCACGTGCGGTTGCTGTCGGGCACCCACAGGCGGGTGGGCCCGAGGGTCAACGTGGCGTACTGGTAGTATTTGCGGTTCACGCTGTCGTTCTTCTGCGGGGTGTTCTCGCCCAGCAGTTGGCCGTCGATGCGCAGGTAGCATACGGGGTTGCCA
Source organism: Bacteroidales bacterium UBA3684 (assembly GCA_002372855.1). Taxonomy (GTDB): domain Bacteria; phylum Bacteroidota; class Bacteroidia; order Bacteroidales; family P3; genus Colimorpha. The sequence continues at coordinate 26,619 of DFIZ01000083.1, forward strand.
TTGTCCATGTCGAAGAAGGAGCCGTTGATGGCGGCAAAGGCCTCGCGGCGACGGGCGAGGGTGTCGACGGGCGTGAGCACCGAGTCGTAGGCAAAGGCCAGCCGTCTGGGCGAATGGGCAGGAACCTCGATGACAAACAGATGTTGCGCCGAGCAGAAGAGTTCGCCTTCGCCGAAGTGGTATCTCTTGAGGGTGAATCCCTCCAGGCTGTCTATTCTCCATTCTGCATTGGCCACGCGGAGCGAGTCGTTGCTGTAGTCCACCACCTGCGAGCAGGCCGTCAGACAGCACAGCGTCAGCATTGCCAATATGATGATGCGTCTCATTTTTTCTTTTTGTTTTTACGTTTGAAGAGGTCGCTCCAATGGTCGAAGTCCTTGGTGAGCTTCAGTCCGGCACCTTGTTTGTAGGGCAGGTCGATGCGGGTGTAGTCGTTGGTGTTGGTGCGGTTGTAGGCGAAGAGGTGGAACATCGGGCTGATGCGGTATCCGATGAGGGCGTCGATGACGGTGCCGTTCACCGAGCTCGACTCCAGCTCGCGGCTCTCGCCGCCGTAGCCCAGCGTGCTCTCGAGGTACCATCGGCCCCAGTCCTTGCTGATGTTCACGTCCAGCTGCTGGTTGGTGAATTCGTTGGCCGACTTGTAGTCGATATTCACGTCGACAAACTGCACCATGTCTGTGATGCTGTTGCCGAAGAACGTGGTGACGGCGTCCAGAGGGCTTCCTCCACTGCCGGCGTTGTTGTCGCTGTTGACATTGTAGAAACTGCCGCTGATGAGCAGCGAGAGGGTCTGGTTGAGCATGTCTCGTTCGCTGTTGCGGTCGATGTATGCAAAGACCTCCTCCTCCACGCTCTGGTCGGCGTTGGGCATGCGGATGTCGAAACCGATGCTGGGGTCGCGGAGCGTGCCCGAGATGGCGATGACGTTCTCCACCTGCAGGTATTTTTGGGTGTTGTCCAGCGTCGAGAGGTTGCCGGTGAGTGTGGAGAGGTTGACGCGCTGCGAGTATACGGCCTGCATGTCGAAGCGGGCGTCGGGCACGTTGCCCTGGAAGTTCAGGCTGCTGCCGCTTTCGATGGTGAAGCGTTTCTCGTATACCGAGAAGAGGCCCACTTTCATCTGTCCCGAAGTGATTTCGTAGCTGCCGATCACCTGCGGGCTGTTGGTTCCGTTGAGGCTCAGGTGCAGGTCGCCGGCCCCTGTGGCACCGACGGTGACGCCCACCTCCTTGAAGTCCATGGGCAGGTTCAGCTTCACGTCGGGCGTGATGGAGAGCGCGAGGTCCAAGTCGAAGTCCGACCGCTGCCCCTTCTCCTCCTCGCCGTCGTCGGTGGTGGGTTCGTCGTTGACGAACGAAATGTAGTTCTGCGACTTGACGCTCTGCTGGTAGCTGATGGGCACTGTCAGTTCGCAGCCGGGATTGGTGCGTGCACGCACGTCAATGTTCAAGTGGTTCAGCGGGCCGGTCACCTGGCCGTCGGCGGAGGCGAAGAGGCGGCCGTAGAATTGTTCGCCGCTCTTCTGGTCGAGCACCATGAGGTTGTCGGTCTTCACGTTGAGGTCCATTTTCAACTGCCCGTCGTTGTCCAGTCTGAGGGTGCCGTTGGCCAGTGCCTGGTTGCCGAGGTCGTCCTCGATGGTGAAGTCGCGCAGATGGACGGTGTTGTTGTCGAAAAGGAGGCTGTCCGAGGTGTGGTAGGTCACTCCCGTGATGGCTATGCCCAACTCGCCGTTTTCCACAAATGCGTCGCCCACGATCATGGGGTGCGCCATGGTGCCGCTGAGGCTGGCGTTGCCGTTGAGCTCGCCGCTCACATGGCTGGCAAAGGAGCTTAGCATGGGCTCCATGATGGCCAGCTGCAGGCCACGGAAGTGGGCTGCCAGGTTCACACCCGGGTCCTCTTTGCCCAGCTCCACCCATCCGGCGGCGTCGGCTCTGGCGTTCTCCATCTCCAGGTTCAGGATGTTCAGCTCCGAGTTCCAGTTGCTGGCCAGGGTCACCACTCCAAGTTCTTGTTGGTTCACCGAGCAGCTGTCGATGCGGAGGCTGGCGTTGAGGTAGGGGGTCTCCGAAAGGTTGTTGAGCGCCACCTGACCGTCGATTTCGCCGCTGATGTCCATCGGACTTCCCTGCAGCAGCAGGTCGCTCAGCAGGTCGAGGTTGAAGTGGCTGAACATCAGTTCCACGTTGTCGCTGCTTTCGCCCAGCAGGCTCACGCGGGCTTCTATCTTCTGTTGTGCGCTTTCCACCACGATGCTCTCGCCCGTCAGCCGCAGGCGCTCATCGTTGCTCAGGGTCAGTCCCTCGGTGCGCAGGCGCCAGGGGGTGTCTCCGACGTAGAAGAGGGGGTTGAGCACGCTGACCTCGTTGCCGTCGAGGGAAAACTCTATGTCGCCCATCGACGGGCTTTCGTTTGTGCCCCAGATGAATTTCGCCGTGGCGCTCTGCGGGGTGCTGCGGAGGGTGGTCTGCAGGCGGTCGAGCAGTTCCACCTTGCCGATGCTGAGTGTCTGCGACTCCACCTGGAGCACGTATCGGTTGTCCAGGGCGCGTCCGTTGAGTCCCACGTTTTCCAGACGCAGGGAGCCGATGGCAATTTCGTCGCTCAAGGCCACGAGCTTCAGCTGTTCGCCGAAGTTGTAGGAGCCGTCCACGCGTGTGCCGCGTGCAATGTTCAGGCTCTCGGTAAGCCCGTGGAGGATGCTGCCGTCGTCGCGCCAGAGGAGTCTGAAAGCCACCGTGCGGTCGGCCAGCCGGGCAATGTCGGCGCTGTCCATGGCTTCCGCGCCGACAAACATTTCGGGCAGGTAGTTCTGGCAGAAGTATTTGACCATCAGCGGCAGGTCGGTATATTGGAAACGGCCGTTCACGTAGAGGTCGGCCAGGTCGCTCTCCATCTGGATGTCCTTGCCGCCCTCGTCCTGGTTGACGGACAGGTCGATGTTTTTCACTCTCATCTGCCCGTATTCGGTGTTGCGGACCTTCAGCGTGCCGGTCATCTCCTCGAGCGAGTTGCCGCGCAGGCGTGCCTTGACGCTGGTGGCCAGCGGACGGGGCAGGATGCCGAGGTCGAGGTAGTCTATCTCGGCATCGGCGCGGAGGCTCTTGATGCTGTCGGCCAGTGCGGCCTGGAGCGTCAGCGCCAGGTCGGCCAGGGTGTCGGTGCTCTCGATGCGCGCGTCGAGGGTGCCGTCGCGCAGGGTGCCGCCGAGGGAGGCGGTGCTCAGCGGGTGGCCGCGGACGACGCTGTTGGCAAGGTGACCGTCGAAGTCCATGTCCAGTCGGCGCAGCCACGGACCGGGGGCTTCGCGCCATTGGCCGCTGGCACTGAGGTCGAAGCCGCTACGGGTAATCCAGTCGGTGCGCAGCGGGTCGAGCGCAAGGCCGTCGCTGCCGGCGTCGAGGGTGAACCGGTAGGAACCCGCAAGGTGGCGGAGGCTGGCGTCGGCGCGGAGCTGTCCTAGGGCACAGTCGGCCAGGAGGTTGACGGTGCCCTGGTCGCGTATGCCTCCGCGGACAGCGGCGCTGAGGTTGAGGGTGCCCAGGTCGTGGAGGGTCTTCTGCATATGCTGGCTGAGGGTGGCAAGGGAGGTGAGCGGCTCGAGGTCGCGGGCGTTGGTGCGCAGGTGCTCGATGTCGACGTCGAACTCCGTAGTGTCGATGACGGGCAGGCCGCGCACGGTGCCGGCAACAAGGGCCGACGAGTTCTCGCCCCAGCGCACCAGCATGTCGGTGCTCAGGTTGTCGATGGTCCCCGAGGCGGAGCCTATGGCTTCGGCCTGCGCCTCGATGCCCCAGAGGACAGGCGCCCAGTAGGCCACATCGGACATCGCCACGGACGTGCCCTCCTTGAGCACGGCGCTGTGTTGAACCGTGTGGAGGTAGTCGGACATGCCCTTCCAGGTGTCGTAGTGCAGCTCGGCATCGCAGACAATGGTGCTCTTGGCAGTCTGCACACGGAAGTTGCGGGCTATGATCTCGTAGGGGGAGACGTGGACGTCGCCCTCGATGTCCACGACGCGAAAACCGCTCCGTTCGCGCGTGGCGAGGCGGACAATGTGGCAGGTGACGTCGTCGTTGATCACATGGACATTGCGGAATTTCCCGCGGATTTCGAGGAACTCCATGTGCGGTATCTGCACCCCGTAGGGATAGACCCTCTCGCGGTGGTCGGGGAGGTCCATCTTGTAGTGCACGCCGTCGAGCACCAGTTCGCGCGCCTTGACATAGAAGGGAGCGCGCGGAGTCTCGGGCTCGGGGTGGGGCTTGCGGCGGGCCTTGTAGTAGTCGATGAGGAATTTGAGGTTGATGTTGCTCTTGCCCTGCGTGGCAAAATGGTAGTAGGCGTTCTTCAGGTAGACGCGTTCAAGGTCGAGGCCCTCGCCGTCGAAGGGGAAATGGTTGAACGAGACACGCACCTGCTCGCCGTCGAAAAGCGTGTCTCCCGTCGGGGAAACCCACAGCACATGGTCGAGAATCAGGTGGTCGAAAGGCATGGCGTGCAACGAACCGATGCGCAGCTCGCCGCCCCACTCGCGTGAGAAGTAGTTGCCGGCGACAGCCCCCGCAAAACTCTGCACAATGGAATAATTGACCAGAGCCACAACGACATACACCGTCAGGACCACAGCCAAAAGGAGGCGCGAAATTATCTTCCAAACCCTTTTCACAACCCTAATAACACAGAAAAACATATTTTATTATTTATTATATCATTTTTTTTATCCTCTTTTTCTTCCTCCCAGAACCTTCCACCTCCTCACCGCCTCCCCACCTCCTTCCCACCTCCTCCCTCCGCCCTCCTGTCGCACACCCACCCGATACCTACCCGAGAGGTACATAATTCGGCATTTCTTATAT
>DFIZ01000068.1:0-16010 GCA_002372855.1 Bacteroidales bacterium UBA3684
GAACGATATAAGAAGGGCCGAATTATGTAGGTAGGCGGTGGGAGGCAGGAGCGGGGAGGTGGGGGATGGGGCGGGGGAGCGTAGGGGGACGGAAAAAGCCGGGGGGGGGCGACGCGATGTGTCGCTCCCCCGGCCTCATTGAACATCTGAACTGTGTTGGCGTCTCAGTCGCACTTGATGGTCTGGGTGATGGTCTGCCCGGCGACGACGGTGGTGGTCGTGGCGTTGAGGTCCGAGCAGTCGCCGTTTTCGGCGGTGTAGGTGGCCTGGGTCACCTGCGGTCCGATGCCCGGCATGTTCTGGGTGATGGTGCAGTCGCAGTCTTTGGACTTGCTGCATCCGACGAGGGCCACGGTGGCTATGACAGCCAGGACGGCGAATGTTTTTCTCATTTTCATGTTGTTTTTTTTTGAGGGTTGGACATTTTATTTGATTGTAATAACCGGTTATTTCTTTTTGTAGGCGGTGCAGGTGTAGGTGTGGGTGGATTTGTCGTAGGCGATGCTGACGTTGTAGCCGCGCTTCACCATGCGTGCGGCCCAGACGGCGACGTCGGCCTCCTTGTCGGAGGAGAAGGTGTGCACGTCGGTTTTCTCGCCCTTGGCGTTGTCGTCGCTTGCGGCGATGCTGACGTTGTGGCCCAGTTTGGCGTAGCCGAGGATTTTGAGGTAGAGGGTCGTCAGGTCCTCGTCGGTGACCACTTCGCCGGAGTAGTGCTGGTTGTCGACGATGTAGTTGACCTTGTTGCCCTGTGTGCCGCCGGCGAAGCCGTGCTGGTTGATTTCGCCTTCGCCGCCGGGCAGGTGTACGTTGACGTTGAGCTTCGGGGGTTGGTTTGCGTCGTCGCCCTTGGCGATGTATGGCGTGGAGCTGCATGCCGCGGCCACGAGGCTTGCCGCCAGGGCGGCGAGGATGGTATGTCTGTGGGTTCTCATTCTTTCATTTTTTTCAGGTAATACATAATGATGTGCTCGAGCTCCTGCTGCGAGCGTGGCTGCACGAAGCACAGTGCGCTGTCGCTGCGCGAGAGGACGGCGATGCTCTGCCCGTCGTCGCACGGCCAGAAGTCGATGCGAGTGCTGCCGGGGTCCTCGGTGCTGTCGTGGCTGATTTGGTGGGCGCGGAGGTCGAATTCGTCTTCCATCCAGCGCCATCCGTCGGGTTCGATGGCTTCGAGGGTCACAACGTCGACGAGGGTGGAGTCGTCGAAGCGGAAGTCCTCGATGTAGCCCACGCGCACGCCGTTTTGGTGCTCGTAGCGCCTGAAGAGCTCGCTGGGTGCCGGGGCGCCGGGCGGCAGCAGGTGCCACACGGTGATGCCCGCGAGGGCTACCGCGAGCAGGACGGCGGTGATGATCCAAAGTCGTTTCATGGTTTTTGCTATGTTAAAAGGTTGTTTGCACAATGCATTACGGCCTCTTCCTGTCCTTTGAGGTTGCATGCCACGAGGCCTTCGGCCCGGCGGTCGGGGAGCAGGGCGCTGTAGGCCGCGGAGACGCCGAGGAGCAGCGCGGCGGCCAGGAAGGTGGAGAGGATGCGCCTGCGGCGTGCCCACGAGGGCAGGTCGGCCGTCAGGTCGGCCCCCAGGCGTGAGAGGTGCGCGCTGTCGTCGGCGCGCCGCCGCGCCGCTTCGCGGGCCAGGAGCTGTTCTATCTGTTGTTCGTTCATGGTGGTCGGTTTCTTTTATATTTCTTTTTTCATTTTCTCTATGATGCGGTAGCGTATCTGACTGACCGACTTGGTTTTGATGCCGAGGAGCGCGGCGATGTCGCCCAGGGAGTACCCGTCGAGGATGAGGTTGAGCACGCGGTGCTCGTAGTCGGTGAGGTTGCGGGCCAGTTCCTCGATGCGCTCGCGGTGGTCTGGGGGTTCCTCCTGCGGCAGGGGCTGCATCTCGTCGAGGGAGACAATCCAGGGACGGTACTTGGCGTTGCGGTGCGAGAAGACACTGCGGCAGTGGTACTTCACCCATTGCCGTTCCTGCCCCTGCGTGGCGCCGGGGCGGAGGGTGTGGCGGTAGTGCCAGAGGGCCAGCAGGCATTCCTGCACCAGGTCGGCGCACTCCTCGTTGTGTCCCGACGCCTGCCACCAGCACAGGTGCCTGATGAAGGCGCGGTGCCGCAGCACCATGCGGTCGAAGTCGTTGTATCTTGCGTTGTCGGTTGGCATAGTTTTCGCACTTGCGTTTACACTATTATAACAGGGTTTTTTCCAAAAGTCTACATGGGGTATGCATTTTTAACATACTTTAACGTTTGAAAAGTTAAACTTTGTTAAAAATGACCCCCTCCAATATACTTTTGGGCTTTTCGATGCTATATTATATATAGAAGGGAAAAAATATGCCCGGAGCGAAACGAACATACAACGACTACGACCGTCTGGTGGAGCGGTACAGGAAGTTCATCCTGTTTCTGTGCCACAGGGCGTCGTATGGGCGCGTGGAGATGAGCCGGGAGCTGCTGCAGGAGTGCTATGTGGAGTTGCTGGAGCGCCTGCCGGAGCTCGACGCCGCTGTTCTGCCCCCTCGCGAGGCGGCGTGGGTCTACGTGCGCTGCCGTGTGGCCATAGGGCGCTACCAGCGCCGGCTGGCCCGTGCGGCCACCCTTCCGCTGCCCCGGGACATGGAGGAAAGGCTGGTGTCGGCCGACGAGTCGGAGTCGCAGTTCGTGGTCGGCGACTTCGCCGCCTGCCTCAGGGAGCCCGAGCGGCGCTTCTTCCTGCTCATGGCGCAGGGCGCCGACGACGAGGAGCTGGCGCAGGCCCTGGGGGTGAAGCACCGCACGGTGATACAGATGAAGCACAATATAAAGAAGAAATTCAAAGAGTATGTCTATGGAGAAGAAAACATGTGAACGCAGGGACCTCTCGCCCGAGCTGCGGGCCTATGCCCGGGCGAAGGCCATGGAGCACGGGGGCGACAGCGAGGCGCTGTGCCGCCGCTACCGCCGGTGGAGCGCCGTGGTGCGCTGCGTGGTGCTGGCGGCGGTGCTGGCGGCGGTGGCGCTGGCAATGGAGAGTGGGGCCACGGCCTACGCCGGGCAGCCGTCGACGACGGGAACCCTTGCCACCGGCGAGGCCATTGGATTTGTGCAACAAATGCTGTCGAACCGATGATGCCGAGGAAGATCAAACTGTTCTGGCGGGTCGGGGCCGTGCTGGCGGCGTTGACGGCGGTGGCCGTGGCGGCCGCCGTGCTGGTGCCGCGGATGGGCGTGAGCGACCTCTACCGCCGCTACGAGGGCAATCCCCACCTCGACGTCACCTACCTGCGCAACTTCCCCGTCAACGACACCCTCGCCGTCGACGTCACCCTGCTCCAGGCCCTCGACGACGAGGGCTGGGACACCCTGCGGGCTGATTTCCGTATTCGCCAGCTTCCGAAACATACGCAGAATAAAATAGACAGCGGTCAAGATATTGTCAGTGTGAGAATTGTCCTCAAATCGAATCCGGCCTTCCCGATGGACACTGTCGACATGGAAAACAACGTCGTTGTAGGTATTTCGCGTCTCAACCGTGTTGTCAGTATTTTCAATACCGATACGGAAAAACAGATAGATGCTATTCTTCATTATAATTACGAAAAAAACATTCAAACCAATAAATAAACATATGAAACAAAATTACAAAACTATTGCCCTCTTCCTGGGCTTGAGCCTGGTGGCCGCGAGCTGCCAGAAAGAAAACGTTGTCGAAATAGCTTCGAACGTGGAATCTACTGAGGCGTACATCAGTGTGACGTACTTTGTTGACGGCATCGCCATGCATGCCACATTTAATGATGAATCTTCGTGGCAGGAATTCCTGCATCAAATGTTTGCGCTGGCGGAGGAAGGACATCGCGTCAGATTTGGCAGCAGCAATGCCAGCCATGATTTGATTAGGAAATAGTAAATTAATTTATGATAGTAAAACAGTCATAATTAGTCGTTAGTTTTGTGTGCACACAATAAAACAGAAAGAAAAACGTTATTTCAATAAAAAACAAAGACTTATGAAACACACATGTTTGTTTTTTCTCGTGGCGGTTTTAATGGTTTCCATGACCTCGTGCAACAGGGAGGATGACGACAGAACATCTGCCGCCACCGTCGACACCCTCCCCAACTCAGAATGGTGGGAGTGCGATTCGGTCAATCGCATAGCTATGAATGGGCGTACCCTTACGCTCAACATTTCCTGGGATGACGAGTTGTTGCGTTCTTACACCAATATTCTTGAAAACCCCTTCAGTCTGGAGGAGGGCAAGCCTGTGCGATTCCATATTGTCAACGACACGATGTACTATCAGGATCTCGGCGTGTATTATCCCAACATTCCTCATGCTCCGATATGGCGCATCACCCGTGACTCGGATACAACGATGACCTTTGCCCGTTGTGGAGGATTGATTCTGTACTCTGCTACGACGCCTCATCGTTGCCATTTTGTTAAGCGGTAATGTTCTGGTGGTTCTTTTTGTTGTCGGCCGAGCCGACGGCACGCCACTGATTGGGAATGAAACAGATGAAGTCGAACAAATAAAAACATAAACAACATGAAAAGAATAATGATAATGTCAGCCCTTGTGGTGGCCTGCTTAATGGCTACAGGCTGCAAACATGACAAATGTGAAAACGATTTAAACGATTTGGACGGGGCATCATTACCAGACGAATGCTACGATTGCCAGTGGACGGCTCCGGAGAATGCAGCTTTGTCCTGGAACGATTATAATACTGTTGGTGAATTGAGAAACTTTTTCGTATGCCACAGGGAGACCCTGAAAGAGCACGACGGTGACACCGTGATGCTGGCGGGCTGGCTCTATTGGGGCGACAATGAAAGTGAGTGGACGCCTGGTTATACGGTAAGTCATTCGATTCTGCAGTGGGCGTATCTCACAGATAACGCCGATCATTCAGGCGGGCATCATACCATATCCGTTTCGACAGAGAATGTTGGCCTGCAGATTGATGGCGACAAGGATGCTTTCTTCAATGAAAAATGGTGTATAAAAGGCATTATTCACAGCTATAATTTAGGTACTGGAGGATGCTGTTCGTACGAGCCGGTTATTGAAATTATAGAAGTCTTCACCGTAAATAGATGAATTTATGAAACATAAACTGATTGAGGTTGGAGTTTCCAGAAGCAGATTAATGAATTGAAGTCGAACAAGTAACCTTTTATTGAAATGAGAAAAATAATTATATTGCTGTTTCTCTCGTGTACCGTAATAGGATTTTCACATTGTGCAAGCGACACGGATGGTAGCACAGACATTGATAATCATGTCTGGAAACTTCAAAGAGTGGCCACTATATCAGGCTTTTCTTCACAAGTTCCTATTATTCAGTGGCAAGTAGATAATCGCTATCTTCTTTCTTTTGATAGGGTTGACCATACAATACGTATGTTTTTAATAGTCAATGAATGGATGGGGTGGTACTCTTTGTATGGACAAGATAGTATACGCATGCAGGGATCTACAACGACAGAATTGGGATACGTGGGTGATGATATATGGATAGAGGATACACTGAATAGATATGGATCTGCTAATTATCGTTATTGTGTTTATGGAAGTAGCCTTGTGTTAAAATCAGACTCATTAATGCTTGTGTTTTCAAAAGAGAGATAGCCTAAAAAAAAGACATGTCACTAATGACTGTTAAAAAATTTAACGTTTAGAAACGCAATTTATTGTTATATGAAACATTATTTTCTTGTCTTTGTATTGTTAATAAGCAGTACCTTGTGTGCACAGAACAATAATGAAGGGCCTGTTGTACGGCCAACGATTGCGGTTTCTTTTGGTGACAATATTGTTTGCCATAATACTCGGACCGGAGTTTCTTGTTGGGGACTGGCGCCCTCTGTCAGTGTGATGACAGGGCTCTCGATTCGACATGCCAAAACCACAGTTGTCCCGACACTTGGATTAATGCGGGATAAATTGGATGTTTCGTATGCAGCAATCCAGATTGAGAAAAAGTATATTACGGGGTTTTTAATGTTGGAGTTTTGGTTTGATATCAACGAAAAGTGGTTGTGGGGAATAGATGTCGGGGCTGGTTTCTCGCGTTTAACCGAATGGCAAAGTGTTGATTCCGAGAAATCATCCCCGGTTGCAGCAAAAACATCATCTGGACATACTATCGCAGGAGAACTGGACGAAATGATGTCGGATATTGTGACTCCATTAGGGATAGGGATTACGTTAGGGTACCGTATTAATAATAATTTGAATGCTAAGATGTCTTTATGCATGGCAACGTCAATCGATCAATATGGTGGCAGTTGGGCGTTCTTTCAGCCACGTGAATCAACGCTTAGTTTGGCATTGGCGATTCAATACGTCTTTCTCTAGTGGGATTTATTAATTTAACATCATAGTAAAATAAAAAAACAATCAATTTAGAAAAGAATTCGTATCTTTGCACGATGAAACCGTTTCGTGGAATGAATATGATAAAGCGTGTAGCGCTGCTGGCTGTCCTGGCTGTTCCTGCCACGGGGCTGATGGCGCAGAACCAGGGTGTTGGGGTGAACATCACGCCTGCCACCTTCCAGGTGCACTCGTACACCGAGGTAGAGGACTACTTTGCTCCGGTCCCTCATCCAACGGGCGGTGGTGGCAACGACATCAATTCCGGCGGGATAACTCCGATTGACGACGAGCACCACTATCTTACCACTCTTCTCATCACCAACACCAACACGGGCCTTGACGATGTCTCTGTTATTCTATCGGGGAACAGGGCTTGTCGACCAATACTTGCAACATATCAGGGTAATAGTGAGTCAATACTTGACACAGGTAATGTAGACTGCCCGTGTGGAATAAAATATAAGGATAACCAGTAAAATGAAGTATTATGAAAAGGAAGATCATTTCTACATTGTTTATTGTATGTGCGATTATGCTAACAGCATGCAAAGAATCTGTTTGCGGGGAATGCATAGACGTTGCTCCTGAAGGTACGGAGATTTCGTGGACTGAGTATAATTCTGTTGCAGAAGTTTGTAAATATTTTGATTGCCATCGGAAAACCATCGAAGAGCATATCGGCGACACTTTTAAGGTGTCCGGTTACTTCTTTCAGCCGGGAGAAAAACTGGTCGACTTCAACACATACATGAATCATAGTATGTGGGACACGCCAAATGACGTGCATTCTGAGCTTTTCTTTTGCAGTTATAACGATTCCGTCAATCACCATAGCAATGATCTCTTGTATATCTGGGTCCCTCAAGCGCAGGTGCTGCAATTGGGGAATTATCGTTGGGGACAGCGAGTCAGCTGTACGGTTCTGATGCAGGGGGAGTCTGGCATATACCCTGGTTGTGATTGTTGTCATGGCGTCCGAGTCAGGATGATTAATATAGAGTCAATTGAAGAATAAGAGAATGAATATGAAAAAATAATAATTGCAATATTTTGACTGCTGTGCCTGACCCATGCATATGCCCAAAAAAGACAGATCCATGGCAATGATGTCAGGAAGTAGAGATTGCCTTCCGATATTAGGTACCTACAAAGGATCCTGCATATCCGACGGCACGCCACCAATTGGGATTGAAACAAAAACTCCTAAAATCCGATTGAAACATCACTCTGATTGGGGAAACGGCAGCAACGGAAAAAGGTGAAAATGTCAAATCGGCGCCAACCTCAGCGCCAACGGAGGGGCTTTTGCGTGCTAAAACGCTGTGAATAACAGCATAGATGCCCTTGCCATGTCCTTATCATGTCCTTACCAACTCCTTACCAACTCCTTACCAACTCCTACCACGGTGGGAGATGGTAGGGCGGAAATGGGGCCTTGGAAGGGGTAATATTGTCAAATGGTGGCTGTGGGTTGCGGGGGCGTTATTGCTGCTTTGGGAGGAGTTCCAGTTCGTCGACCATGAGCCATGCCTTCTGGCCGGCGTAGGGGTGCCAGACGGGTAGCCGCTGTTGGCAGAGGAAGCGCACTTTGACGTAGCGCACGGCGCGTGCGTGGCGGGTGCTGAGGGTGTAGCGCAGGCGTCGGCTGTCGTTGTAGAGGTCGGCGGGAGGGTTGAGGAGTTGCATCTCCTGCCAGGGGCTCCAGTGGGAGCCGTCGATGCTCCACGAGGCTTCGACGGCCAGGGGCCGCACCACCCAGTCGGCGGGGCTGTGGCTGGCGCCGGCGATGATTTGGCCGAGGGTGGCGAAGTGGTCGAGGGTGAGGGTGAACTCGACGGTGTCAGGGGCTTCGAATCCGGCCCATCCGTTGTGCCAGTCGCCGGGGACGGCGCGGCGGCCGTCGGCCAGGGCCTGGGGGAAGCCGTCGGAGTAGATGGTGGCGGGGCGGCGGTTGCAGTCGACGGTGCCGACGGCGAGGCGGCGGTCGGCGTCGGCGGGCGGGGCGGCGTCGAAGATGTCGGGGTGGCGGCGGAAACTGACGCCTGTGGGGGCGTTGGCGGGGACGAGGAGGAAGCGGTAGCGGTAGGTGCTGTCGCCGCTGAGGAGGTGCCGCTCGGCGGCGCCGGGGCCGCAGGTGGCGGTGCCGAGGGGTGCGGTGCGGTGGTCGAGGGAGAGGGTGTAGAAGGGGTCGGCGGGGCCCACCTGCCACCAGCGGCGGGCGGCGGTGAGGGTGCTGTCGCTCCAGCGGCGGAGGCTGAAGTTGAGCCATCCGTCGGGGGCTGCGGCGAGGAGCGCGGGCAGGCTGTCGGAGCGGAACAGGACCCACCGGGCTTCGCGGTTGCCCTGTTCCTGGGGCACCACGTACTGCGGAACGGCGAGGAGGTCGAGGCTCTTGTACCACAGGGCTACGCGCTGTGCCGCGCGGCGGTCGGGGTAGGTTTCGTGGATGTTGCCGTAGAAGGAGCAGGCGGTGTAGGCGGTGTCGAGGCCGAGCTGGATGCCGAGTTTGGGCAGGGAGCGGAAGTGGCCTCCGGGGACGACCATGTAGCTGAGCTGCACGGCACCGGTGTAGGACACTTCGACGAGCTGTTTGACGCGCAGGGAGCTTCCGTCGGGGGTGGTGAGGCGGAGGAGGAACTGGAGCTCGGCGAGGGTGTCGCCGTGGAGGGCTGTGGAGGTGCTGACGACCTCGGTGCCGAGGCGGTCGAGGCCTTGCCAGGCGCGGCTGCCGGCGGGGTCGACGAGGTCGTTGTCGGTGGGCGGGCGCCAGAAGTTGGGGCGCAGGGGTGCGGCGAGGAGCTCGTGGTCGTCGTAGCGGTAGGAGGTGATGCTGCCGTCGGTGGCGGAGACGGTGAGATGGAAGCGGTGGCCGTAGACGCTGATGTCTATGGGCTCGCGGGAGGCGCCTTTCTTCCTGACGCCGCCGACCATGAGGAGGCGTTTGTAGCCGTCGGTGCGTGTGGCGATGGGTGCCGGCGTCGGGGCGAGGACGGCGTTGCTGCGGCCGTGGGTGTAGACGGCTTCGACCTCGGCGGCGTGGGGGTGGGGTGTGCCGTCGGCAGCGAGGATGCCGTTGGCGCAGAAGTTGTCGTCGTGCTGGATGCCGGGCAGGCTGCCGAGGTCACCGCCGGCGGCCCAAAGCCTCACCCCTTGCCCCTCTCCGAGGGAGAGGGGAGAGCTGACGCGGGTGTGGTGTTGCGCCCCTCCCTCTTGGGGAGGGGTTGGGGTGAGGCCAAAGGCCTGGTCCTTCCAGTCCCAGATGAATCCGCCCTGCAGCTGGGGGTAGCGGGCGATGGTGTCCCAGTAGTCCTGCAGGCCGCCCATGGAGTTGCCCATGGCGTGGCAGTATTCGACCATGATGAAGGGGCGTCGGTTGCGGGGGTTGCGGGCGTAGTCGGAGAGGAACTGCACGGAGGGGTACATGATGCAGACGATGTCGGTGTTGCGGTCGAGCTCGGCGCGTTCGTAGACCACGGGGCGCGTGTTGTCTTTGCCCTTGAGGAAACGGTAGGCCTCCTCGAAGCAGTAGCCGTTGCCGCACTCGTTGCCGAGGCTCCAGGCAATGACGGAGGGGTGGTTGCGGTCGCGCTTGTACATGTTGAAGATGCGGTCGAGGATGGGGTTGAGCCATTCTTTCTTCTTGGCCAGGGAGTGCTCGCCGTAGCCCTGGGCGTGGCTTTCGACGTTGGCCTCGTCCCAGAGGTAGATGCCGGCGGAGTCGCAGAGGTCGTACCAGAGTTCGTCGTTGGGGTAGTGGGAGGTGCGCACGGCGTTGATGCCGAGTTGTTTCATGAGGGCGATGTCGCGGCGCATCTCGTCGGGGGTGACGTAGTGGCCACCGTACATGGAGTGCTCGTGGCGGTTGACGCCGCGGATCTCCATGGGATGGCCGTTGAGGCGCAGCTGGCTGTCGCGGATGTCGATGTGGCGGAAGCCTATGCGCTTGGTGATGCGCTCGGTTTCGCGTCCGGAGGCGTCGCGGAGGGTGACGACAAGGTTGTAGAGTACGGGGGTGCTGTCGGTCCAGGGTTGTATGCCGGCATGGGTCGATTGGTGCATGGCGAACCAGTCGCCTTTGTTCAGCCTGACGCCATGCCCGGTGCCGTCGAGGGAGAAGCCGTCGGGGGTGAGCAGGTCGAACGTCACCGAGCCGCCGTGCACCTCGCGGTTGAGGTCCACCATCACGTCTAGGTGGCCGGTGGTCCAGTCGTTGGTGTCGAGGTCGGCGACAATCTTGATGTCGGTAATGTAGGTCGACGGCACGGAGTAGAGTTCCACGTCGCGTGTGATGCCGCTCATGCGCCACATGTCCTGGCATTCGAGGTAGGAGCCGTCGCACCAGCGGACGACCTTCACCTTGAGGTCGTTCTGGCCGTCGCGCAGGTAGCGTGTGATGTCCCACTCGGCGGGGGTCTTCGAGTCTTGGCTGTAGCCCACCTCGCGGCCGTTGATGTAGAGGTACATGGCCGACTTGACGGCGCCGAACTTGATGATGGTGCGCCGTCCGCGCCAGGCAGCGGGGAGGGTGAAGGTGCGGGCGTAGACGCCGGTGGGGTTGTAGTCGGTGGGGGCGTAGGGGGGATTGGAGGGGAACTCATTGCGCATGTTGACGTAGACGGGCACGCCGAAGCCCTGCAGCTCCATGTTGCCGGGCACGCGGATGGAGTCCCAGCGGGCGGGCGACAGGGTGGCCTGCGAGGGGTTGTCAAAGTAGGCGAAACGCCAGGTGCCGTTGAGGCAGAGGCGCCAGCGGTCGCCGTCGGGAATGATGCGGTCGTGGGGCTGCACCTTGTTCAGGCGGTACATCTCGAGGTTGTTCCAGTAGGGTTGCCCCTGGGCGGCGAAGGCTGCCAGGAGCAGGAAGGCGAGGAGGGAGGTTTTGCGAGTCATGGGTTATGTGCTGTAGGGTTAGAAGGGCAGGAATCCAAGACCGATTTTGAAGGTCAGGAGGTTGGACAGGAAGGCGTCGTTAAGGGGCATCGCGTCTTCTTCGCTGCTGCCGAAGTAGGATCGCCCGACGCCAAGGGTGCAGGCGTACAAGATCTCGTAGTTGAACATCAGCCGGTCGAGGAAGACGTAGTTGCGCCCCACGCCTGCGTGGATGCCGAAGGTGTTGTGCACGCTGTTGTCGCGGTAGTATTGCATGCGCACCCAGTGGACGCCGAAGGTCCTGTAGAAGCCGTAGGGGGCGAAGCTGGTGAACGGGTATCGGCGTACGGCGAGGCCAAGGGTGAGCTGGTCCGACGAAAGCGGCGTGCCGTTGTCGTTCACCACGTCGGGGTAGCCTTCGTGGTAGCGTGCCCAGGCGGTGAGAGAGTAGTTGCGCTTGATGGCATACTCCAGCGAGAGCCACGGCGTGAAGGCCACGAAGTGGTCCTGGGCCAAGGGCGAGAATCCGGCCATGCCGAAGGCCGTGCCGGCGGCAATGGCGGCACGGCGCCCCAGGAAGCCTTTGGGCGTCTTGCCTGTCGTGCCCTGGATGTAGGAGTCGTAGAGCATGGCGTCCACCAGGCCGTTGTGGTCGGCCATCTGGTAGCTGTAGTTCTGTTTGAGCAGCACTTCACCGCGGCGGGCGTCGACGGTGAGCGTGGCCATGGCGGTGTTTTCTATGCCGGTGAAGAAATCGACGAAGGCCACGGGCAGCAGTATCGGCAGAAACACCGAGTGGAACATGAAGGTGCGTGGCGTGTACTCCTCGTTGAGCATGGCGGTGAGGTTCACCCGGCTGGCCTTGTGGCGGTCCATCAGGTCGTCCATCTCGGGCTGCACGGAGTAGTGCATGTGGAAAGCTCCTTTGGCAAGCCAGAACTCGTTCATCCACTCGCAGAGGGTGAGGAAGTCGTTGTATTGGCCGGCATCGGTCATCTGGTGCAGCTGGTCGTCGGAGAAGTCGACGCTGTGCATGCCCAGGCGTTCGCAGTTCAGCGCCAGACGCCGGGAGAGGCGTTGCTCGTTGGCGGCGCTCTTCGCCACCTTTATCTCGTTGGTCAGGTAGTCCATGATGATGCTCGTGGGGTTGAACAGCAGCATGCCGTTGGAGCCGGCGGTGTCGATGTGTTCAAGCTCGGCCGTGCCAGCCAAGTGGCGGTTGAGCAGGGGCGCCAGGGTGCTGTCGGCCATCATGAGGTCGGTCAGGGCGTAGGCCGAGGGGGTCTGCTCGGTCTGTTCGCGGCGTTTGCGGCGTATGCGTTCGTATTTCGACATGCCGTTGCTGTCGCCGACGGCGGTGCTGCTGTCCGGCGCCGGCAGCTCCTCGAGGTAGTCGCCGATATTCTTTTTGGCGCTGAAGCGCAGCTCCTCCATCAGGTCGCCGGCCATGAGACCGTACTCTTTCTGCCCGGGGAAGCGCATGTGCAGCGACCACACGGCGTGGAGGGCCGTGAGCAGCGCCTGCTCGTTGGTCATCCGCGTCATGGCGTAGTATACCTGCTGGCTCTCGCCCTGCACCTCGCTGTAGTCCTGCTTGGCCACCGAGGTTTCGTGCACCTTGTGCAGGGCCTGGCTGTAGAGTGCAAAGGCCATCAGGCGGTCCAGGGTGCGGGCGTCGGCCTCGCTGCAGTCGCCGCGGCGCAGCAGCCAGGCGTTGTAGAAGGCCCGGGCGTACTGCCCGTGGATGACCTCTTGGCGCACGCATTCCATCCGTGCCTGGTGCCGCAGGGCCAGAAACTCATCGCGGCCGATGGTGACAAAGGCCTTGCCACCCTTGCCCTGCATCAGCGAGGCGCATTTGCGCCGGCGGCTGAGGATGTTGGGGTGGGAGCTGCGGCTGTCGTCGTAGTTGTCGCGGCTGCTGATGGGGGCCACGCTGCGCAGCCAGCAGCCTGTCAGCTGATAGTGGGGCGTATTGAAGAACGTGGTGTCGAACTCCACGTCGTCGAAGGGCAGTGCGCCGTACTGCAACACGTCGAACACCCCATCGCTGACCTGCCGGTCGTAGGGGCTGCGGCTGTAGAACATGGCAATGCCCAGCGAGTCGGCCTCGTTTTCCATTTCGCGGCTGCGACTGTGCTGGCGCAGGAATTCCGTCAGGTCGCGCTGCGCCTCTTCCATCTCCGTGTCCTTGTCCCTTTTCCGCCTGCCCACCAGCTCCTCGAGGGTGTGCGAACGGAAATAGTGGATGATTTCGTGGCTCAGCACGAAGGCTATCTGGGCCTCGTTTTCGGCCTGCGCCACCAGCCCCAGGTTGACGAACACCATGCCCTGGCCGGTGGCAAAGGCGTTCACCTCGGGGCTGTTGATGGTGTAGAAACGCAACTCCGAGCGCAGCTCCGGGTAGTCCCTGAGCAGCGTGTCGGCTATGCGCTCCAGCATCCGGCTCACCGCGTCGCCGTAGACAATGCGCCCGCTGGTCAGCATCTTGCCAATGTGGTACGAGGCCATCAGCACCTGCTCTTTGTTTCGCACCCGTCCGCCCAGGTACTTCTCGGCACGCTGCATGTCCGCCTCGTACAGCTCCTCGACGTTCATCCTCAGGTCCGCCGGCACCGGCCCCACGCTGCGTATCTGCCCCCGCGCAAGGCTCCCGGCCATTGTCAGCAACAGCGCTGCCGTCAGTGTTGTTATTCGTCTCATCGTTTGGTCCAAAATGCGTGTAAATGCTTGTGAAAAAGTGGTGCAAAAATACTATTTTTTGCCGACAGGACAAAATTTTTTGTATCTTTGCAAGAGAAGAGCCAATGCCCGCAGATGTGCAAGGGCAACGGACTCAACCAATTGCAAGATAACGTTATGACAAAAAAAACGCTCTATGCCACTGCTTTCATGCTGCTGACGGCCCTCGCCGCCCGGTCGCAGACGGTGCCCCATTATGTCTATATTCCGCAGTACATCCATGTCCCCAGCGGCCCCACCAAGCCGTGGGACGGCCATTCGCTCGTGGCCCTGTACGCCGGCACCGGCTTCTTCTCGCAGCCCTCCGAGAGCTTCTTCTCGCCCCTCTCCTACACGCCCCGCACCCCCTTCACGGTCTCCTTCCGCTACGGTGCCGAGAAGAACTTCTCCCCCCGCTTCTTCTGGGGCATGCACGGCGAGGTGTCCTTCTACCGCTTCGGCTACGACTATGCCTACGACGGCGACTCGCTCCGCTCCTATTCCCCACAGGGCATCTCCTCCGCAGGCCACGACATCGAGTGCTCTGAACGCCTCTGGACCCTCTCCGCCGAGGAGGGCTTCACCATAGGCTACTGCCCCAGCCGCGCCCTCTCCCTCAGCCTCACCGCCGGCATCTGCCTCGACTTCCTGACCCACTACGACCGCTCCGAGCGCTACGTCAACCGCCTCACCGGTGCCGTCGCCGACGAGGACAGCGACAGCGACCTCTCCCTCTTCACGTTCTCCACCATGGGCTTCCTCTTCCGCGCCGAGGCGCAATATTTCCTCACCGGAGGCCTCTTCCTCTCCCTCGCCGCCAAGGCGCAGGTCCATGTGCGCGCCGGCACCTACGACGACCCCTTCGGCATCAACCGCTACAGCCTCCTGCTCGGCGTGGGCTACACCTCCTTCCGCCGACCCAGCACCTCCACCGATGATTGAAGCCCTGGTCATACGCACCACCGGCAGCTGGTACCGCCTGCTGCTGCCCGACGGCACCACCCTCGACGGCCGCCTGCGCGGCAACTACCGCCTGCGCGGCAACAAGCAGACCAACCCCGTCGCCGTGGGCGACCGCGTCGACTGCTCCCTCGAGGCCGACGGCACGGCCCTTATCCACGACGTGCACGACCGCACCAACTACATCGTCCGCCGCGCCACCAAGCTCAGCAAGCAGACCCACGTCATCGCCGCCAACATCGACCTCCTCTGCATCGTGGCCACCCTCGGCCTGCCGCGCACCTCCACGGGATTCATCGACCGCCTCCTCGTCACCGCCGAGGCCTACCACATCCCCGCCGCCCTGGTCTTCAACAAGGTGGACCTCTACGGCGACCCCGGCAGCGAGCTCTGGCAAATCCACAACGAGCTGAAGGCCGTCTACACCGCCGTCGGCTACCCCGTCCTCGAGGTCTCCGCCCTGCAGGGCACAGGCCTCGACGCCCTGAAGCAGATGATTGCCGGCAAGGCGGTCCTCTTCTCCGGCCACAGCGGCGTGGGCAAGAGCGCCCTGCTCAACGCCCTCTGCCCTGGCCTCGGCCTCAAGGTGGGCCAAATCTCCGACTGGAGCCTTAAGGGCAAACACACCACCACCTTCGCCGAAATAATTCCAGTGGAAAGCGGAAAGTGGAAAGTGGAAAGTAAACAGGAACAACAGCTCCCCACTCTCCACAACGACACTCGTCCCGGTGCGGCAGCCGAACTTTCCACTTTCCACTCTCCACTTTCCACTTACCTCATCGACACCCCCGGCATCAAGGAGTTCGGCATGGTCGACTTCACGGCGCAGGAACTCTCGCACTTCTTCCCCGAGATGCGCGCCGTGCTCCACGGCTGCCGCTTCGCCAACTGCACCCACCGCCACGAACCCGGCTGCGCCGTAAAACAGGCTGTCGACGACGGCCGCATCAGCCCCGAGCGCTACCAGAACTACCTCTCCATCCTCGACGACTTGCCCCGCTGAACCCCCTCCGAACCCCCTCCGACACCTACCAAATTCGGCCCTTCTTATATACTTCCTATATACTTCTCATATACTTCTTAT
>DFIZ01000068.1:16135-16287 GCA_002372855.1 Bacteroidales bacterium UBA3684
CGAATTATGTACCTCTCGGACCCCTATCGGGTTGGGGTTTTGTGGAAGGGGAATAAAAGAAAGCCGCCGCCTGCGTGATGCGGGCGGCGGCTTTGGGGGATGGTTGCCAAAAGGTTTTTATTTCTTGAGGAATTTGAAGTCCTTGCCGAGGT
>DFIZ01000004.1:0-14468 GCA_002372855.1 Bacteroidales bacterium UBA3684
ATATAAGAAATGCCGAATTATGTACCTCTCGGGTAGGTATGAGGTGGGTGGTTGGAGGGTGGGAGGTGGAGGGTTGGGGAGGGGGCTAGAGGCGGATGCCGAGGATGCCCATGAAGTGCCACTGGCGGTTGCGGATTTGGATGAGGTCGGTCGAGCCTACGTAGGAGTAGAAGAAGTGGGTGGTCAGTCCGGCAAACCAGCGGTCCCACGAGCGGATGGCTGCGGCACGTGCGATGAAGAGGAATTGCGGGAACTTGGTCTGCCAATCTTCCACGTTGCCTGCAAATCTGCATTTGGCTTTGTTGCGAACGATGAGGTAGGGGATGGCCGAGACGTGAATCAGCCAGTTGTGGGGCAGAACGACATTGTAGCCGTAGCCTATGCCCAACGAGATGTAGAAATTGGCCACATTGAACAGCTCTGCGTTTTTGGTGCTGTCGCCCACGGTGAGTTCGCTAATACCCAGATTGGCTCCGGCGATGAAGCTGCCGGCGCTGCGTTTCTGAATAAAGGACTGGGTGAAGGCGGCAGGGTAGGAGAAGCGGCGGTGGTTGAAGACATAGTAGCCGCTCAGGAAGAAATTGGTCTGGGTGACAAAGCCTTCGGGGAGGTCGAGGTCGAAGCTGACGGTGGTATCTTCTCCCGTGAAATCCAGGTGGAATGGTCCTTCGAGGGTTGTAATCCGGTTTAACTCGGTCTCAAATCCGAATTTGCGGGTATAGACGTCGAAACGCATTTCGTAGTCCAGCTCTTTGACCTTTTGGAATTTCTCCGGCTTGATGGAGAACGAGAGGGTTACGCCGCTGTATCCGGCCGAAAAGCTCAACTTGGCTTTGGGATCCGACAGCAGGTCTATTTTCATCGCACCTTCTTCACCCTCGTTGCCGAGGGTTTCGGTACGGACAGCGAACAGGGACACCTTGGGTCTGAGTTTGAGTGTCCACTTGTGTTCGGGACGGCTGATATAGGTGGTGTCGTAGTTTTTCCGATGGTAGCGCGCATTCAACAGGCTGTCGACACGATACAAAATGTTACCTTCCTGTGCTGCCATCGACAGGCTGCACAGGAAGGCAAATGCTAGCAATATGCTTTTCCTTACCATTCTATTATTTTACAACCTCGGCTTCCACATAGTCTTCCTTGTCCTCAATGGCTTTCTTGGCGGCCTCGAAGTAGTCCTCCACGAGGTTGAGTCCCGCCAGGGCGGTGAAGCTGGCGCAGCCGATGGCCAGGAAGGCGATGCCGAAGAGGAGGCTGAGGGTGGCGGCGGCGATTTCGGGCACGAACACGCTCCAGGCGCCGAAGCCGATGGTCACCAGGCCCAGCAGCAGCATGAGCCACCAGCCTTTGGCACCGGCACGGTAGTACTTGATGGTGTTCAGGCTGAAGTCGATGCCTTCGAAGAGGATGTAGACTCCCAGGAGGATGGCGATGATGGAGGGGTGGAGCACGATGAGCACTCCGAGCACCACCATGAGCACCGAGGCCGAAAGGGCCATGGTGTCGAGGCTGCGGAGGGTGGCCTTGTATTGGAGGAAGAAGAAGACCACGCCGGTGAGGATGACCACCACGCCGGCTATCTTGGCGAAGACGCCCATGGTGTCGATGGGGAAGCAGAAGCAGAGTATGCCGAGGGCGGCAAAGGCTATGCCGCGGATGATGAGGCTGAGTTTGGAACTTTTGAACATTGTTTTAAATTCAATTTTCAATTGTCAGTTATCAATTCTCGTTCTTCTTTGTGGCGGGCTTTTGGGCGCCGGCGGGGGCGGCGAGGGAGGCGCGCATGTCGGTGTCGGCCTGGATGTTCTTCATGCGGTAGTAGTCCATGATGCCGAGGTTGCCGCTGCGGAAGGCTTCGGCCATGGCCAGGGGCACTTCGGCTTCGGCCATGATTACCTTGGCGCGGGCTTCCTGGGCCTTGGCTTTCATCTCCTGCTCGGAGGCCACAGCCATGGCGCGACGCTCCTCGGCCTTGGCCTGGGCGATGTTCTTGTCGGCGTTGGCCTGGTCCATCTGGAGCTGTGCGCCGATGTTCTTGCCCACGTCGATGTCGGCGATGTCGATGGAGAGGATTTCGAAGGCGGTGCCGCTGTCGAGGCCCTTGGTGAGGACGAGTTTGGAGATGCTGTCGGGGTTCTCGAGCACCTGTTTGTGGCTGGTGGCGCTGCCGATGGAGGTGACGATGCCTTCGCCCACGCGGGCGAGGATGGTCTCTTCGCCGGCGCCGCCGACGAGCTGCTTGATGTTGGTGCGCACGGTGACACGGGCTTTGGCGATGAGCTGGATACCGTCCTTGGCCACGGCGGCCACGGGGGGCGTGTCGATGACCTTGGGGTTGACGGAGGTCTGCACGGCTTTCAGCACGTCGCGGCCGGCGAGGTCGATGGCCGTGGCGGTCTTGAAGTCGAGGTTCATGTTGGCCTTGTCGGCGCTGATGAGGGCGTTGACGACGGAGGCCACGTGGCCGCCGGCCAGGTAGTGGGCCTCGAGGTCGTTCTGCTTGATCTGCAGGCCGGCCTTGGTGGCCGAAATCATGTTGTTGACAATCACCGTGGGCGGCACTTTGCGGAAGCGCATGAAGATGAGCTGCACAAGGTTGACGTGCACGCCGGAGATGATGGCTTGGAACCAGATGCCTACGGGCACCAGGTAGAGGAGGATGATCACCGCGATGACGATCACTCCGATGAGGATCATTGTACTAATTG
The DNA here is from genome assembly GCA_002372855.1 of Bacteroidales bacterium UBA3684. Classification (GTDB taxonomy): domain Bacteria; phylum Bacteroidota; class Bacteroidia; order Bacteroidales; family P3; genus Colimorpha. The sequence goes on from DFIZ01000004.1 coordinate 2,709, forward strand.
TCATGACTTAATTGTTTTTGGGGTTTTCTTCGAAACGGTTGTCGTTGGCCTCGCGCACGTCGATGCGGTAGCCTTCGATGGCTACGACTTCGATTTCGTGGTCGGGGTCGATGAATTTGTTGACGGCGTGGACCTCCATGGTCTGGCCGTCGATGAGGGCTTTGCCGGTGGGGGCGAGGCGCGAGATGGTGACGCCGCGGGTGCCGGCCTTCACGGCGGGCTCCAGCTGGTTCACCTTGCTGTCGCTCTCCTCCTTGAGGCTGAAGCGGTTCCAGGTCTTGGTTTTGAATATCCACAGGAACGTCAGCAGGCAGAGCACGAAGGCGCAGAGCAGGATGACGGTGCCCATGGTGGTGCCCAGGAGCACGAAGCTTTGCCATACGCCGAAGGCTATGGCGGCCACGCCGATGGTGCCGGCAATGCCACCGGGAAGTATGAGCACTTCGAGGGCCAGCAGCGCCACGCCTACCAGCAGAACGATGATGAGGAGTGTTGTGTTCATATTTTTTTCAGTGTTTAGTGTTCAGTGTTCAGTGTTTAGTTTTCTACGATTTCGGAGGTCAGTTGCTTGTTGAGGAGGGCGGTGTGCATGGGGAGGAGGTCGGAGTAGGAGCCGTGTTTGACGGTGCACTTGCCGTGGCAGTGGACGAGGATGGCGCACTGCTCGGCCTGCTCGGTGGTGTGGCGGCAGATGTCGACGAGGGCCTTGATGACGTAGTCGAAGGTGTGCACGTCGTCGTTCCACAGCACCAGGGAGCAGCCGTTGTCTTCCAGTACGGCGGCTTCGTCGTCGGCTTGGGGGCTTACATAGGGTTTTTCAGTTTTGTCCAATGCTATTTCGATTTTCGATTTTCAACTTTCAATTAGTGCCACGGCTTGGGCCGAGATGCCTTCCTGTCGGCCTTCGAAGCCGAGGTGTTCGGTGGTGGTGGCTTTGACGGACACTTGGTCGATGTCCAGGCCGAGGGTGGAGGCGATGTTGCGGCGCATCTGTTCGATGTGGGGCGCCAGCTTGGGGCGCTGGGCCACGACGGTGGAGTCGATGTTGGCTATGTGGTAGCCGTGCTGCCGGAGCAGGTCGCCGACGTGGGAGAGGAGTCGGAGACTGCTGATGCCTTTGTACTGCGGGTCGGTGTCGGGGAAGTGCTTGCCGATGTCGCCCAGGGCGGCGGCGCCGAGGAGGGCGTCGCAGATGGCGTGGAGCAGCACGTCGGCGTCGCTGTGGCCCAGCAGGCCGTGGGTGTGCTCGATACGCTCGCCGCCAATCCACAGCGGCAGGCCTTCCTGCAGTTGGTGCACGTCGTATCCGGTTCCTATTCTCATCATAAAACCTTAAACTTTAAACTTTACTTCGTGGGTTTCATGTCGAGACCGATGCTGACGCGGATGGTGTTGGCCAGCGAGTTGGTGGAGATGGTGGTGGTGGGGATGAGGTAGGAGAAGTCGCCGGTGAAGTAGCTGTAGCGGATGCCCACGCCGACGGTGGCATACTGGCGGCCGCCCTTGTTGGCATGCTCGAAGAAGTAGCCCGCGCGCACGGCGAAGGTTTCGGAATACCAGTATTCGGCGCCGGCCGAGATTTGGATTTCCTGCAGCTCTTCCTGCAGTCCGCCGGGGGCGTCGCCGAAGGAGCGCAGGGCACCCTCGATGACCCCGATCTGGTTGTAGTCGACCCAGCCGGCGGTGTCGTCGCGCAGCGGGGGCGTAGGCACGAGGAGCTTGTTGAGGTCGAGCATGACGGATATTTTGTTGTATTCGTCGATACGGTTGGTGTAGCGTCCGCCGATGCGGAGGTTGGCGGGCAGGAACTCCTTGTCGTTGTCGTCGTCGGAGTAGGAGAGTTTGGCGCCGAGGTTGGAGATGAAGGCGCCGAGGGCGAAGTCCTGGGTTTTGTCGATGGCCTGCTGGTAGTAGAGGCCGATGTCGGCGGCAAGCGAGTTGGCGGCCTTGGTGGTGGTGTTGCTGCTGCCGTCGCTGATGGTCTGGCCGTTGGTGAGGTCGGAGCGCAGGAAGCGTCCGGTGGCACCGAGGGAGAGGTTGTCGTTGAGCTTCAGGGCATAGGAAACATCGAAGGTGAACTCGTTGGGGTGCATGGTCTGGATTTTGTTGCCCTCCACGTCGGTGTTGTCGATGTCGCCGAGGGTGAAGTAGGTGAGGCTGGCGGCGGCGGTACTGCGGTCGTTGATGCGATAGTAGCCTGCGAGGTAGAAGAGGTTCATGTCGCCCACCTTCAGTTTGCGCAGCCAGGGGGTGTAGGTGGTGTAGACGCCTGTGATGCCGTCGATGAAGGCCAGTTTGGCGTTGTTCCAATGTGCGGAATAGGCGTCGGGCGTGGAGGCCACACCTACGTCGCCCATACCGCTGGAGATGGCGTCGGGGGCAATGAGGATGATGGGCAAGCCGGTCGATATGAAATTCTTTTCTTGACCGATTTCGGAATACTGGGCACAGAGCGTCCCGCTCAGGGCCACAAGCATTGTCAGGAAGGTTAGTTTCTTCATTCTTTTAAGTTGTTCTTTCTAAATGTTTATCCTAAATAACGAGGTTGTTTTTCTTTTATTGTGTCAGCGGACAATACATTTCGTTGTTGCCTGGTGGGTCTCGCCGTCGGTGTCGGTCATCACCATGCGTGCCAGATAGAGTCCCGGCGGCACCGAGCTGACGTCCCACACAACGGGTCCGACGATGAATCCTTCGGCGGAGACCGCGGGTGTGCAGCGGTAGGCCATCTGGCCGCGGGCGTTGTAGATTTGCAGTTCGACGGAGGCTATGGCCGCCGGGTTGTTGATGCGCAGCGAGAGCGCCATGCGGGTCGACGAGGGGTTGGGGGCGACGCTGAGGTCGGAGTGGGTGAGGGTGTCGAGGCCACGCACCACGAAGGGAACCGTGGCAGTGCTGGACACGCCGAAGATGTTCCATGCCTTGACGGTGACGGTGTGGCGCCCCGGAGCCAGGTCGCGGAGGGTGTAGGCCACGCTGCCGCAGCGGCTGTCGCTGATGTCAGGCTGATAGAGGTCGTTGAGGACGATGAGACTGTTGGGGTTGTTGTCGACCACGGCGGTGATGTCGTGGCCCAGGCCGGTGCCGATGTTGATGCCTGCCGAGTCGGACAGCAGTGCCACCAGGGTGGGCGAGGGACCTGTCAGTCCGCCGTCGCGGAAGTTGGTGTCGCCCATGAAGAGGCGTATGTCGGGGGCCAGAGAGGCGTCGAAGTTGGTGTCGCTCATGCCGCCGAGCATCAGGTGCGAGAAACTGCCGGTGGCGTGCTCGTAGGCCGACTTGGCGTAGTGGCTCAGCTTGGCGTAGGCATACTGGTAGGAGACGTCGCGCGGCACCAGGAACGAATACTCGAAGCGGCCGCCCTGCACGGCGTGGCTGCCACGGTAGAGCACGTTTTTCTGCTGCCAGAAGGGCACCTCGGTGCCGGGGTTGTCGTTGGCCAGGGTGGTGGAGCGCATCTCGCGGTCGAAAACTATGGGGTATATGGTGCCGTCGAAATCCTCGAGCAGGGCGCCGGTGCTGTCCTGTATCTCGCCGGTGACGGTGACGCGCGACAGCACATCGGCCTGGATGTCCTCGGTGTCGTCGACGGGCACGGCGTTGATGTGCGTCACCTTGACGCGGTTAGCGGGCTGGCTCAGCCGCAGGGCCGGATCGCCCAGCAGGTTGATGGACATCGAGGTGATGGTGCGGTTTTTGGCCATGCGCAGGGCGTCGCCGACGGTGTTGGCGGGGTCGAGGGCGAAGAGCACCACGTCGCGGTTGAAGCGTTCGATGTGGCTGATGGGACGTGTGGCGCTGATGACGCCAATCATGGCCGAGGGGGCCAGCACGCATATCTCGGCGCCGCAGAGCTCGTCGACCTGGTCGAAACGGCCGTAGGAGCAGGTGCTGGTGACGAAGAAGGGCATGCGGTCGCCATTGGTGTAGCCGGTGATGTGCGAGGGCTCGATGTAGCGTTCGGTGCCTATGTACTCGGTCGAGCCGTGGCCGATATAGTTCAGCAGCAGGCATCCGTAGTTGATGCGCTGGCGCAGGGCGTTGTTGAGGTCGGGATAGTAGGAGCCTATGGAGCCTGACTCCTGGTGGTAGGCGTCGGCGTAGAGGCGGTCGATGTTGATTTGCGGCATGGAGGCCTTGAGGGCTGCGGCGATGGTCTCGGAGGAGTGGGCGAAGGTGGTGTCGCCGGGACGGCCGGGGTCGGCGTCGTCGGCCAGCAGTGCCACATAGTTGCGCCAGTCGCCGCGGTTCGCCTCGTCGTCGAGGTCTTTGCGGGTGAGGTAGCGCTCCACCTTGTCCACCAGCAGGGTGGCCTCGTCGCTGTTCTTGGCCGGCATGCGGCCCACGCTCACTTCGAGGGTCTCCGACGCCGAGCCGTGGCCCGTGGCGGAGAGGTAGCCCAGCATGTCGTCGCTGGCATAGGAGTTGCCGTCGCTGTCGAACGAGAAGACGGTTTCGTAGGTCACCATCGTGGGCACACTGCTGCCCAGCAGGTTGCGGTTGTCGTAGGTGCCCTTGCCGAAGAGGATCAGGTAGCGCGGCGGACGGGCGGGATGGCGCTGCTTGAGGTCGCGCAGCAGCGAGCGGATGGCCATCGGGTCGCGCATGCCGGAGGAGTATTCGTTGAACACCTCCTGGTCCGAGACCACCAGGGTGGTCATGCCGTCGAAGAGTTCGTGGAGGGCGGCCAGTCGTTCGGCCTGGTCGCGGTAGGCTTCGAGGGTGACGATGACCAGGTCGGCCTCGGGGGCACCGTGGAGGTCTTGGTTGGCAACCTCGGCTATGTCGCCGGGCGTCAGGTAGGAGTATTCGTCGAAGACGACGTACGTGCGAGCCCCGTTGGTGCTGTCGGTCCAGGCATTGGCGCTCACGTCCATTTCGCGCACGGCCATGTTGTCGGTGACGTCCCACACGCGGGCGTTGCCCAGCCCCGACATGGCGAAGCGTGCCGTCGAGCCCAGGTGGCGCTCGTTGCGCACCACGGTCTGTCCGCCGCCGAAGGCCAGGGTGGCGTGGGCGTTGAGCTCGATGTAGTCCAGGTAGCCCAGGCCGGCATTGTCGACCGTCGAGAAGCGCAGGGTGAAGGTGTAGCTGGCCTGGCTGGAGGACAGCTGGTCGATGGTTGTGCGATAGGGTGTGTATTCCGAGGTGCTTTCCTGACGGCTGAAACCGGTGGTGCCCAGCGTGAAGTCGGCCCGCGAGGTGGCCGTGCTGGCCACGGCGTAGCGCAGCTTGACGTCGCTGATGCCCGTGCCCGGCAGGCGCACTTCGAAGGTGCGCTGCGGCTGCGAGGTGGAGAACCGTTCGCCCACCCACACTTGTCCGGAGCGGTAGATGTTCACCATGTCGTTGTCGTGGATGGCCACCACGGTGTGGCTGTCCATCACCGTGTCGGGCTCGACGGCCGGGGCCGTGGCGATGCGGCTTGGCTGCGTGGCGCCGGTGGTGAGGAAGTAGTGGTTCGCGGCGGCGTAGGCATGGGTGGTGTGCACCCAGCGCCGCAGGCCGCTGTCGTAGCTCCAGCCTCCGGCACCCTCGCCGTAGAAGAGGAGCTCGTCGCCGGAGTCGAAGCGGCGGTTGCCGTTGTGGTCGCGGATGTCGATGCGCACATCCTGCATGTCGGCAGTGGAGGTGAGGTAGTTCTCGGTGGAGAGCATGGCGCCGCCGCGGCCGTAGACCGCCAGGCCGTCGATGTCGGCCCCCTGCAGCGCAGGAATCTCGCGCGTGGTGATGCAGTAGACGCCGTCAGCGTCCACAGTCAGCCTCCACCACTGGCCGCTGGCCATAACCGAATGGTTCTGTGCGGTGGCCATTCCGCAAAACAGCATCAACGATGCCAGTATGTATCTTCTTTTTCTGTTCACTTCTATTCCTGTTTGGACTCTAATAACGCGTTATTGTTTTTTTTATTGTATCTATTTAATATTATATTTTCGCCCCGTTCGTGTCTCGGACCTACCATGTTCTTCCGGATAGGGTGATGGTATGAAGGTGGTAAGAACGTGGTAAGAAGATGGGAAGAAGATGGTACCTTAAGGGTGCTGTTTTCCAACGAGTTGCAAAAGCATTAATTTTTATCGAATTTCGATAATTATTCCACTTTCCGCCCCCGGGCCGCGGGGCAGGGGAGGGGGCAAAGTGAAATTTTTTTCGTCGCGGACACAATATAATTTTTTTTTTGCAGTTATTGATAGTGCTTGTTTGCAAAGCAGGCCCCGTAGTTCAGCTGAATAGAACGTCGGATTCCGGTTCCGAAAGTCGTGGGTTTGAATCCCGCCGGGGTCACCAAGTGAAACGATTCTCCCATCCTTTTATGCACCTTTTGGTGCTTTTTCTGTTGTCGCTGTCGATGATGGGGGTGGCTGCCGTGGTAGGCGTATCGTGTGGCATCGGGACGCCGAAGGGCGGCGGCGCATGGTGGCCGTGGCTTTCGTGGCAAGTGCTGTCGCAGGTGCTGATGTTCGCTCTTCCGACGCTCGTGGTGGCATGGCTGTACCACCGCGGCGGGCAGCGGCAGTGGCTGGGACTCGACTTCTCCGGGCGCCGGTGGCTGCTGGCCCTGGCCGGAGTGGTGGTGATGCTGCTGCTGGTGCCGCTGACCGACTGGCTGACCACCTGGAACGACGCTTTCCGTCTGCCGGAGGCTCTGGCACCCGTCGAGAAATCGCTGAGGGACGCCGGCGAGCAGTCGCAGGCAACCCTGCAGCTCCTGCTGCGCGAGGTGAACCCGCTGGCGAGCCTGCTGTGCGTGGCCCTGGTGCCGGCGGTGTGCGAGGAGTTGTTCTTCCGCGCTGGCATACAGAACCTTCTGCAGCGCTGGTTCGGCAATGTGCATGTGGCCGTGTGGGTGACGGCGGCGGTGTTCAGCCTGGCCCATTTCGAGGTCTTCGCCTTCCTGCCGCGCTTCCTGCTGGGCGGGCTGCTGGGCTACCTTTATGTGGGCGGCGGGTCGCTGGTGGTCAACGCCACGGCCCATTTTGTCAACAACGCCATTGTCGTCGTGGTCTCCTGGCTGGCCTATTCGCAGGGCTTCACCTTCGACCCGGCGGAGCCGCTGGCCATCGGCTGGCAGGTCACCCTGGCCTGCTCCGTGGCCGCCGTTTTCCTCCTGGTGGTGACCTTCGGTAAAAGCCTGGGCGCCAGATCCTGATTATCCTTTTTTCTGAAAAAAATGCATTTTTTTTGTGTGGATTCAAAAAAAATGTGTAACTTTGTTTCGGCTTTGAAATAAAAAAAAACTACAAGCGTCTAAAAAACACACTGTTTGCGATTTCAGGTATCTTCCAATTCTCTCGACGGGTTGCTTATGAAAATTTAAATGTAATATATTATGAAAAAGATTATTATCGGATTTGCTGTCTTTATGATGTCGGTTGTAGGTGCCAAGGCGCAGGATACGGTGGTGTTGAAAGATGTCAGGACGTTGTCGCGATATATGGTTGGTGACGAGTTTCCGTATTACCCGAGCGAGTTCCAATTAGGCTCTGACGGAAAGACCCAAATTGCGGATCTTATATTTACCTCAGGAGTAAATCGAGGCCAAGATATGAAGGTCGGTTACCTTTGCATGACGGATGATACCTTGGAGGTGTATGGCATTGCCGCGGCTTTATTTGGCGGAAACGATTATTTAAGTTGGTCCACTTGGCCGCTCACTCCGGGGATGGATACTTCTTCCTACTATGCCTATACGTGGCTGATGCTGTTCGACGCGGTGGGTGACAGTCTGGTGGAGTTGGTGGATACGTCGTATATGTATGTTCATGTATGGCAGAGGCCCAGCTATTATTTAAAGCTCGATTTTATGTACCCGCACATGGAGCCTTTGCGTGCGGTGCCAATCCACGAGCGCTATTTCCCCAGTCCGGTGACGGTTGCCGATTCGTTCTATGTGGGCCAAATACCTTGGCAGGGACACGAGATCGAGTCGCGTTCGGATATCATGTTGGGTTCGTTTTCGGCTGATGGTTGCGGTCTTGAAGTAAGGCCTACAATCCAGAAGGACCTGGCGATGGTTTATAGATTCTCAACTGGTGAAAGTGAAAGGATTTGGAGTCGTTTTGAGTTGCCACTCGGGCATCCGTTGATATTCCCGATTCTGGCGCCTCCTGACACTACCGGTGGCAATGGCGGCAACCCGGGCGGTGGCGGCAGCGACACCACGGGTGTTGGCATCGGCACGCCGGAGTGGGCGGCCCGCTATGTGTCTGTGTCGCCCAATCCGGCTTCGGACAGGGTCCAGGTCGTTTCCAGTTTCGGCTTGGCGGATATAGAGGTTTTCGACGCCAAAGGGCAGCGCATCTGCAGCAAGAAAGCCTCCGGCTATAAGTGCACCCTCGACGTCGCCTCCTGGCCCCGCGGAGCCTATGTTGTGCGCATCGGCACCGACGTGGGGACCGTTGCGAAGAAACTCCTGCTGAAGTAGGTCTTAAATATTTTAAAATTAGCCCTTAAAGGTTGTCCGAAGTAGTGCTTTTGATGGGTGAATTATGTCCTTGGGAGAAAAAAATAACTTTGTTCAAGTTATTGTAATATAGTGCCTTGTGGTGCAAAATTGAGTTAAAAGGTACCTTTTTTTCAAAAAAATGTTCTCTATATGAAAAAAAAGTAGTATCTTTGCAATCCAATTTGGGTTGAAAAACAGTTTAATAAAGATATAGATTAACATAAAAATATTTATAAAAATGACAAAGGCAGAAATCGTAGCTGAAATAGCTCAGAAAACCGGTATCGAGAAAGTCGCCATCCAGGCAACTGTCGAGGAGTTCATGACCGTGATCAAAGAGAGCCTCTCCGAGGGCGAAAATGTGTACCTGCGTGGTTTCGGCAGCTTCATCGTGAAGAAACGTGCTGAGAAGACCGGCCGCAACATCAGCAAGAACACCACCATTATCATTCCCGCACACAACATCCCCGCTTTCAAGCCCGCCAAGACTTTCATGCAGGATGTGAAAAAGAAAGTTAAATAACATCAAACAATAAGAACTATGCCTAACGGAAAGAAGCACAAAAGACACAAAATGTCTACGCACAAGCGTAAAAAACGCCTGCGCAAGAATAGACATAAGAAGAAGTAAGGCCTGACGCCCAAGGCGTCGACTCTGCTGGATTTAAAAGACTAAAACAAATTACATACCGGCTCATTGCGTCGGTTTGTAGTTTGTTTTACTCTTTTTTGGCGATGCACAGTCGCCATCCAGTCAACGTATGCGATTGACAATCAGGCACCGTTGCCTGTATATATATGTACAAAAGATATTGTAATTGGATAAAGAATTAGTCATTTCATCATCTGGCGAAAGCGTCCAGATAGCCCTCATGGAGGACAAGCGCCTTGTCGAGCTCCACAAAGAGATGACCACCGGCCAGTTCGCCGTGGGTGACATCTTCTTCGGCAAGGTGAAGAAAATCATGCAGGGACTCAATGCCGCTTTCGTCGACCTGGGCGGCGACAAGGAGGGTTTTATGCACTACCTCGACCTTGGCCCCGACTACAACTCGGTGGACAAGTATTTGCGTCTGGCCATGAATGGCGACGCCTCGGCCGCCACGCTCAATAATTTCAAAATAGAACCCATCCTCGAGAAGGTAGGCAACCTGAACAGTGTGCTCAAGGTGGGCCAGCCCGTGCTGGTGCAGGTCACCAAGGAACCCATCTCCACCAAGGGCCCCAAGGTGACGGGCGACATCTCCATCGCCGGCCGCTACCTGGTCCTCACCCCGTTCTGCAACAAGATATCCATCTCGCAGAAAATCAAAGGCGGCGAGGAACGCAACCGCCTGCGCCGTCTGCTGCAGAGCATACGCCCCCAGAACTTCGGCGTCATCGTCCGCACGGTGGCCGAGGGCCGCACGGTGGCCGAACTCGACGCCGACCTGCGCCACCTCATGGACTGCTGGGCCAAGATGACGGAGAAGCTCAAGCGCGTCAACGCCCCCACCAAGGTCTACGCCGAGCTGGGCACCACCACCGCCCTGCTGCGCGATGTGCTCACCGACGACTTCAACACCATCTACGTCGACAATGCCAACCTCTGCGCCGAGGTGAAGCAGTTCGTCAAGACCATCGACCCCGGCAAGGAGGACATCGTCAAGCACTACAAGATGGATACGCCCATCTTCGAGCAGTTCGGCATCTCGCGCGACATCCGCCGTGCCTTCGGCAAGATTGTCACCATCCGCTCCGGAGTCTATCTCTACATCGAGCACACCGAGGCCATGCACGTCATCGACGTCAACAGCGGCAACCATATAAAAGCAGGCAGCGGCCAGGAGGACACAGCCCTGCAGGTGAACATCGAGAGCGCCAAGGAGATTGCCCGCCAGCTGCGCCTGCGCGACATGGGCGGCATCGTCATTGTCGACTTCGTGGACATGAACAAGGCCGAGAACCGCAAGAAACTCTTCGACGTCATGACCGAGGAGATGAAGCGCGACAAGGCGCGCCACACCATCCTGCCGCTGAGCAAGTTCGGGCTGATGCAGATCACCCGCCAGCGTGTGCGCCCCGCCATGGAGGTGGACGTGCAGGAGAAGTGCCCCTTCTGCGACGGCACCGGCACCATCAAGAGCAGCCTTGTGGTGGTGGACGAAATCGAAGCCAGCCTGAAATATGTGCTCACTTCGTCGAACGAGAGGCACCTCACCCTTGTCACCCATCCCTACGTCCAGGCCTACCTGACGAAAGGGTGGTTCAAGAGCCTGAAGAGCCAGTGGGGCCGCAAGTACCACGTGAAGCTCACCGTCAATCCGTCGGAAAAATTCAGTCTGCTCGACTTCAAGTTTTTCCACGCCAACGGCGACGAGATAGCCATGTGAACGGAAAAGGAGAATGAACGATGAGGAATGAACCCTTTTTCTTGAAGACAGGTGTTGCGCGCAAGGCGCTGTGCGTCCTTGCCGTACTCGTTTTCCATCTGTCGTTCTTCGTTCCCGCGCAGGCCCAGGTGAAGACCCGCGGCATCGACGTCTCCAAGTTCCAGGGCATTATCAACTGGACCAAGGTGGCAAAGGACAAGACGGTGAAGTTTGTCTACATCAAGGCCACGGAAGGCACCTCCATCCAGGACCCCTACTACAAGACCAATGTGGCCAAGGCCCGCAAGGCCGGCCTGCTGGTGGGCAGCTACCACCTCTACAGCAGCAAGACCACGGCCTACCAGCAGTTCGCCAACTTCAAGAAGATGGTCAAGAAGAGCGAGCAGGACCTCATACCCGTGCTCGACATCGAGGGGCATCATGTGGGCCGCCTCAATATGGCCCGTGTCGACAAGCTGCTGGAACTCATGGAAAAGGAGTACGGCGTCAAGCCCATGATCTACACCTCCGAGCGCCTCTACCGCGAGCACCTCAGCGGCAAGAAATACCGCAAGTACCACATCTTCATCGCCAACTACCGCGGCTACCCCAGGGCCCGTTTCACCCTCTGGCAATACACCGAGACCGGCCATATCAGCGGTATCAAGGGCTACGTAGACATCAGCAAGTTCGACCGCAACCACTCGCTGAGCGACATCCGCATGCCCAAAAAGAAGAAGGACGCCGCCCCGGCCACCTCGGCCGCACCCTCCTCCGGCACCGCCACCACACCCCCCTCCGGCACCGCCACCACACCCCCCGACACCGTAGGGGAAAAATAAGCTTTCCCCCTAAAGCCCGCCAGCCACCTGGTGGGCTTTTCTTTTTTTTTTGCCCGCGACTCGGATACCCATACCGGTCGGCACCCCACCCGACACCTACCCGATTCGGCCCTTCTTATAT
>DFIZ01000004.1:14590-28268 GCA_002372855.1 Bacteroidales bacterium UBA3684
ATATAAGAACAATATAAGAAATGCCGAATCGGGTAGGTGTTTGGTGGGTGGTTGTTTGAAAGTTTTTTCTTATATATAAAAATTATTTCGTATCTTTGCAGTCCGAATTATAGTGTAAAAACAATAAACAAACAATAAAGACAACAATGCAAAAAAGTAAAGTAGGACTTGATTTTGTCGAGGTTGAGCATGCACGCGACGTGGCCCGCAAGATAGCGGGACAGGTGCAGGATTTCGTCGAAGATTACACCACGGTGGCCGTGGAGCGCACGCTTTGCCGCTTCCTGGGCATCGACGGTGTGGACGCCAACGAGGTGCCGATGCCCAACGTGGTGGTGGAACACCTGAAGAGCAACGGAGTGCTGGGCGAGGGCGTGATGTTCTATATGGGCAACGCCATGGTGGAGACGGGCAAGACTCCGCAGGAGATTGCCGAGGCCATCAGCGCCGGCACGCTGGACATCACCAAGCTGGCCGTGCACGCCAAGGCGGACATCGACAAGGCCCTGGAGCCTGTCATCAACCGGACCATCGACAAGGTGCGCAGCAACCGTCTGCGCCGCGAGAAGTACATCGAAACCATCGGCGAGGGCTCGAAGCCCTACCTGTACATCATCGTTGCCACGGGCAATATCTACGAGGACGTGGTGCAGGCCCAGGCCGGTGCCCGCCAGGGTGCGGACATCATCGCCGTGATCCGCACCACGGGCCAGAGCCTGCTGGACTATGTGCCCTACGGCGCCACGACCGAGGGCTTCGGCGGCACCTTCGCCACGCAGGAGAACTTCCGCATCATGCGCAAGGCCCTGGACGAGGTGGGCGAGGAGGTGGGCCGCTACATCCGCCTCTGCAACTACTGCTCGGGCCTCTGCATGCCCGAAATCGCCGCCATGGGCGCCCTGGAGGGTCTGGATGTGATGCTCAACGATGCCCTCTACGGCATCCTGTTCCGCGACATCAACATGCAGCGCACGCTGATCGACCAGTATATGAGCCGTATCATCAACGGTTTTGCCGGCGTCATCATCAATACCGGCGAGGACAACTACCTGACCACCGCCGACGCCTACGAGGAGGCGCACACGGTGCTGGCTTCGGACCTGATCAACGAGCAGCTGGCCCTGATGGCCGGCCTGCCCGAGGAGCAGATGGGCCTGGGCCACGCCTTCGAGATGGACCCCATGCTGGAGAACGGCTTCCTCTACGAGCTGGCGCAGGCGCAGATGATTCGCGAGATTTTCCCCAAGGCCCCGCTGAAATACATGCCCCCGACGAAGTTCATGACGGGCAACATCTTCCGCGGCCATATCCAGGATGCGCTGTTCAACGTCATCGGCCAGTGGACGCATCAGGGCCTGCAGCTGCTGGGTATGCCCACCGAGGCCATCCATACGCCCTTCATGAGCGACCGCTACCTCTCGATCGAGAATGCCAAGTATATCTTCAACAATATGAAGGACATCGGCGAGGAGGTGGAGTTCAAGGAAGGCGGCATCATCAAGACCCGCGCGCAGAAGGTGCTGCACGACGCCACCCAGCTGCTGGAGACCATGGAGAGCGAAGGCCTCTTCACGGCCCTGGAGAAGGGTATCTTCGCCAACGTGAAGCGTCCGAAGACCGGCGGCAAGGGCCTGGACGGTGTGACGCTGAAGGGCGAGCACTACTTTAACCCGTTTGTTGAATTAATGAAAGGAAAGAAATAATCTGGTTTAAGGTTTAATGTTTACGGTTTAAGGGAGCTGTCGCACAACATGCGTTCCCTGAGCCTTAAACCTTAAACCATAAACCGTAAACCTTAATAAAATGAGCGAAGGATTGTATTCGATGGAGGCAAAGGACTACGACAAAACCCTTGACCTCACCAAGATAAAGCCATACGGCGACACGATGAACGACGGCAAGGTGCAGCTGAGCTTCACGCTGCCCGTGCCCGCAGGTGCCGAGGCCGAGGAGGCCGCCAAGCAACTGCTGAAGAAGATGGGCTTCGAGAACCCCCTGGTGGTGTACCAGAAGGAGCTGACGGAGGGTTTCTGCTTCATGAACTGCTACGGCAGCCTGACGCACACGGTGGACTACACCAACATCCACGTCCCCAAGGTGGAGAGCACCACGATGGAGATGAAGGAGTGCGACGAGTATATCCGCGAGCACATAGGCCGCAAGATAGTCTGTGTGGGAGCCTCGACGGGAACGGACGCCCACACCGTGGGCATCGACGCCATCATGAACATGAAGGGCTACGCCGGCCACTACGGACTGGAGCGCTACGACATGATCGACGCCTACAACCTGGGCAGCCAGGTGCCCAACGAGGAGTTCATCGCCAAGGGCATCGAGCTGCATGCCGACGCACTGCTGGTGAGCCAGACGGTGACGCAGAAGGATGTCCACATCAAGAACCTCACCGAGCTGGTGGAGATGCTCGAGGCCGAAGGCCTGCGCGACAAGGTGATTCTCATCTGCGGCGGTCCGCGTATCAGCCACGAGCTGGCCAAGGAGCTGGGCTACGACGCCGGCTTCGGCGCCAACACCTATGCCGACGACGTGGCTTCGTTCGTGGCCCAGGAGATGGTGAAGCGCGGGTGGAAATAAGAGGCCTCGGAGAGATGCTGCGCGCCGCGGCGGCGCGCCACTGGACAAAGCATAAACAACTAAAAAAAAACAATAACAAAAATGGAAAAAGAACAGATTAAACCCTTTATCGCCAAGCGCGCAGCCCAGGAGCTGCACGACGGCGATGTCGTCAACCTTGGTATCGGTCTGCCGACCCTGATTCCCAACTTCCTGCCCGAAGGTGTGCACGTCATCCTCCAGAGCGAGAACGGTATGATCGGCATGGGCCCCACCCCCGAAGAGGGCAAAGAGGACCCGTGGTTCATCAACGCCGGTGGCGGATACATCACCCATGTGCCCGGCGCTTCGACCTTTGACAGCGCCACCTCGTTCGGCATCATCCGCGGCGGTCATGTGGACGTCAGCGTCCTCGGCGCCATGCAGGTGGATGAAGAGGGCGACCTCGCCAACTGGATGATCCCTGGCAAGAAGACCCCCGGTATGGGCGGCGCCATGGACCTCCTGGTGGGTGCCAAGAAGGTGATCCTCGCCATGGAGCACACTGCCAAGGGCAATCCCAAGATTCTGAAGAAGTGCACCCTGCCGCTCACCGCCAAGGGCCAGGTGAACATGATCATCACCGAGATGGGTGTGATGGAAATCACCCCGAAGGGTATCGTGCTGACCGAGATCAACCCCGAGTTCACGGTGGAGCAGGTGCAGGCCGCCACTGAGGCCAAGCTGATCATCAGCGAGAATCTGAAGAAGATGAATGCTTAAATAAAAAAAAGGAGTGCAAGAAGAGTGAACGGGAACGAAAGGCCAACCGCCAAAGACGGCGCTGCCGTCCTTTTGCTCCCCTTCACTCCTCCGCGCTCCCTTATAATTAAAACATGAAAAGGACAATCCTTCTAGCTGTAGCGTTGCTTGGCCTCTGCGGCACGGCAATGGCACAGCGCCACATCGAATTCCGTTGGCGTGGCATCTACTTTGTCGGCGACGGTTCCTATGTTTTCAACCTCAACCGCTCGCCCAACGAGTCGGGACTTGCCGACTCGGTGTCGGGCTTTATGCCGTCGTTTTCGGGTGGCTTTCAGTTCCGCAAGGAGGCTGCCGTGGGTCTGGGTTTTGCCTATCTGGCCGACCCCACAGGGGCTTTCACGCAGCTGCCTCTCTACGCCGAGCTCCGCAGCCACTTCACGCGCGACCGCCTGACGCCCTATGCAGTGCTGCAGGTTGGCTATTCGTTGCCTGTGGGCGCCTCGTCGGAACCTCCGGTAACCAAGATTGACGAAGGTGGACTGTACCTTGGCATAGAGTTTGGCGGACGCTACGCCGTCACGCGTTCGTTCGCTGTGGGAGCGCACTTGGGTTACAAGCTGCTGCAGTCGAACAAAGTGATACGTTACGACCTGGCCAATGAGCCTCTGCTCACCGAGACCGTGGTGCTCCACATGTTGGGCGGCGGTCTCTCCCTTTATTTCGGCAACTAATTGATTTGCGATGAGAAAGACGGTTCTTCTTTTGATGGCGGCGATAGGCCTGTGCGCACCTGTTTTTTCCCAAGAGGGTGCACGTATGCCGGCGCGTGCCAACGTCGAGGCCTACGACGACGAGTCGGGCATCATGAAGTCGGCCTACCGTGACTCGCCCTATTTCATGGAGTTCACGGGCCGATGGGACCAGAAGAAGACCGACAGTTCGGTGATTTATTCGCGCGAGGTGGAGGTGGAGAAGTTCTGGAGGGACTACCGTGTGTCGCTCAATGTGCGCTGCGGTCGCGCCTGCCGCGTCATGGTGGGCGGCAAGACCGTGGGCTACGCCGGCGACTCGCGCCACTGGAACGAGTTTGCCCTCGACGACTTCCTGAAATACGGCAAGAAGAATGTGCTTGCCATCGAGACCCTCAAACATTCGCAGGATGCGTTGCTCGAGAGCGACGACCAGATGGAGGGCCTCAACGGGGAACCCTACCTGTTGTTTAAAGGCGACCCGAATGTGGACGACCTGACGGTGGCGGCGGACTACGACGCTGCGTTGCAGTCGGGTACGTTGTCGTTGGATATCAACGTTTTCAACAGCAAAAAGAAAGGAAAATACTATGTAGAAGTCGAGGTGTGGGACCCTAAGGGCCACACGTTCGACCGTATGGGGCGCTGGGTGGTCTTCGACAAGAGCACCACGGCCACCGTCGACCTCAGCCGCTCGTGGAGCAACGTGGAGCCGTGGACGGCTGAAACGCCTAGGCTGTACACCGTTGTTGTGCGTCTGCGCAACGAGGAGATGGAGGAAGAAGAGGTGGTGGGAACCCGCGTTGGTTTCCGCCGCGTGGAGGTGAAAGACGGGGTGCTGCAGATGAACGGCAAGCCGTTGACCATCAAGGGCGTCACCTATGGTACCAAACACACAGAAGGGCAGATTGCGCGCGACCGCATGAAACAGGACCTTCTGGCGATGAAGAAACTCAACATCAACGCGGTGCGCACGGCGAAGTATTCGCCGATGAACCCCTATTTCTACGAGCTCTGCGACGAGATGGGCTTTTATGTGGTGTGCGACGCCAACCTGATGCCGGCATCCACGCAGCAGCATGCCGTGGCCACCGACAAGGATTTTATCCCCCTCTTCGAACGCCGTGTGGAGAACCTCTTCGGAAAGTACAAGAACCATCCGTCGATAATTGCCTGGTCGCTGGGCGAGAGCCGCGATAACGGCATCTGCATGTCGGCGGCATACAAGCGTTTGAAATATCTGGACAAGACGCGTCCGGTCATTTTCGCCGGTGCCGATTTTTCGGAGAATACCGATGTTATTGCCTTGATGAACCCTACGGAGAAGGGCTTGCGGCAGTCGATGGAGAAGACCGGCGACCGTCCCTTCCTGATGCTTGCCGCTGTGGGCGGGGAGAATTTTGCCGACCTTGAAGGGCTGTGGACTTTGGTGCAGAACCGCCGCAACCTGCAGGGCGGCTTTGTCGATGTGTGGCCTCTCGGTGGCGCCAAAGCCTCCGACCTGAAGAATCTCTTCTGCCCCTTCGATGTACACCTGAGCAAAACCACCATCGACGATGCCGAGTTCCTGGTGTACAACCGGAATGATTTCGTCAATTTCAGTGGCTATTTATTAGAATATATCATCTTTACCAACCTCCGTCCCAACATCACGGCCGGCGACCTGCCTGTGGCCATCGACGGGGGAGGGGTGGAGTCGGTGAAAGTGGGTATACCGCCTGTGGAGATGCAACCCGGAGAGGAACTCTTCGTGCGTTTCAATCTGGTTGTGCGCCGCAACGGTGCCCAGTCCCGGCAGTATGTCGAGGACCTGACCCTGGGCACTGTGGAGTTCGCCCTGTCGCAGCCGGCGTCTTCCATCCCCCTGGTGAACAACGGCGATCCCATTCAGGACAGTGCCATGATGTCCTGCGGTTTGTATTTTGCTGACTATATGAATGCCACAGGGAATCGCGTCGGCAGCATTGTCCGTCGTCCCGACGAGCGTACCCTCTGCATCGACGATATGTGGAAATACGCCGTGCCGGGAGGCAACAGCCTCTGCGATGTGCGCACCACCTATACCCGTTTCAGCACGGGCGACGTGGTGGTTGACTACACCGTTTCTCCCGGCGAGAGCGTTGTGGCGGACCGTTTGCGGCCTGTGTTTTTCCTGGACGCCAACGCCTACGACAGCATCACCTGGTTCGGTCCCGACCGCGAGGTGGTTTTCTCCAGCCGCAATTCGTCCCAGGTGGGAACCTATTCCCACGCCACCAAGGGCGACGGCGGCATCGTAGAACGCAAACACGTCCGCTGGTGCGCCATCCACAAGGGTGGGGAAGGGCTCTTTGTCGAAGTGCTCGGCGAGCAGTTCGACATGCTGGACAATGGCGTGTACCTCAGAATCTATCCCCGGAGCAACACCTCTTTCCGTATCCACCTGCGCCCCTACAGCCAGGCGGATCCTGCCAGCTGCTACGGCATCAGTTTCCCGCGTATGACGGCCGGCATGCTTGAGCCTCCTGTCATCAGCGGCTCGGAGATGCGTTTCTCGCAGCCGCTGAAGGTGACCATCACCAGCCAGCCCGGCAGCGAGATACGTTACACCCTCGATGGCAGCGACCCCACCAAGGAGTCGCCGCGCTACACAGCGCCGTTTGCCATCAATGCCACCACCGTGGTCAAGGCTTGCGCCTTTGCCAAGGATATGCCGCCGTCGTTTATCGCCACCCGCAAGTTCAACTACGACTACATTGTCTCCACCACCTTCTCCCGCAAGCCCAATACTCCTTTTAACGTTGGCACCGACTCCATCCTGTTCGACAGCGAGAAAGGTACCGTCGACGACCTCTCGCAGGGCTGGTTGGGATTCTCCGGCGATGGCGTGGTGACCACCGTCCGGCTGGCCAAACCCATCGACATTGAATATGTAACGCTTCGGTTTGCCCATGCGCCCGAATTGTGGGCCTTCGCCCCCCGTCAGCTTTCGGTCGCCCTCTCGACCGACGGCACCACCTTCGTCGACACCCTTCAGGTGTCAGTGCCTGTCGAGGCAGCCTCGGAAGATGCCCGCGAGCCCCGTGTGGTCGAGGTCCGTGTCCCTGTTGACAGGAACGGCATCAGCATGCTGAAAGTCGACGCCCAGTCCATAGGCACCATCCCTGCGTGGCACCGTGCCAAAGGGCTCAAACCATGGCTCATGATGGACGAAATCGAAGTCAGCGAAGCCACCCATTCATCATCGGAAACAAACACACATTGATATGCGAAAATTGTTCTATTTCATACCGGTACTCTTGTTGTTTACAGCCTGCGAGGTCGAGTTCTCGCCCAACGCCAGCTGGAAGAATGTCCCCGTGGTCTACTGTCTCTTGGACCAGGACGACGACACCACTTGGGTGCGCGTCCAGCGCTGCTACCTTGCCGAGGGCAATATCTACAATTATGGTCAGAATTCCGATTCGAACAACTATCCTCAAGGGGCCATCGCCGTTGCCCTTCTGGCTTATGAGAATGGTTCTCTAAAAGACTCGATGTCATTCGAGTACACCACGCGCGACCGCGATTCCGGCAACTTCGCCAGCACAGCACAGCCGCTCTATTTCTTCTGCACCAAGAATCGCCTGAATGAGAACTATTCTTACGTCCTCTCCATTCGCAACACCTCCGACAACTCCATCCTGGCCACGACCGACCCTGTATCGCTCGTCAAGCAAAAAAACGATAATCTCATTATCCAACCCAGCTACACGGTCAGCCCTCTCACCGGCGATACCATTGGCAGGGGCTTCTCTTTCTACGACCCCATGGGCAATGGCATGCTCGGATGCCATATCAAATGGAATGCCTTCGAGAATGCACGCCTCTATCAGCCCTTCGTGCGTTTCTATTACATGAGGCCGGACAGCGTTGTCTATCACGCTGATTTCATGTGTCCCAAAGCTCCGGCCAAAGCCACGGAAATCGACTACTCGCGCGACCTTTTCCTCAGCCAGGTGAAGAACTATTTTGGCGACGACACCACCCGTAAGTTCTTCGTCCCTCGCATAGACCTTTATCTCACCTGCTGCTCCGAAGAACTCAACGCCTATTTGAGCACGGCCAGCCATTTCGGCGACATCTCCAACGCCACCGAAGTCTACAACAACATTCATGGCGGTGTAGGCATTTTTGCCGCGCGGCGCACGCACCTCTACAAACGCATGCCCGCCGAGGCCGATATGACGCCCGACCGCGGTCTCCTTGCACTGCTCATAAAACTCAACATAGGATTCTATTAATAAGTGCTTTACGCTCTGCTTCAATATAAAAAATATATTATAATGTAAAATTATATTCTCAAATCCAATTATTTTATGTAATTTTGCATTTTTACCGAAAATAACAAAAAGACTAAAAATCAATAAAATAAACAATCAGATGAACATCACAAGAGAGAAATTAAGTGATTTGGAACTCTGTATCAAGGTTGATATCGAGGAAAACGACTACATTGAAAATGTAAACAAACAGCTGAAAGAATATCAGCACAAGGCCACCATCCCCGGCTTCCGCAAGGGTATGGCCCCCAAGGGACTCATCGAGCGCATGTACAAGCCCGCCATCGTCGGCGACGCCGTGCAGAACACGCTCAACACCTCCCTCTTCAAGTATATCGACGACGAGAAGCTCCACATTCTTGGCATGCCCATGTCCAACGACGAGAAGACCGGCGAGGTCGACTTCGCCAAGGGCACCTCGTTCTCGTTCTATTTCGACGTTGCCATTGCCCCCGAGTTCACCATCGAGTGGGACAAGGTTGCCGTCAAGTACAACCAGATCAAAGTCACTGCCAAGGATGTCGACACCGAGCTGAACAACGTCGTCAACCGCTACGGCAAGTTCGAGACCCCCGAGGCCGTCGCCGCCGGCGATATCATGTATGGCAAACTCGTCGAGCTTGACAAGGCCGGTGCCCGCAAGGAAGGTGGCATCGAGACCTTCGTCTCCCTCAACCTCCTCAACCTCAAGGATGCCGAACTCATGCCCCTCTTCGAAGGCAAGAAGGCCGAGGACAAGATTGTCTTCAACCTCGCCAAGGCTTTCCCCACTGCCGACATCGAGCGTGCACTCCACATCGACACCGCCGCCGCCAAGAAGTTCAAGGCCGACGTCGAACTCACCCTCTCCGGCATCTCCCGCATCATCCCCCACGAAATCAACGACGAGCTCTTCCAGATGGTCTTCCCCGGCCAGACTGTGAAGGACGAGGCCGCTTTCCGCAAACTCCTCCAGAAGGAAATCGAGAAAGCCAACAACGAACAGAGCGACTACCTCTTCGTCAACCAGGTCCGCAAGGCCCTCCTCGACCAGTTCTCCGCCCCGCTGCCCGAGAACTTCCTCAAACGCTGGTTCGCCTCGCGTGGCGACAAGGATATGACCCCCGAAAAAATCGAGGCCGACTGGAACGACAAGTATGTCCCCTCGCTGAAGTGGGAGCTCATCGAGTCCAAGCTTGAGGAAATCAGCCCCGTCGAGCCCACCAACAACCAGATTGTCGACTACATCAAGGACATCCTCCGTCGCAACGACCGTCCCGTCGAGGGCGAAACCAAGGAGCAGACCGAGGACCGCCTCGAGAAGGCTGCCCGCAGCATCGCCGCCGACCGCCAGAACCTTGGCCAGGTCATCGACCGCATCTATGCCGACAACCTCAGCAAGCTCTTCAAGGAGCAGGTCAAACCCGAGGTGGAAAAAGTCTCCGCCAAGGATTTCGCCGAGCGCGCCAAGGAGTAGTCTCCTCTCTCATTCAAGCATTCTAGCAATCAAACAATCGAACAATCATGAAGAAGTTGTTGTTGTCACTCGTGCTGGTGGGCTTTGCGCTTGGCGCCAAAGCCCAGCCGGCAGCAGACAATACCTTTTTTTGGTCGTTGAATGCCGGTGTCAATTTCTACCAGCATTCCGGCGAGAGCCAATTGGGTCTTCCGTCCGGTGGCCTGTATTTCGGCCGTTGGCTCATGAAGCCTCTGGCTTTCCGTTTGGGCTTCGATGTCAGCATGGCTCCCAGCCACCTCCAGACCGACGGCTCCACCAACTCGCTCTTCCTCTTCGGAAGCGCCGAGTTCATGTGGGATATCAATGCCACTTTCTTCCATGTCTACAACAAGAACTTCCTCTGTCCTGTTCCCTTCTATCCTCTCATCGGCTTGGGAGTCGTCTATCGTCCTGAACAGAAAGTCGGCGATGTGACCCACGGCGCCGACCACGACTTCCAAGCCATGCTGGGTCTCCATGCGCCCTTCCGTATCGGCCCCAAGTGGGATGCCTTCCTCGAGTACAAGTGCTTCTTCCTCCCCCAGTCGTTCGACGGCAGCTACGGCGACAACTTCATGCACAACATCACCCTCGGCCTCACCCACCGCATGTCCGACAACCCCTACCATCGCCGCACCGAGTTCGAGTCGCGCAGCACATCCGAGGACTGGTTCGTCGGTTTCGGCCTGGGTGCCAGCTTCTCCTCGTTCGAGTTCGAGTATATCGGCAACCTCGACGCACGTCTCTGGAACATCACGCCCGAGATTATGCTCGGCCGCAACTACAGCAACGTCTGGACCATCCGCTTCGAGCTCTCCGGCTTCTTCGCCCGCCACCGTGCCCACATGGTCGCCAAGCCCAACGAGGCGGGTACCGAGATGGTTGAGGAGCTTGTCCCCGGCACCTGGTACACCTTCAACATGCTGCACACCGACTTTATGGTCAACCTCACCCATCTGTTCAACTTCCGCCGTGGCGTGAAATGGAACTTCCTGCCCTATTTCGGCGCCGGCCCCATCTGGAACTACGAGGCCAAACCCGTCTTCACCGTCGCCGCCGACGCAGGCATCATGGCCCGCCGGTTCATCGACAACATGGGCGACTTCTACGTCGACCTCAAGTACATCATGGCGCCCCCGCGCGTGGCAGGCGAAACAGGCCCCAGCGGCAGCATCTTCGGCGTGGGCTATCCCATGCTGACCATCGGCTACCTCCACAATTTCGGCCACTCCACCACCCGCTACCGCATGCCCGTCAACAGTACCGTTTATTAAAGCGTTCCTCACACACGAAAAAACAGACCTCCTATGAAGAAACATATACTTCTGTTGATGATGGCGGGGCTCTTCGCCACCGCCGTCGCCCAGCCCGGCGAGCGCTTCGGCGACAACATGTTCCTCTCCCTCAAAGGGGGCATGGGCATGTACAGCAACCGCCTCAACGATAACCCCACGGGCTTCTCGGGCGGCATCTCTGTCGGCAAGTGGATCGTCAGCCCGCTGGCCTTCCGCGTGAGTTTCGACTTCATGACCATCCCCAATGCCTCGACGCTCCATCCCTACACCTCCCGCTTCGCCCTCGGCAGCGCGGAGTTCCTGTGGGATTTCACCTCGACCTTCATGCGCATCCGCAACTGGCCCGTCAAGTTCTATCCCATGCTGGGCCTGGGTGTCGTCTTCGAGGGCGGCGACAACGGCCACCGGACCGACCACGAGTTCCAGGCCATGCTCGGCTGGCAACTCAACTACATCATCACCCCCCGCTGGGACGTCTTCCTCGAGTATAAGCTGAACTTCTTCCCCGAGGCTTTCGACGGCAGCAACGGCGATGTCTATCTCCACTCCTTCCTCCTCGGTTTCTCGCACCAGTTCACCGAAGGCCCCTTCCGCCGTCGCACGGCTGCCGAGTCGCGCGGAGTGATGGAAGACTGGTTCTTCGGCGCTGGCATCGGCCCCAACTTCTCCTCCTTCACCTTCGAACACATGGACAAGCTGGGCATGTACGGCGCCGCACCCGAAATCATGTTCGGCCGCAACTACAGCAACTTCTGGACCATCCGCTTCGAACTCAACGGCCTCACCGCCCACGAGCGCTACGACACCATCAACGACGAGCCCGGCGACGGCTACACCTTCTCCGCCTTCCACACCGACGTCATGGTCAACCTCACCCACGCCCTGAAGTTCTCCCGTGGCAAGAAACTC
This sequence comes from Bacteroidales bacterium UBA3684, assembly GCA_002372855.1. Taxonomy (GTDB): domain Bacteria; phylum Bacteroidota; class Bacteroidia; order Bacteroidales; family P3; genus Colimorpha. The sequence goes on from DFIZ01000004.1 coordinate 26,637, forward strand.
AACGTGCTGCCCTATCTCGGTGCCGGTCTTGCCTGGCGCTACGACAACGCCAAGTTCGACATGGCCGCCGACTTCGGCGTCATGCTGCGCTACTACATCGGCCGTCGCAGCGACCTCTACGCCGACTTCAAGTACACCATGGTCACCCCGCGCATCGGCGGCGGCACCGGCGAACCCGGACCCCTGCCCGGCATGCTGGGCTACGACATCCTCTGGGTCGGCCTGCCCTCCATCACCGTGGGCTACATCTACAACTTCGGCCACAACACCACGCGCTACCGCCTTCCTGCCCACTGGAGCCCCGGCGGCAGCTGCGCCGACTAAACGTGAAAATAAAAAATGCAGAGACGCGGCATGCCGCGTCTCTTTTTTTCCGTTTGTCGCAGTGGAGACGCAGCACGCTGCGTCTCTACAGTATCGTTGGGCGATGGCTCCCCCTCTGTAGAGACGCAGCGTGCTGCGTCTCCGCGATTTTTTCTTCTACAGGCTCTCGTAGCGCGGGCTGAAGGTGTCGCCGCCGCGCAGGTCGCCGGTCTGCAGACCCTTCTTGAGCCAGCGCATACGCTGCTCCGAGGTGCCGTGGGTGAAGCTCTCGGGATACACCTGGCCGCGGGCGCGCTTCTGCAGGTAGTCGTCGCCGATTTTCTGGGCGGCGTCGATGGCCTCCTTGAGGTCGCCCTCGTCCAGCGAGCCGAACATCTTGTTCTCGTGGTAGCCCCACACGCCGGCGTAGTAGTCGGCCAGCAGCTCGATGCGCACACTGGTCTTGTTGCGCTCGGTCTCGTTCTGGCGGCTCATCGTGCCGTGGGCCTCGTCGAGGATGCCCAGCAGGTGCTCCACGTGGTGACCCACCTCGTGGGCAATGACGTAGGCGTAGGCGAAATCGCCGCCGGCGCCCAGGCTCTTGGGCATCTCGTTGAAGAAATCGAGGTCCAGGTACAGGCACTCGTCGGCCGAGCAGTAGAAGGGTCCCACGGCCGACGTGGCGTTGCCGCAGCCGCTCTGCACCGAGCCGTGGAAGAGCACCATGGTCGGGGCCTTGTAGGTGCGGCCCAGCTTCTTGAATTCGGCGGTCCACACATCCTCCGTCGAGGCCAGGATCTGCTTGGCGAACACGGCGAACTCCTCCTCCTGCGCCGTGGGGGTGTAGTTCTCGGTCTGCTGGCCCGAGGTGGCGGTGCTGATCACCTGCTGGGCCACGTCGCCCACATTGCCGCCGTTGAGCAGCGTCATGACGGCTGCAATGATGATGGCGCCGATGCCGCCGCCGATGGCGACTTTCTTGCCGGAGCTGCGGCGGTCGTCCACATTTGTACTTTGTCTTCTTCCTTTAAGGTTCATGTTGTTTGTTTTATTTATTATTAATTTCTTTTTTATGAACTCCCTAACGCAAAAAAAACGTTTTTATTGCACCCCTTTTTCTTTTTAACGACAACACAGACAACCAAAACACCGTCTGCCGGCCAAATGTTTTCGTCTGTAGAGACGCAGCACGCTGCGTCTCCCATGGCAACCGACCACGTTCGTAGAGACGCGGCATGCCTACCGGGAGACGGGGCATGTCCCGTCTCTACAGAACGGGCCTATCACTCATCACTCATCACTCCTCACTCCCCCCGAGAGGGGTCAAAT
>DFIZ01000004.1:28460-32556 GCA_002372855.1 Bacteroidales bacterium UBA3684
CGGACCCCTCCCGTGGAGACGCGGCGTGCCGCGGGGACGGCGATTGTTGTTTTTTTTAGGGGTGGCAGGGCAATAAAAAAGGATTTTGGACGTTTTTTGTATGTTAATAATCCGATTGATATGACGAACCGTACCCTCATGATGGCGTTTGTGTTGGCAGCGATGCTGCTGGCGGGTCCAGGCTGTTGGGCGCAGGGGGTGACCCTCGAGCCGCGCTGCCGGGCCGAGATCGATGTGCGGCCGCTGGCCGATGTGCAGAGCTATGTGCAGTTGACGCATGCGGCGGAATACCACGGGCGCTACTATTGTCGCTTTGTGGCGTCGCCGAGACTGGGGGAGTGGTCGGGCGTCGACAGCAGTTTCTTTTTCCGGCTGACGCCCACGGAGCGCCGTTGGGGCGGCAGTCGCGACGACCGCTATGTCGACGTGGAGCGCCTGGAGTGGCCCCCGGAGCTGGACGACGACAGGTACTGTGACCTCTTTGTGCGCCACGACACGCTTTTTCTCCAGTCCTACTATGTGGATTCGTTCTGCTACTACCTCGATACTGTGGCCTCCGCTTGGCGCCGCTGCGCGAAGGCGGACCACATGGTGTACGAGGATGCGGAGTTCAGGGTCTACCTGATGGACCACGGCGAGTGGGGCACGTACCTGTGGTTCCTCGACCGCAGGGACGGCCGGTGGCGTGTGATGGAGGGCGGAGGGAATGTGCGTCGCGTAGACGGGCGGTTCTTCATTGGCGGCGGGGCGCGGCTGCGTGCGCTGTCGGTGGCGGAGCTGAGGGCTGCGCCGCCGTCGCCCGTGGCAATGCAGGAGACGGAGCGTTCCATCGAGTTCTTCTACGATTCCACGCGGTTCCATCCGCTGGAAGGCGAGGTGGTGTGGAAGCATTCGCGCTGGTCGCCCGATTCATGGTTTGTGGAGGACGACCCCTACGACACGCTTATCAGCGGCACTTTCGTGGCCGGAGGCGAGTTGCAGATGCTGGTGGCACTGAAGGATGAGACGGCGTTGATGCACTTCGAGGAAGGCCGCATGGTGCGCACGGCGGGGCTGGGCGAGAAGCTGAGGACCTTCAGCTGGCATGGCAGCCACCGCGGTTTTGTGGACGGGGAACGGCTGCTGTTGCCGTTCGAGAAGGACTTGAACCATTGGGGTCTGGTCGATGTGCGCGACGGGCGCCTGCGCGTGGTGGACATCGAGCACAACATGGACTCGCTGCCCCGGCTCAACTACGACGGTGTGGTCGACGAGCTGGCTTTTGCCGGCACGGGGTGGGGGCTGCAGACCGACAGCGCCGCGGCGGAACTGGAGGCCCGTCTGGGCGCCGTGGCCGCCAGGCCCTGGTACCGACCGAACTACGCCAATTTCTCGAGGCTGGGCTATGGCAAGGGCTATCGCGTCGACCGCTACTATAAAAATATCGACAACCGCTACTGCCAGTGGACCGACTATTGCATCGACGAACGCACACATCGTATCTGCGCCATGCATATCTCGGCCCATAAGCTTGGATTCTATGGTTTTTCCAACAGGGGATTCGGTGGCTTTAAAGACTATGGCGACGAGTTGCGCCGGGCTCCGATGTCGTCGTATCTGCCCACGGGCCATACCGAGCCGCAGGAGGAGGGCGAATGGCTGGTGTGGCGCAACGGAAACATGGCAATCAAATACCACAAGAAGTATAAATACCTGCTGGTGCACGAGGATGCCGTGGTGCTCGACCTGCAGTCGCGGCTGGGGACGCATACCCATGTGAAGTGGCAGGAGGCGGCGGAATACCATGGGCGCTACTATTGCGCCTTCAATTACTCCGGTCTTTCGGGGGGAGGGGCGATGATGGCCGTGGTGGACGGCAGCAGCGGACGATATACGCTGGCGCCGGTGCCGGTTAAGACGGGTATGCACCACGCGGACGACCTCTTTGTACGTCACGACACCCTCTTCTATCACCACTACGGCTCCTGGGTTAAGCAGGACCACTGGTTCGACACGGCGGCGATGCAGTGGCGCGAGTGCGCCAAGACGGGCGACCTTGTGCACGAGGATGCCGACTATCGAGTATATGCCATGGATCACGGCGAGTGGGGCCAATGCACGTGGTTCATCCACCGCGCCACGGGTCGGAGGCTGGTGGTGGCGGGCATAGGGTGGCTGCGCCGTGCGGGCGAGGCCTACTACATAGTGGAGCCCGCGCTGGTGCGCCGGGTCAGCCTGTCGCAGCTGGCTGCTGCCGAGTCGTCGCCGGTGACGATGGAGGATGCCGACACGAGCTATTCGATGGCGGGATATATGAGGGTGATTATCGACGGCGACATCGTCTATCGCCCCTCGGACTACGACGGCTTCCGCGACGGCTACCTGCAGATGCCGCGCGACACGATGATAGTGGCGCCCTTCGTCGATGGCGACAGTCTGCGGCTGCTGGTGAACCTGCCGGGAGGCACGGCTGTGATGGCGCTGAGGGAAGGACGGCTGTGCATGGTGAAGGACCTCGGCCGACGCTACGGGCTGCTGCGTCCGCGCGACGGCTGGCGGGGCATGCAGCAGGGCGACGGACTGCTGCTGCAGTGGCAGGAAGACGAGTTCGAGGCAGGCCTGCTGCGTGTGGACAAAGGGCAGGTCTCTGCGTTGACCCTGCGCCACAATATCGATACCCTGCCGGTGCTGCCCACCGACGGGCTGGACTCGCTGCTGCCCTTCCTGAGCGCAGGGTGGGGGAGGCTCACGGGGCGTGAGGTGAGGGAGTTCCTTGTTGCCCATGGCACATATTACAAGGGCATGGACAGCCTGCTGTGCAACGCCTATTTTAGAGGCGATGCGGGCATCGACGATCGTCAGCACCATTGCGACCGCTATAGCCGTCGCGTGGACACGCTCTTCTGGCTTTCCATCCAGGTGTGCCTGCGCAACGCCGACAGTGTGGCAGACGCGCTGTTCTTCGATTTCGGTCTCCCCGATACCTACGTGCCTGCCGAGTCGCTGTGGAACCGTCTGGGCGAGGGACGCCGGCGGTTCTTCCAGCGCACCAATGAGCGTGTCATCGCCCGTCTCGATGCCCTCTGCGGCCGCCATAGACGTGTGGACAAGGAGGACCTCCTTTGGACCCTTGGGCCGCTGCATCTGCGCTACTACCCCAAAAGTCAGCGGCTGTTGGTGTGGTGAGAGTGGGTGAAGGATAGTGTGTAGTGGTTGGTGTCGGGATTTTTTTTGAAAAAAGATTTGCATTTTTGCAAAGGTTTGATTAATTTTGTGGTGTTGTTATTTTTGAACGAAAAACAATATCATATTAATCCATAAACACTTACAAAGATGTACAGGATTGAAAGACACCCCATTCTTGACATCCCGCAAGGGGAGAAGACCGAGTTTTTGTTCGAAGGCCACAAGGTGGTGGCCGAGAAGGGCTACACGATAGCCAAGGCGTTGCACGAGGCTGGTTTTCCGGTGCATAGCCACAGTCTGGACGGCCGGAACCGTTCGCTGGAGTGCGGCATAGGCAAGTGCGGCGCCTGCGAGATGCTGGTGGACGGCCGTGTGCGCCGCATCTGCATCACCGCCGTGGACGGCGTGCGAGAGGTGCGCACCATCACCCACGAGGCCGACCTGCCGGGCGTCACCTTCGAGCCGCCGCAGCGTCCCGAGGAGTCGGCGCAGACGGTGCAGGTGTACAAGACCCAGGTGGCCATTGTCGGTGCCGGCCCCGCCGGTCTGGCCTGTCGCGAGCAGCTGAATGCCTTCGGCATCGACAATCTTGTCATCGACAGCAACCCCCGCATCGGCGGACAGTTCAACATGCAGACCCACCAGTTCTTCTTCTTCGAGAAGGAGAAGAAGTTCGGCGGCATGCGCGGTTTCGACATCGCGAAGAGACTTGCCGGCGAGACGCCAGCGCTCCAAATCTTGCTAAATACAACGGTGTGGGACATCCTTGAGGGGCCGCGCATTGCGGTGAAGAACGTCGTCAACGGCCAGATGGCCTACATCGACGCGCAGCACCTGGTGGTGGCTGCGGGTGCGGTGCCGTTCATGCCGCCGTTCGAGAACGACGACGTGCCGGGGGTGTACACCGCCGCCGTGTTCCAGAAGATGATGA
>DFIZ01000004.1:32619-56979 GCA_002372855.1 Bacteroidales bacterium UBA3684
CCAGGAGCACACCCTGCTGGGCAAGCGCGTGCTGACCGTCGGCGCGGGCAACATCGGCTACCTGACCTCCTACCAGGGCATGCAGGCTGGGGCCACCATACGGGCCATCATCGAGGCACAGCCTCGCGAGGGCGGTTTCCCCGTGCAGGCCAACCGTGTGCGGAGGCTGGGCATCCCCATCATGACGGGCTACACCCTGCTGCGCGCCATCCCCAACGACGACCACACAGGCATCCGTGGCGCCGTCATTGCGCGGTGCGAGAACTTCAAGCCCATCCCCGGCACCGAGCAGGTGATAGACGACATCGACATCATCAATATATGCACGGGCCTTGTGCCCGACAACCAGCTGCTCACCAAGGGCAAGGAACTCTTCGGACACCACGTCTACGGTGCCGGCGACGCCGTGCGCATAGGCGAGGGTACCAGCGCCGTGTTGCGCGGCAAGCAGGTGGCCTACGAGATTGCGCAGGAGATGGGCATCAGGTTCAACTACGACGAGTATCTGGACGTCTCGCGCCAGTACATCGACTCGCAGCAGCACCCCGTGCGCCTGCGCGAACAGCCCTTGCTGCCCAGCGAGGAGCGCATGGCCGCCAAGCCCTTTGTGCAAATCGACTGCCTCTACGGATTTGCCTGCAACCCCTGCACCTTCAGCTGTCCGCAAGGGGCCATCAGCAAGCCTACCACCAGCAGTACGCCGACGGTGGACTACGACAAGTGCATCGGCTGCATGGAGTGCGTCAACCACTGCCCGGGCTTGGCCATCTTCGGCTACAATGTACAGAAGAACTGGTGTTTCCTGCCGGTGGAATACGAGGTGGAAGAAGGCAAGGAGGTCTACCTGGTGGACAACAACGGCAAGCCCGTGGGCGAGGGCGTGGTGGAGAAGGTGATGAAGAAAGAGAACAGGACCAATGTGGCGAGGGTGAGAGTGGAGAGTGGAAAGTGGAAAGTGGAGAGTGCAAAGATTACCGATGTCAAGGGCTTTATTGTCAAAGACCGTTATCCCGAGCTTCCCGGAAATTCCGGAGCTTCCGGAAACCCCGGAGCTTCCGGAGAAACAGAACCCACCTACATCTGCCACTGCGAGGACATCACCGACCAGCAGGTGCTGGAGGCTGTGGGCGACCGCAAGTACATCTCCGTCGACGAGCTGAAGCACATCACCCGCATGGGTATGGGCCCCTGCCGCGGCAAGCGCTGCATTGCCCGTGCACGGCAGCTGCTGCGTTCGCACGGCATCGAGCTCACCGGCGACGCCACGCCGCGCGCCCCGCTGAGCAACCAGGTGACCCTGGGCGACCTCTACACCGAGGGCCGCAAGGAGGTCTTCGTCTTCCCGAAGGACAACGAGGTGCAGCGCGAGCGGGTGCGGGTGCTCATTGCCGGTGGCGGCATCGCGGGCAGCGGATTGTTCCGCTACTTCAGCGAGGCGGGCTTCAACCCCGTGCTGGTCAACTGGAGCCGTGGAGCCTCGTGGCGCAACATCGGCGGTGGCCGTCCGGCATTCAGCAATCCCGACATTGCCGACATTGCACAGCACAGCCACGAGATATTCAAGCAGATACAGTCGGTATACAACATCAACTACAAGCCCACGCGCTATGTGAACCTGGTGCACGACGAGGCGACATACAAAGCCCTCGACGCCAGCCGTGCCTGGAGCGACGCCTACATGGTGGACCGCAAGGACTTCAAACGGGAAATATCGCCCCTGTGGGACGACAGCAAGACGACCTACAGCCACGCCCTGATGACGCGCGACTGCTGGCAGGCCACGCCGGGCCGCGTCATCGACTACATCCGTGGCATCGGCAAGAACCTCGGCGGTCGTGTCTACGAGGACTGCGAACTGCTGCACGTGCAGCGCATCGACGGTGGCCGCACGCTGGCCCTGGTGCGCACCCACGAGGGCAAGTATGTGGAGTACGACTGCGAGCACTTCGTCAACTCCATGGGCTGGGGTGCCGAGCGCTTCACCGACATGCTGGGCATCGACACCGGCCTCTATCCCGTGAAGCACCAGGCCTTCATCACACGCCGCCTGCCGCTGATGGGCATCAACGGCGACGCCCTGGACATGATCATCGACCGTCGTCACTACAAGGGCTTCAGTGCCGTCTATGGCCAGCAGTTCGCCCACACGGGCCAGATTATCGGCTGCGCCAGCCCCGACACCGACGCCTACGAGACCCGCCAGAACATCAAATACAACAGCAAGGAGTTCCTGGAGATAGTCTCCGAGGTCTTCGCCGAGTGGATTCCAGGCCTCAAGGAGGTGAGCTTCCTGGCCGTCTGGGCGGGCCGCTACACGGAGCCGCGCTACATCGTCGACCCCGAGGTGGGCCTGCTGACCGGCCTCCGCGGCCACGGCTTCATGCTCGGCCAGTACCTCGCCAAGCTCTACGTCGACAAGTACCTCGGCCGCGACGTACCCTCCTACATGAAAGACCTCGCCCTCTCCGGCCACGGCTTGAGCGAGAACGCCTTCAAGTAAAAAACGAGCCATATATCGGGAAAAATACGTATATTTGCATTGCCTAAAAAGTAATGCAGATATGCGTATTTTGTTGAAATATAAACTACTATTGCTTGCGCTGTTGCTTTTGGTACCCGTTGTGGCCGAAGCGCAGCAGACTACCACCGCCGTGCAGGGACGTGTGCGCGACGCCGAAACCAACGAGCCGATACCCTTTGTGCAGATTGTGTTCGAAGGGACCACCATCGGCACGGAGACCGACATGGATGGCAAGTTCACCATCAGCAACACGCAGGGGCTGACCAAGCTGCAGTTCCGCATGATGGGCTACGAGGCGCAGACTTTCAAGGCCGTGCAGGGCAAGACGAAGAAGCGCGTGACGGTGAAGATGGTGCCTCGCGGCAAGACCCTCCAGGCTGTGGAAATCACCGCCAAGAAGGGCAACAGCAAGTACAGCCGCAAACACAACCCGGCCGTGGAACTGGTGAAGAAGGTCATCGCCCACAAGGAGGAGAACCGCCTGGAGCATGTGGACCAATACCACCGCCAGGTCTACGAGCGCCTCTCCATGTCGCTGGACGACTTCAACCCCGACTTCGAAGGCAAGCGCATCTGGCGCAAGCTGAACTTCCTTGAAAAATACATCGACGAAACCGAGTTCGACGCCACGCCCATCCTCTGTGTCTCCATGCGCGAGGCACTGGCCGAGGAGAGCTATCGCAAGGACCCCTCGCTGAAGCGCCGTCTGGTGAAGGGAAAACGCATGGAGGGTCTCGATGAGGTGATGGAGGACGAGGGCATGGACGCCAACATACAGGCCATGTTCACCCCTGTGGACATCTACGACGGCGACATCGAGCTCATGCTGAACCATTTCACCTCGCCGCTGTCGCCGGTGCTGGCCGTGACGTTCTACAAGTACTACATCACCGACACCACCTTCGTGGACGGGCAGAAGTGCGTGGAACTCAGCTTCGTGCCCGCCAACCAGCAGAGCTACGGCTTCACCGGGCGCATGTACGTCAGCCTCGACCCCGACAGCACCTTCGCCCTGACCAAATACGTGATGACCGTGTCGCCCCACGTGAATCTCAACTTCGTCCGCGACCTTTCCATCGTGCAGACTTTCCACCGCGACAGCGCGGGACACTATCTGCCTTACCGTTGCGACACCTACGGCCGCATGTACATCTCCAAGCGCATACAGGAACTCTATGTACACCAGATGCGTGTCTACACCGAATACGACCTCAGCGACACTGCCGACATGCTGGCAGACAGCCTCTTCTCGGTCTTCGAGCACGAGGTGGTGCTGCCGCGCAAGGACCTGCTACGCTACAAGAGCGAGTTCAACGCCCGTCGCCCCGTCAAGCTCACCGCCAAGGAGACGGTGTTGGACAGCATGTGGATCGAACTGCGACGCCTGCCTGAATTTCGCGTACTCAAAGCCACCGGCGAGGTGCTCGCCTCTGGCTATATACCCACGCACAAGAAGCGCAGTGAGAGCCGTTTCGACCTAGGCCCGGTGTTCAACTTCCTCAGCTACAACCACCAGGAAGGCTGGCGCGTACGCCTGGGCGGCATGAGCAAGGCCACCCTCAGCCCACGCCACTTTCTCGAGGGCTACGTGGCCTACGGTTTCCGCGACCAACGCCCCAAGACCAACCTCACCTACACCTACACCTTCGACGACAAGGACCGCCACGTCCACGAGGCCCCTTACAGCAGCATCAGCCTCAACGCCACCTACGAACTGGAGACCCCCGGCCAGAGCTACGACAACTTCGACCGCGACAACATCTTCTCCTCCTCGGACAAGGAACTGAACGTGCAATATGTGGCCCAGGCTCTGCTTCGTTTCCGCAAGGAGTGGAAGAGCCACCTGCGCTTCGACACCTGGCTGGCCGCCCGCCGCTACGAACCTGCCGGCTCGCTGGAGTACCTGCAGTATCAGGCCGACGGCTCGCTGAAGCGTGTGGACTACTTCACCGAGGGCGAGTTCCACGTGGGTCTGAGCTTCACACCCAACTTCGCCGCCGGCACGCGCCGCCGCGAGACCCAAAGCAACCTCCGCCGCGACGCACCCACCATCTCGCTGTCGCACAACGTCAACCTCGTCGACGGCGAAACCCTCATCCAGTCCACCTCCTTCTCGGCCGACAAGCGCTTCTGGCTGTCGAGCTTCGGCCACATCGACGCCAAGGTCGTCTCCGGCGTTATCTGGAACCGCGCCCCCTACACGCGCCTCTACATTCCCTCCGGCAACGCCAACCTCTTCCTGGCCACCAACGCCTTCAACACCATGCGTCCCATGGAGTTCATCATGGACCAGTACGTGGCCTTCTTCGCCACCTACCACCTCAAGGGGTGGATTCTCAACCGCATACCCCTCATCAACCGCCTGCGTCTGCGCGAGGTGGTCGGTTTCAACTTCCTCTACGGCGGCCTGAGCACCAAGAACGACTTCTACTCCGACCCCACGGGCCTCTACAAAATGCCCGAGGGTACCCAGTCCTTCGGCACAACGCCCTACATGGAATACAGCATCGGCGTGGAGAACATCCTCAAGTTCCTCCGCGTCGACTTCGTGCGGCGCCTGAGCTACCTCGACGGCCTCGAGGGATGGGACCGCTGGTTCGTACGCATCGACCTCAAGTTTCAGTTGTAGGCTGAAGACAAGCAAGACAAGAAAAAACAAATCCAATGGTTTGACAGAAAGATAATTGTTTATGAAAAAGATAGCCGTTATATTCGCCGTTCTGTATCTTTCCCTTTCCCTCGCCCACGCCCAGGAGCAGCGCCAGTACGTCAGTTGGGGATTCACCGCCGGCCCCAACCTCTCGTCCTACATCATGCGCGTCGACCCCCTGCTCCGCGACACCCTCATCGCCGACACGGTGCTCAACTCGCTGCCGGCCACGGGCATGAGCCTCGGCCTTTTCCTCGACTACCACATCACCAACGACTGGTACCTCCAGGCCAACGGCACCGCCACCCTCGAGCAGTCCACCCTGCGCTACAGCGACCACCACAGCCACATGCTCACCTTCGGCGCCGACGCGGGCCTCTCCGTCTTCTACCGCCACCCCTGGCGCGGCGGTCACCTCCTCGTTGGCTTCGGTCCCTACTTCCACTTTGTGCTCTATTCCGCCGCCACCGAGGGCATCAACCTCTACCGCCGGCAGATCTACACCGACCCTGCCACCGGCAAATCGCGCTTCGCCATGAGCGACATCCACGCCGGCCTCGGTCTCACCCTCGGCTACGAGTTCGTCCAGCACTGGCTCGTCCAGGTCGACAGCCGTTTCGGCGTCACCGACATCCTCAACCTCTCCACCCCCGGCACCTACGTCTACCCCTTCAAAATCACCTTCGGCGTCGGCTGCCGGTTTTAACGTTTTTCGATAAAAAATAATGCTTTTGTAACCTGCTGGAAAACAGTAGTGTTAACCTACCATCTTCTTCCCATCTTCTTACCACGTTTTTACCCGGTTCATACCATCCTCTTTTCCGGAAGGCGATGGTAAGGATTTGGGAACTGTAGAGACGTAGCGTATGGCGTCTCCGTGTCGGTCGTCCCCCTAGGTAGAGACGCGGCATGCTGCGTCTCCGTTAGGAGATGAGGGCGGCGACCTGTTCCAGATAGCGGCGGTCGGTGTCGTCGAAGGTGGCGAGTTCGCGGCTGTCGATGTCGAGGACGGCGACGACCTCTTCGCCCTTGAACACGGGCACGACGATTTCGCTGCGGCTCTCGCTGCTGCAGGCTATGTGGCCGGGGAACTGCTCGACGTTGGGCACCACCACGGTGCGGCGCTCCTTCCAGGCGGTGCCGCATACGCCCTTGCCGTAGCCTATGTGCACGCAGGCCAGCGGCCCTTGGAAGGGTCCCAGCACCAACTCCCCCTCTTCTTGGGGTGAGGCCAAAACTCTGTAGAACCCCGTCCACCAGAACCCGAATTCGTGGTGCAGCAGGGCGCTGATGTTGGCCATCTTGGCTATCGTGTCGCTCTCGCCTTCGCAGAGGGCTTTGGCCTGCGGCAGCAGGGCGATGTATTTCTCTTCCTTGGTCATTTGTGCGTTAAGGTTTAATGTTTAAGGTTTAGGGTTTAAAGTTTAAGGCATCGGGGGGCAGCGTAGCCTCCTTAAACCTTAAACTTTAAACCTTAAACCTTACTTTCTTTTCAGTTTTTTAACCGTGGCGTAGGGGTACTCGTCGAGGAGGGTGATTTCGTACTGGTGGCGGCCGTCCTTCGATTGTGTATATCGCTTGTCGCCGTCGCAGTAGGGGTAGAGGGGGCGTGTGCCGTAGATGGCGTAGCCGTTCTTGTCGAGCCAGCGGCCCATCTCCTCCATGCGCTGCAGGGCTTCGGCGGGCAGGTTGCCGTCGGGGTCGGGGCCCACGTTGAGCAGCAGGTTGCCGCCCTTGGCCACGACGTCGCAGAGCATGTGGATGAGGGTCTTGGTGCTTTTATAGTTGTCGTTGGGCACGTAGCTCCAGCTGTCGCCCATGGTCATGCAGGTCTCCCAGGGGTAGGGGAGGAGGGTGTCGGGCACCTGCTTTTCGGGGGTGCGGTAGTTCTCGTAGCGGCCGCCGACGCTGCGGTCCACGATGAGGGTCTGCGGATTGCGTTCGCGGGCGATGGAGGCCAGGCGGTGCATGTCCAGTTCCTGCACCTGGCCGCTGCAGCCCAGCCAGGGGCGTGTCTCGTCGTTGACGCTCCAGGCCGGACGCACCCAGCCGCCGTCGAGCCAGAGGATGTCCACGGGGCCGTAGTTGTGCGTCAGCTCGTGGATTTGGTTGTAGGTGAACTCCTGGTAGCGCTGCCAGCGCTCCGGGTGGTCGGCGATGGAATAGTTCACGTTGCGGTCCGCCGTGGCCCATTCGTGGGCCCAGTAGTCGTCGCAGTGCCAGTCGGGCTTGCTGAAGTAGAGGCCTATCCATAGGTTCTCCTTGCGGAAGGCGTCGACGATGGCGCGCGTGAAGTCGGTCTTCGCCGGGCTGTGCATGGAGGTGTAGTCGGTGTAGCGGCTGTCGAACATGCAGTATCCGTCGTGGTGCTTGGTGGTGAAAACGAGGTACTTCATGCCGGCGTTCTTGGCCGCCGCGGCCCACTGCTGCGGGGCGAAGTGCCGGGGATTGAAGGTGCGGTTCAGCGCCTGGTAGGCCTGCTTGTACTCGTAGTAGTCGCCGTCCTTGGTGCCCTTGATCGGGCGGCCGTCGGCACCGATGCGCTCGCGGGTAATCCAGCTCTCGTTGCAGATGCTCCAGCTCTCCACGCAGCCCCATTGGGCGTAGATGCCCCAGTGCATCATGAAGCCGAACTTCAGGTCCTGCCACTCGCCGATGCGCCCGACGATGGCCGGGTCGCTCTCCGGGATACTGTCGTGCTGCGCCCGTGCAAATTGAAAGTTTGAAGTGCAAATTGTTAAAACGGTTGCCACCAAAAGGGTTTTGTAATTCATATGACTATTATTCGTTTAATATCCTTTGTGTCTGTTTATTTCCATGCTTTTCGACGCTCGTGTTTCATTGCAAAGGTACAAAAAATATTTAAAACTGCGCACTCAAATGTGCACTTTCCCCAAAAAACTGCACACTAGACTGCGCAGTTTTTGCAAAATATTGCACATTTGACTGCGCAGAATTGGCCGTTTTTTCACGCAGGAGAATATTCGATTTTGCCATGTCGGAAAATACTTGTATTTTTGCAACATGGTTTCTCTTTTTGTCGGCGGATGGAACCCGGCATGGAACCGTGTAAAACATAGATAATTAGATAGAAAATGAATATAAAGCGGATTCTCCTTATGATGGCTGTGCTGGCATTGCCTTGCATGGCTATGGCCTATGATTTTTCGGCTGTCACCCCTTCGGGCCACACGTTGTATTACAGCATTGTAAACGGCGAAGCCGAAGTTGCCAAGTGCAATTACAACTACCCTAATTATGGCAGTTCTTTGAACGGCGACTTGATCATTCCGGACAGCGTTGTTTACAACGGCGTTGTGTATCCGGTTACGTCAATCGGCCACGAGGCCTTCGAGTATGCAACGATGCGGACGGTGCAGATCCCTAATACGGTAAGAACAATCGTCATGCGGGCCTTCGTTGCATGCGACAGCTTGGCGTCCTTGGTGATTCCCAACTCTGTGACTTCCATTGGGCGTGGCGCTTTTGCCGGCAGTTTCAACATAGTGTCGATTACGTTGCCGGACTCGTTGACGATAATCGAGCAGGGGTTGTTTGAGAACGACACCTCCCTGGTCTCGGTGGTCATTCCCGATGCTGTTGCCTCGGTTGGTTACGGAGCCTTTTCGCAATGTTATAGCTTGCGGAAGGTCGTCTTCGGGCAGTCCGTTTCGAGCCTCGGCGGACTGATGTTCTGGAACTGTAGGAGTCTCGATACGTTGGTATTCAAGTCGGATGTGGCTCCTTCGGTTGGGACAAACCTTTTTTATGAAACAAACGACAGTCTGCTGATTGATATTCCGTGTGGCTCATACCATGCCTACCGGAGCGTTTTGGGAACGGCCCATACCTATCTATATCCCGCTGTCGGATTGACGATGACGGTCGCTTCTGGCATGCCCGACTGGGGAACGGCGTCGGTCGTCATGGATGCTGATTCCCAATATGTCCGTTGCGATTCGAGTGCTGTGGTTCAGGCCTTGCCAAACTATGGTTATCATTTTGTGCAATGGAGCAATGGCAGCACATTGTCGACCGACACTTTGTTCCTTACGGGCGACAGCACGTTGACGGCCACCTTTGCCAAAAACAGGTATACATTGACCACGCTCAGTTCCGACACCAATATCGGTTCGGTAAGTGCAGGTGGCGAATTCGACTATTTGGACTCTGTCGTCGTGACCGCTACCGCATTGGCGCCCTATCATTTTGTCATGTGGAGCGACGGCAATACCGAGAATCCTAGGACGGTTTCTATCGATGGGAATATTGTCCTCACGGCCATTTTCGGTATCGATACCTTTGCGGTGCAGCTGTCGGTGGACAGCATCGCCCATGGCACGTTTACAGGCAACGGCCGGTACCCCTATGGCGCAGCCGCTTCGGTGGTGGCCATACCCTACAGCGGATACCAGTTCTCGCATTGGAGCGATGGGTCGACGTACAACCCTTACACCTTTGCCGTTGTCGGCGATGTCCAGCTGACGGCGATTTTCTATGCCAACGGCACTCCCTATCAAGACACCCTTGTTGTCCACGACACAGTGGTCATTCATGATACAACCTATATCACGCTTACGGAGTACGACACAATCTGGCTTCATGACACAATCTACGTCACCGCTGAAGGCATAGACGACATCCAGACCATCGATGTGCATGTCTACCAGCGCAACGGCCAGATTGTGGTCGAGAATGGCGACGGCAGCCGCCTGCCCGAAGTGATGGTGTACGATGTCGCCGGACGTCCTCTGCCGGCCCATGGCACGGATAGAGGGCCGTCGGCCAGTTTCGATGTCCCTGCCACGGGAGTCTACTTGGTGAAGGTGGGCAATGCTCCTGTGCGGAGGGTCGTGGTGGTTAGATAGTAATAGGATTTTTACCTCCTGCGGTAGCGGAAGGGGATGTCGACGAGGTCTTTGTCGTCGCTGCTGAAGCCTACCTGCAGGGTCATCTGCGTGCCGTCGGCGGGTTCTTCCATGCGGTCGGTGGTGGGGTTGTACTGGCGGAACCAGAAGGGGTCCAGCTGGATGCTGACCTCGTCGCTCGTGCCGGCGAAGAGGTGCCCTTCGCCAACGCCTACCAACTGTTTGCGCGGACCGTCGGGGTCGGAGGGATTCTTGAGGTAGACCTGGACGATGGGATTGGTGATGCACTTGGGCATACGGCAGCTGTCGGCATGCACGGTGGCGGTGACGGTGAGGCTGGCGGGGTCGAAGTTGACCTTGCCCATGCGGCAGGAGCTGTAGTCCAGACCATAGCCGAAGGGGAACAGCGGCTCGGCCTCCATGTAGCGGTAGGTGCGGCCCTGCATGGCGTAGTCGTCGAAGGGGGGCAGCTGGCGTGTGTTGCGGTAGAAGGTGACGGGCAGGCGTCCGAAGAGCGACCAGCCTGCGGGGAAGCACATCTGCCAGGCCACGGCGCTGCCCATGTCCTCGCCGCCGTACCACGCCACGAGGATGGCGTCCGCCTCGTCCACCACCTCCTCCAGGCCCAGGGCGCTGCCCGTGCAGAGCAGCAGCACCAGCGGTTTGCCCGATTGCTTAAGCCGACGGATGTCGGAGACCTGATAGGCCGGGAGTTCGATCTGGGTGCGGTCGCCACGGTAGAAGCCCGGCTCGTCCACCTGCAGCTCCTCGCCCTCCAGCTGGGGGCTGAGGCCGCCGGCATAGACGATGACGTCGGCGCTGTCGGCGGTAGAGACCAGCTGAATCATGTTGCCTTTGCTGTCGCGGATGTTCAGGAGTCCTTCGCGGATGGAGACGGTATGGTCCGGGGTGCCGTTGTAGTTGCCAAGGGGCATGAGGGTGTCCGTGGCGTTGGGACCTTCGAGGTAGACCCTGGTGCCGCGGGCCAGCGGCAGGGTGTTGTCGTTCTTCAGGAGCACCATGGAGGCGCGTTCGATACCGAAGGGCACGGGCTCGCGGCACACCTCCTCCTCGGCGGGCACGGGCTCGTCGGTCACCGCCAGGCGCACCCGCAGCAGGCGGCGCACGTGCTCGTCTATCTTGGATGCCGGCAGGATGCCGGTGCTCCATGCCTCGCGCAGGGCGGTCAGGCCGCTGCCGCATTCGAGGTCCACCTCGCGCCCGAAGGCGTCGCTGTAGGCCAGGGCGGCGGTGGCGTGGGTGCGGTGGCGGGGAATCACGGTGTCGGTCTCGTAGGCGTCGTTCAGCGCCCAGCAGTCGGTGACCAGCAGGCCGTCGTAGTGCCACTCGTTGCGCAGTATGTCGAACAGGCGGCGGTTGGTGCAGCAGGGGCTGCCGTTCAGTCGGTTGTAGCCGCACATCACCTGGCGGACGTCGCTGTTCTTGATGATGTATTCGAACGCCGGCAGGTAGGTGGTGCGGAGGTCGCGGTCGCTGACGCGGCTGTCGAACTCATGCCGTGTGCCCTCGGGACCGCTGTGCACGGCGAAGTGCTTGAGACAGGCTGCGGTGAGCAGCGGGCGTCCCTGCCAGTCCTCCTCCCAGCCGTGCTGCAGGCCCTCGACGCAGGCCAGCCCCATGCGGGCCGTCAGGTAGGGGTCCTCGCCGTAGGTCTCCATGCCGCGCCCCCAGCGCGGGTCGCGGAAGATGTTGATATTCGGTGTGAAGAAGGTGAGACCCGTGTAGTCGCCGGTGCCGCCGGTGTCCTGCGCGGCGCGGTACTTGTGGCGTGCCTCGGCGGCCACGTCGGCGAAGACGTTCTGCACCCACCCGGGGCGGAACGTCGCCGCCATGGCGATGGGCATGGGGTACACCCGGGCCAATCCCGCACGTCCCACGCCGTGCAGCGCCTCGTTCCACCAGCTGTAGGCCGGCAGGCCCACCCGCGGGATGGCGGGGTTCTGGTGCACCATGAGGCTCAGCTTCTCGTCGAGGGTCAGGTGCTGCACGAGCCATTCCACCCTCGCATCGAGGCTCAGGGTGGTGTCCTGCCACGGGAAAGTCTGCGCCGAAACGGGACGGAACGATGTCAGTATCAGTACTGTTGCTATGTAGAGGAATCTTCTTTTCATACTGCAAAAATAGCAAAAATTTCAAAATTGAAAAAATCTTTGTCGAAGGCCGAATTTTGCCATTCTCCAACCTGTTATAAATCAGTATGAAAGAGGTACCAACTCCTACCCAACTCCTACTCATCTCCTACCCAACTCCTATCCATCCCCTGCGATGGTGGGAGATGACAGGGTGTTGGCAGGCGGATGGGTGGGTGTGCGCAGGGCGTCAGGGGCAGGGGGAGGGGAGGTGTGCATGCAAAAAAATTGAACGAAATTATAATACACTCGCGGAGAATCATTTTTTTTTCGTATTTTTGCACGGCGAACCCAAGGTGTCTAACACCATATAACATACTATAACAGTGAGCAAACGGACTATTTTCACCAGCCGCATGAAGATGGCAGACATGATAGCGTCGAACTACGACCTTATCCTGATGCTGCCGCGTTTCGGCATTCCCCTGGGATTCGGCGAGAAAAGCGTGAAGGAGGTCTGCCGCGAGCGCGGTGTGGACGAGAATTTCTTCCTGACGGTGTGCAACATATACAGCTTCGACGACTACCGCCCCGACGACGAGGAGGTTGCCGCCATCGACCACCGCCTGGTGGTGGAGCACCTGCAGGCCAGCCACCGCTACTACATCGAGGAGCGCCTGCCCCACATGCAACACCACCTCGACCATGTGGCCGAGAGCGCCGGCGACCAGTCGTCGGCCGTGCTGAAGAAGTACTTCGCCGACTACTGCCGCGAGGTGCGCGACCACGTGCGCCGCGAGGAGCGCAACCTCATCTCCATGCTCGACACCCTCTCCGACGGCGAACCCCTCAGCAAGGCCGTCACCGACCACTACGTGAAAAGCCACGACAACATCAAGGACAAGCTCTCCGACCTCACGCAGATTATCTACAAGTACATCCCCGGCGAACGCCTCAACGAGGAGATGATGGAACTTGTGTTCGACATCATGCAGCTCAGCCGCGACCTGGAGAAGCACGCCATGATCGAGGAGCTGCTCCTCATGCCTCCGGAGGACTACGACCTCAGCGACCGCGAGCAGGAGGTCCTCGTGCTGGTGGCCCAGGGCCTCAGCAGCAAGGAGATTGCCGCCAAGCTCAACATCGCCGTCAATACCGTCAACACCCACCGCAAGAGCATCACCAAGAAGACCGGCATCAAGTCCGTCGCCGGCCTGGCGGTGTATGCCATGCTGAAAAATAATTAGGAATCAGGAATTAGAAATCAGAAATTCAAGAAAATGAAGTACTTCAAATACGTACGTATCGTTCTCGCCGCGCTGATGCTTTTCGGCATCACGGCGCTGCTGCTCGACACCACCGACGGCGCTGTTCTGCGCCACTGGCTGGGCTGGATGCCCAAGGTGCAGTTCCTCCCTGCCGTGCTGGCACTCAACGTGGTAATGGTCGTGGCCATCCTGCTGGTGACCCTCCTCATCGGCCGCCTCTATTGTTCCATCGTCTGCCCCATGGGCATCTTCCAGGACATCTTCACCTGGTTCCACAAGCTCATTTTCGGCAAGCGCCGCCCTTTCCGCTATCGCAAGCCCGCCAACTGGCTGCGCTACACCGTGCTGGCGCTCTTCGTGTTGCTGATGGTCTTCGGCCTCAACGCCATCGCGGCCCTCATAGCCCCCTATAGCGCCTACGCCCGCATGGTGACCAACATCCACTCCACGGGCCTGCCGCTGGTCGTTGCCATCGTCACCCTCGTGGTCATCGGCCTCATGAGCTTCATGTACGGCCGCCTGTGGTGCAACACCATCTGCCCCGTGGGCTCGCTGCTGGGTCTGGTGAGCAAGTTCCGCCTTTTCGGCATCAAGATCGACGCCGACAAGTGCGTCTCCTGCCGCAAGTGCGAGCATGGCTGCAAAGCCATGTGCATCAATATCGACAATAAGACCGTCGACCACTCCCGCTGCGTCGACTGCTGGGCCTGCATGGCCAACTGCAAGCTCGGCGCCATCAAATTGGCCCGCCTCTCCGGAAAACCCGGAACCTCCGGAAAACCCGGAACCTCCGGAACCTCCGGAAACCCCGGAAACTCCGGAGACCCCGGCACCCCCGCCGACCCCTCGCGCCGCAAGTTCGTCGCCACCACCGTGGCCGTCGGCGCCGCCACCGCCCTCCACGCCCAGGAACAGAAACTCGACGGCGGCCTGGCCGTTATCGAGGACAAGCAGGTCCCCGACCGCCAGATGCCCCTCAAGCCCGCCGGCGCCATCAGCCTCAAGAACTTCGAGAGCCGTTGCACCGCCTGCCAGCTCTGCGTCAGCAAGTGCCCCGAGCACGTGCTGCGTCCCTCCACGGGCCTCTCCAACCTCCTCCAGCCCTACATGGCCTTCGACCAAGGCTATTGCCGCACGGCCTGTACCCGCTGCAGCGAGGTGTGCCCCACCGGCGCCATCCAGCCCATAGCCCACGAGCAGAAGACCGCCATCTCCATCGGCCACGCCGTGGTGCTGCCCGACAACTGCATCGGCTGTGGCGCCTGCGCACGCCATTGCCCCTCGGCGGCTATCAGCATGGTCGACGGCAAGCCCGCCGTCAACGAGGCCCGTTGCCTCGGCTGCGGCGCCTGCGAGTACTACTGTCCCGCACGCCCCGTGACGGCCATCTACGTCGAGGGCCGCGAGCGCCACGTTGAAATATGATAATAAATAAAAATAACAATAAAGAACTAAAAAAACAGTAACAACCCATGAGTAACATCTCTGAAAAAGTCAACGAAGCCGTCAAATATGTCGGCACCTGGAAATTCTGGAAGGAACTGGTCATCATGACCCTCGGCATGATGGTCACCGCCGCCGCCGTCTACTACTTCCTCGTACCCTCCAAACTCATCATCGGTACCATCTCCGGTCTCTCCATCGTCCTCTCCAACATCTTCACCGGCGGTCAAGGCCTCGGCACCTGGATCATGTGCATCAACATCGTCCTGCTCATCATGGCCTTCCTGCTCATCGACAGCGAATTCGGCTTCAAGACCGTCTACACGGCCCTCATCCTCGGCCCCTTGACCGACTTCTGGGACGCCGTCTTCCCCTGGCAGAACATCGCCAACGACAACCTCGTCACCGGCACCCCCTCCGTCATGGGCGACCCCTGGCTCGACCTCTGCTGCTTCGTGCTGCTGCTCAGCGCCTCCCAGGCCCTGATGTTCAGCATCAACGCCTCCACCGGCGGCCTCGACATCCTGGCCAAGATTGTCAACAAGTTCCTCCACTTCGACATCGGAGCCTCCGTCTCCATCGCCGGCGCCGTTATCTGCTGCACCGCCTTCTTCATCAACGACTTCCGTATGGTGGTCATCGGTCTCATCGGCACCTGGATCAACGGCCTCGTGGTCGACTATTTCACCGCTACCCTCAACAACCACAAGCGCCTCTGCATCGTCTCCAAAGAGCACGAGCGCATCCGCCAGTACATCATCAACGAGCTGCACCGCGGCTGCACCCTCTACGAGGTCACCGGTGGCTACAGCGGCGAGAAGAGCATCGAACTCGAGGTGCTGCTCACCAAGGACGAGTTCAGCAAGATCCTGGCCTGGATGAAGGACAACAAGATCGAGGCCTTCTCCACCGCCGGCAACGTCAGCGAGGTCTACGGCTTCTGGTCCAGAGGCAAGAAGCACAAAGCCCGCAAAGAAATCATCGACAAGAGATAGTTTATGGACAGACGACAATTCCTCAAAGGTCTCTCCGGGGCCGTCGTGGCGGGTGCCGCGATGGCCGCCGGATGCGACAACCCCAATTCCGTCGCCGCCGAAGGTTACACCCCCGGCGAAGTGCCTACCGACAAGATGACCCTCCGCCCCGACGCCCACGGCGTCCAGGTCTCCCTCCTGGGCTTCGGCATGATGCGCCTGCCCGTCGAAGGCGGCGGCGACCTCCGCTCCAACCCCGACGCCAAGCTCGACCAGGAGGCCATCAACCAGCTGGTGGACTACGCCATCGCCCACGGCGTCAACTACTTCGACACCGCCCCGGTCTACCTCCGCGGCATGTCCGAGGAGGCTACCGGCATCGCCCTCAGCCGCCATCCGCGCGACAAATGGCTCATCGCCACCAAGATGTCCAACTTCCGCGACTGGAGCTACGAGGCCAGCATCAAGATGTACCACCAGAGTTTCGAGAAACTCCGTGTGGACACCATCGACTACTACCTCCTCCACTCCTTCGGCGCCCCCGGCGATTTCGACAAACGCTTCGTCGACAACGGCGTCCTCGACTTCCTCCTCAAGGAGCGCGAGGCTGGACGCATACGCAACCTCGGATGGTCGTTCCACGGCGTCCAGGAGGAGTTCGACAAGGTCGTCGCCCTCCACGACAAGTACCATTGGGACTTCGCCCAGATACAGATGAACTACGTCGACTGGCACTATGCCCACGAGATTGAGGAAGAGAACGTTAACGCCGAGCACCTCTATACCGAACTCGACGCGCGCCAGATACCCATCGTCATCATGGAGCCCCTCCTCGGCGGCCGCCTCGGCACCCTCAACGATCACATGGCCTCCCTCCTCAAGGAGCGCGAACCCAACCGCTCGCTGGCCTCATGGTCGTTCCGCCACCTGGGTATGTACCCCCGCATCATGACGGCCCTCAGCGGCATGAACCTCATGGAGCACCTGCAGGACAACATCCGCTCCTGCTCCCCCGCCGAACCCCTCAGCGCCGACGAGCTGGCCCTGTTGGACCGCGTGGCCGACGAGTTCGCACACTTCCCCGCCATCCCCTGCACATCGTGCCAGTACTGCATGCCCTGCCCCTACGGCCTCGACATCCCCGGCATCTTCGCCCACTACAACAAGTGCCTCTCCGAGGGCAACATCGCCAACGAGGGCACCGTCGAGCAGCAGGAGTTCCGCCGCGCCCGCCGCGCCTACCTCACCTCCTACGACCAGAGCATCGACCGCCTCCGCCAGGCCGACCATTGCATCGACTGCGGCGAGTGCCTCACCCATTGTCCCCAGAAGATCCAGATCCCCACCAAGATGCACATGATCGAGGACTACACCAACAAGCTCAAAGATTCGTTGGTATAAACATCCCCACCGTAGAGACGCGGCATGCCGCGTCTCCCGGAAGACCGGCCCCCCTCTGTAGAGACGCAGCGTGCTGCGTCTCCCGAAAGGCAAAGAACAATCAAGAGACGCAGCACGCTGCGTCTCTACAGAAGGGGACACAACCACGATAAGAGACGCGGCATGCTGCGTCTCTACAGAAGAGAATAACATTATATTAATATACAATATATGAACCTATTAATGATTGGCACCTGGGAGATTGTCGCCATCGTCCTCATCATCCTGCTGCTTTTCGGCGGCAAGAAGATTCCCGAAATGATGAAAGGCCTCGGCAAAGGCGTCAAGAGCTTCAAGGACGGCATGAACGGCGTCGATGAAGTGAAAAAAGAAGATGAGAAAAGTGAAACGAAATAATTTTCAATTTTCAATTCTCAATTTTCAATCCGCTTGACCTTCTGGGACCACCTCGACGTTCTGCGCCGGCACATCTGGCGCATGCTTGTGGCCGCGCTGGTGGCCATGGTGGTCTGTTTCTGTTTCAAGTCGACGCTCTTCGACGTCGTCCTCTATCCCAAGCCCGATTTCCTGCGGCTCATCAATGTCGACATCGCGCAGCAGTTCCTCACCCACATGCGGGTGGCCCTGCTGGTGGGCCTGCTCCTCGTAGCCCCCTATCTTATTTACGAACTCTTCTCTTTCGTGGCCCCCGGCCTCTATGCCGCCGAGCGGCGCCTGGCCGTGCGCGCCCTCCTCGGCGCCTGCCTGCTGTTCTATGGCGGCGTGGCACTCAACTACTTCGTTATCTTCCCCTTCACGGTCCGTTTCCTCGGCTCCTACCAGGTGAGCGGCGAGGTGCAGAACCTCATCTCCCTCACCTCCTACGTCGACCTCCTGCTGGTGATGAGCTTCGTCCTCGGCGTGGTCTTCGAACTGCCGGTGCTCTGCTGGCTGCTGGCCAAGATGGGGCTCCTCAAGGCCGATACCATGGCCCGCTACCGGAGGCATGCCGTCGTGGCCATCGTCATCGTCGGCGCCGTCATCACCCCCACCGGCGACCCCTTCACCCTCTCGCTGGTCTCCGTGCCCATCTACCTGCTCTACGAGCTTAGTATCCAGATAGTAAAACGAGTGAATAGGTGAGAACGGCAAGCGCATACAAGCCCCGCAAGGGGCAACAGTCTTTAGCCGTGGGCGTAAGCCCACGGCCAACAAAAGGTTTGCTTTCGGGAGCCCCGAAGGGGCGACACATCATTGCTGCATGGGGTGGCGCCCCTTCGGGGCTCGACATCTCTGCTCCTTTCCGTTCCGTGGGCTCACGCCCACGGCTAATATCTTTCGTCCCCTCGCGGGGACTCCAAACCGTTGACATCCACACCTGTAGAGACGCAGCGTGCTGCGTCTCCCGGAAGACAAAGAACCACCAAGTGGCATGGCGTGCTGCGTCTCCCGACGCAACAATGTCTACCGGGAGACGCAGCACGCTGCGTCTCTACAGACGAGAAATAAAAATAGTATAATATGAAAAAAATTCTTTTTTTCGCCGTCGTTTCCATTTTCAGTTTTCAATTCTCAATTGCCCATGCCCAGTGCGCCGAGGCGCTGAAACAGTATGCCGCGCGCTACCCCATGGCGGAACCTACCGACCTCTACAAACTTGTCTTCCAGGACCTCTACGGCCCCGGCCACCTGCTGACCGACTCCCTCGCCGCCATGCGCTACCTCAGCCGCGAGGTGGCGCAGATGAGCGACACGGCCTATCCCGAGTACATGCGCAGCGTCGACGACGGCCCCTTCCCGCTCTACGAATACACGCTCTGCGACAGCGCTTTCGTGCGGGTGAACCTTGTTTTGGTCAAACGTGGTGTGATTTCACTCCCGGAGCTCGTCTCCGCCGTCATGCGGAGCACCGAGGGCATGGTGACTCCTGATTTCAAGTATGTTATGAGCCACAGCGCCGCCTTCAAGGCTGCCTGCGACCCCCACTACCGCATTGTCCGACGCGACATCTTCGAACGCGAGTTCCTCCGTCCGATCCAGCTCTCGCTCATCGTCGGCCCCGTCCATTAGCATACCGATGTATGTGCTCGCCGACGCACGTCCCACGTAGTCGGTCACGAAGCCATACAGATGCACCTCCCGTCCTTCCCAATGGGCTGGGAGCGTGATGCTTATGCTCTTTCCGCGACGGGGCACCGAGCCCGACATCATCATCTCGTTCTCCTCCGGACACAGCGCCATCAGCCGCACCTCGTCGTCGAATCCGGCCCGCATGTGCAGCGGGTTCTTCTCGAAGGCGAGGGTCACCTCGCGCCCCTCCACCGCCGGGGTGTCGAAGCCCACCGGCGCCACGGGACCGTCGCTGACCCTGAGGCCGGCATAGTCGACCACGAGGCGTCCCTCCTCCAGTGCGAAGCAGTCTTTGTTCTTGTGGTAGAAGTAGTTGCAGTCGGTCATGTGGGCTTCCAGGGCCTTCTCGCGCATGCCGTAGCGCAGCGCTATGCGCAGGTCGCCGGCGAAGCGCACCGCCTGTTTGAAAAGCTCGCGGTTGCGCTGCTGCGCCTCCGTGCGCGGGTTCTTCACGAACCGCGGCTTGGCCCGCAGGCACCACTGCCCGCGCCACTGGTAGCCTATGACCGTGCCCACCGAGCCCCGGTAGGCATCGTTGATGCCAAATCTCTGTTTTGCCATACGCAAATGTGTTTTAATGGGGTTAATAATCTAGGGTAATTACGCAGCAACGGCGAAAATATTGCGTTGGACGAAAAATTTTTTTCAAACTATTGATAATCTTACCAAATACCTACCATCATCTACCATCGTGGGGGATGGGTAGGAGAAGGGTAGGAGATAGGTAGGAGTTGGGTAGGAGATGGTAGTATTTGGATATTGGTTTTGAGGTTGTTACATGGGCGGTTTTTGAGGGGTGTAGGGGGTGTTTGAAGCCACGGAGTGGCGATAGTTTGTAGCCGTGGGCGTCAGCCCACGGTAACGGAGTGGCGATAGTTAGTAGCCGTGGACGTCAGCCCACGGTAGTTGGGTGGGCGATATGCCGAGCCCCAACGGGGCGGCAGATGCTGAGGGGGCTAAGTACCGCCCTTTCAGGGCTTAGGGTGAGGGTGGCCGCTTGGTCCGTGGGTTGACACCCACGGTTATAGACTTCCGTCCCCTGCGGGGACTTACCGGGCTTCTGCCTGTTGCCGTGGGCAGAATTATTTGCGGTTTCGTTGTTTTTCGGATTTTTTTTCGTATTTTTGCACTTTGTTAAATGAATATATATAAATTGCTACGATATGAAAATTAGACGTATAGCGATGTTGTTGCTGCTGCCGGGGGCGTTGCTGCTTTCGGGCTGTGTGGAAATGGCGGCCCTGGCCCTCGAGGCCGAGGCGCAGGAGCGCGAGGCCGAGCGGCAGGCCGCGGAGGAAGAGGAGGCTGACGTGCCGATGCCGAAGAATGTCATCCTCATCATCGGTGACGGCATGGGCGTGCCGCAGGTCTATGCCTCGGTGGTGGCCGCCATGGGCAACAATTCGGCCTTCCTGCGTTTCCCCTACAGCGGTTTTTCGCGCACCTACTCGCGCAACAAGTACCGCACCGACTCCGCCGCCGGCGGCACGGCGCTGACCACGGGCCACAAGGTGGACAACTACCACGTCAACTGGGGTCCCGACTCGGCGCGCTATGCGACCATCTTCGACGACGCCAAGCGTGCCGGCATGAGCACGGGCTTCGTCGTTACGAGCAGTGTGCTGGACGCCACGCCAGCCGCCACCTACGGCCATGTGCCCTACCGCAAGATGTTCGATACGCTGAGTTTGCAGATGGCTCAGTGCCAGCACGATGTGATGATTGGTGGCGGCCGCAAGTATTTCTTTACGCAGAACCGCAAGGACGGCCTCGCCCCGCTGGACACCCTGGCGCGGCGCGGATACACGGTGGTCAACACCCTTGACAGCATGAACCGCTTCGGCGGCCAGCGCCTGGTGGCGTTGCTCTACGAGGGCGACCCGCTGACGGCTCCCGCGCGCGGCGACGTGCTGGCGCAGGGCGCCAAGAAGGCCATCGCCATGCTCAGCCGCAACGACAAAGGTTTTGCCCTGATGATTGAGGGTTCGCAGATCGACTGGGCCTGCCACAACAACGACTCGGCCTATATGCGTGCCGAGCTGGCTGACTTCGAGGTGATGCTGCATGCCGTGCTGGACTATGCGCAGCGCGACGGCCAGACCCTCGTCGTGGTCACCGCCGACCACGAGACCGGCGGCGTCACCCTCCCCGACGGCGATATCGAAAAGGGGCAGAACGACGTGCGCTATCTCTGGGGCAGCCACACGGGCTGCATGGTGCCCGTCTTCGCCCTGGGCCCTGGCGCGCAGTATTTCTCCGGCATTCAGGAGAATATCGACATTCCGGAGAAGATTCGGTGGCTGATGGGAATTTAAGTGGCCTCACCCCAACCCCTCTCCAAAGGAGAGGGGCGGCTGACGCGAAATGACTGGCCTCACCCCAACCCCTCTCCAAAGGAGAGGGGTATTCCGAGGAAAACGACTGAAAATTAATGTGTAACAAAGTAAAATAACTATTGCCTGTGCCTAATCCCCTCTCCTTGGGAGAGGGGCAGGGGTGAGGCCGACTTCGCTATGATCAAATTCTGTGTCCGACTGGTGCAACGATGGCTCCCCGAGCCGTTCATCTTTGCCATTCTTTTGACTTTTGTGGCGGCCATCCTGGCCATGCCCATCTGCCGCCAGACCCCCCTGGAGGTGGTCGAGAACTGGGGTGGGGGAGTGTGGAACCTGTTGGCTTTCGCCATGCAGATGGCGTTGGTGCTGGTGTGCGGCAGCACGCTGGCGGCGGCGCCGAGTGTGAAACGGGGCATCTCGGCCCTGGCGCGCATCCCCAAGAGTCCCGCCGCGGCCATCGCCCTGGTGACCGTGGTGTCGGCCCTGGCCTGCTGGCTCAACTGGGGTTTCGGCCTCATTGTGGGCGTCATCTTCGCCAAGGAGATTGCCCGCCAACTGAGCGGCGTGGACTACCGGTTGCTCATCGCCTCGGCCTATAGCGGCTTCGTGGTGTGGCATGCCGGCCTGTCGGGTTCCATTCCGCTGACCATGGCCACGCCCGGCGAGGCCCTGGCCAAGGCCACCAATGGTGCCCTGACGGCCCCGGTGCCCGTCAGTCAGACCATCCTGGACCCGCACAACATCGTTATGGTGCTGCTGGTTATCGTGGCCATCACCGTGGCCAACACCCTGATGCACCCCAAGACGGGTGCTGTGGTGGTGGACCCGGCGCTGCTGGAGGATGCTCCGGATAATCCGGAAAATCCGGAAGCTCCGGAGAATAGGACCCCGGCGCAGCGCATGGAGCACAGCCGCGTGCTGTCGTGGGCCATTGCGCTGATGCTGGCGGCCTACCTGGTGGTGAAGCTCGTCTTCCGCGGCGCTACGCTCGACCTGGGCATTGTCATCATGATTTTCCTGGCCCTGGGCCTGATGCTGCACGGCACGCCGCTGGCCTACGTCCGCGCTTTTGGCAAGGCCGCCACAGGCGCAAGCGGCATCATCCTGCAGTTCCCCTTCTACGCGGGCATCATGGGCATCATCACCGGTGTGGGCGAGAGCGGCATCTGCATGGGTACCGTTATCGCCGACGGCTGCATCCGCATCAGCAATCCCACCACCTATCCGCTGCTGACCTTCCTCTGCGCGGCGCTGCTGAACATGTTCGTGCCCTCGGGCGGCGGCCATTGGGCCATCCAGGCGCCCATCATGTTCACCGCCGGTGCCGACCTCGGGGTGGACCCGGGCCTGACGGGCACCGCCATTGCCTGGGGCGACGCGTGGACCAACCTCATACAGCCCTTCTGGGCGTTGCCGGCACTGGCCATCGCCAAGCTCTCGGCGCGCGACATCATGGGCTACTGCCTGGTGGACCTCTTCATCACCGGGGCCATCATCTGCGGAGGGCTTGTGGTGTGGGCGCTGTGACAGTTATGAGTTAAGAGTTATGAGTTAAGAGTTAATTGAGAGGGGATTTCAATTTTCATTTTTCAATTTTCAATTCAAGAAATGTTCGAGAACGTCATTAAACACTACCCTGATTTCCCCAAGCCGGGGATTGACTTCATCGATGTGCTGCCCTTCCTGCAGGACAAGGAGGCCTTTGCCGAGGCCGTGCGCGAGATTGACCGCCTGACGACGGCGCCCAATGTGGCCACCGTCGAGGCCCGCGGGTTCCTCTTTGCGGCGCCGCTGCTGTCGGTGAGCGACCATGTGAAGACCATCGTGCCCTTCCGCAAAAAGGGCAAACTGCCCCATGCCGAGGGCGACCTGGTGAGGGTGGAAATCATGAAGGAATACGGCAGCGACGAGCTCTTCTACCGCCTGAGCGACTTTGCGGCGTGCGAGCCGAATGGAGATTATGTCGACGTGACCCTCTTCGACGACCTGCTGGCCACCGGCGGCACGGTGAAGGGCATAGTGGATTCGCTGCAGCAGCAAACCATCGAAGGCCGTAGGATACGCATCAAGGAGTTCATCTTCCTGGTGGAGCTGCCGGCCTTGGGCGGCCGCAGGATACTGGAAACGATGGCCCCGGTGCACTCGCTGCTGTGTCTCGAGGGGGTGGAGTAGCGCCGTCAGACCATGGCCACGATGACCACGATGAGCAGGGCGACGCAGTAGACCACCTTGAGCAGTGTGCCGGTGAGGAAGCCGACGAAGGCACCTATGCCCGCACGGAAGGCGGGCTGGAAGTCCTGCTGCTTGATGTATTCGCCCACGAGGGCGCCGACGAAGGGCCAGAAGACCATGCCCAGCAGGCCCGTGGGGCCGAAGGGAAGGCCGAAGAAGGAGACGATGAGGCCAATGTTGCAGCCCCAGATGCCATACTTGCTGCCTCCGTAGCGCTTGGTGGAGATGGCCGGAATGACATAGTCCATCACCGTGATGAACACCGCCACGGCGGCGGTGACGATGAGCAGCGTGGGGGTGTTGGTCACCCAGGGGGTGAAGCCCGCCAAGAGGAGTCCGACCCAGCTGATGGGAGGTCCCGGAAGGCCGGGGGCGACGGAACCGATGATGCCTACCACGAGGCAGACGAAGGCCATGATGATGAGGAAGACGTTCATTTTGGGGATAAGGTTTAAGGTTTAAGGTTTA
>DFIZ01000004.1:57043-71182 GCA_002372855.1 Bacteroidales bacterium UBA3684
TTTAAGGTTTAGGGTTTAAGGTTTTTCAATTTTCAATTTTCAATTGTTCAATTAGTTGGTCGAAGAGTTGGCGGAGGCGTGGCTCGTCGTGGATGAGGGCGCGGAGGTCGGCCAAGGGGGCGGCATTGGGGGAGGCGTCGCCCATCCAGAGCTTGATGTATCCGCCTTCTGCGTATTTCTCGTGCAGGTGGTCGAGGGTGCGCTGCCAATGGCCTTCGCGGTCGAGTTCGGGGTAGTGGCCGAGGCCGTACTCCACGGTGCGGCGGACGATGGTTTCGGGCTCGATGTCGCGGTCGGCTTCGGCGACGATCATGCCGAGGATGGAGCGTGGCGGCGTGGTGGCGGAGGCGCGATGGTCCTCGGCGGCCTGGGCGATGAGTTCTATCTCCTCTTCGCTGAACCAGCGGCGGAGGTTATGGTCGGCACGGATGATGCGTCCGGAGGCCAGGTGGTGCACCTCGCGGCCCTCGCAGATGCCGATGTCGTGCATGGCGGCGGCGGCGTAGACGGCCTCACCCCTGCAGGGGTGAGACCTCATGGCCATGCTGCGGGCGATGACGCGGCGGATGTGGTCGGGGCGGTGGGCGGCGTCGTAATGCTCGTGGCGGGGGAGAATGTCGGTCTCGACGTAGGCCTTGAGGTCGGCGGGGATGTCGTCGTAGCGCCACCACTCGTAGGCGTCGCGCGGCGAGCCGTCGGGCATGTAGATGATGCCGCAGTAGACGAAGCCCTCTTTCTCGAGGATGTGGCGCATGGGTCGGTTGCTGTGGTGGGTGTCCACGCGGAGGTAGTCGCAGCGGCCCTTGATGTATTGGAAGACGAGGTCGGCGATGCCGTGGGTGCCGGGCATGGCCGCCAGGCGGTGGAGGGTGCTGTAGGGGCGGTCGGGGGTGACCCAGCGGCCGTGGTCGATGTAGGCGTAGGTTGGCTCGATGCCGGGCACGAGGGCGAAGGTTGCCTCCCCCCTGGCCCCTCTCTCAGGGAGAGGGGAATCCTCTATAATATACGACACGCCACGGCGGATGTCCTCCTCGATGTCTTCGCGGGTGGGGTAGCCAACCCATTGCGCCATGTTGCCGTCGGCGCGCATGACGCTGCGCGAATGGTCGTACATGCGGAGGATGAGGTCGATGTCGTCGGGTGTACTTTTACGTATCATGTCATGGGTAACGCCAAAATGGCAGTTTTATTGTTTTGGCACAATATTTGATTGAGAAATGCGTTAACGAAACTGCAGGCAAACGGCCTGCGAACCAACGGATAGATATGTTAGAAAACCTCGGACTCTTCGGCCTCTTCCTGGCGTGCCTGCTGTCGGCCACCATCATCCCCTTCTCGTCGGAGGCCATTGTGGCAGGTGCCATGGCGCTGGGCTACTCCACGCCGGTGATTGTCGGCGTGGCCTCGCTGGGCAATACCGTCGGCGGCATGATCAGCTTCTACATGGGATGGCTGTGCAAGTGGGAGTGGCTGGAGCGGTGGTTCAAGGTGAAGCGTGAGAAGTTGGAGAGTTTTCGGGGACACATTGAGAAATACGGGGTTTGGGCGGCGTTGCTGACCTGGCTGCCCTTTGTGGGCGACCCGCTGGCCATTGCCATGGGATTCATGCGGCTCAATCCGCTATGGACTTGCCTCATCATGTTTGTGGGCAAGTTGCTGCGTTATTTCGTCTCTTCTTATTTGCTGGGCCTCACGGGCTTGTTCTAGAACAGGATGCCGATGGTAAAGGCGCCGTTGTGGCGATACATCTCATAATGGTGTTTTATGGATTGTCATTGTTTGCCGTTTTTGAACTCTTCGAGTTCCTTTTTGAAGTCTTTGTAGAACTCCCATTCGTCCTTGTAGCGGCGCATGACGGAGCGGAATTTGCGTGGGTGCTGCTTCTCGATTGCAAGGGCGTGGTCGAGGACGAACTCGCTGACCCATCCGTCGCTCCATTGGAGGAGGGCGAGGAAGCGGTCCATCATGTCGAGGCTGTCGGCCCGGGCCAGGGCGGCGAGGGTGTCGTAGATGACGGGGAAATAGGTCGAGGTGACGTAATCCTCGATGGAGAAGAGCACGTTGAAGGTCTCGCGGTCGTGCGGCATGAGGGCCTGGAGGCGTTGGGCGGGGACGTGGAATCCGGCGGCGAGGCTGTCGTCGACGGCGAGGAGGGCGCGAAAGTAGGGCTCGTGGTGCAGGAGGGTGGCCCAGAGGTCGTCGTCCCAACGGGTGCAGCGCATGGTGTAGGGGCGCAGCAGGGTGTCGCGCATGGAGAGGAGCAGGGGGAGGTCGATGGGGATGCGGAGCAGGATTTTGGGGTAGTCCTTCGTCATGTGCCAGCGGGGCATGTGGAGGAGGGCCTGATGGATGGCGCTGTCCATGGGCGAAGCGCCGAGGCGGGTGACGCTTGTCACATGGCCCGGACTGTCGAGCTGGATTTGGGGCGTTTGCAGCCCGACCCACTCTTCGCGCGGGCGGTTGATGGCGCCAGCCAGGTAGCGGTAGAGGGCGCCGGTGCCGCCGGGGTAGGAGGGGAGGAGGGTGTCGTCGACGACGGGTCGGCTGCGGTGGATCGAGGTGGTGTCTTTCTCAAGTTTGAAGTTGACGGGAAGGTTGAACTGATAGTCCACGGGCACCCATTTGCCGCCGATGCGCTGGCGTCCGGGTTCCCAACGCGGCATACGCCTGATGGCGTCGAGGGCCGCCTGGTTGCAGCCGCCGGGGAGACCAAAAATGATGCGGGGATTGCGGACGAACCCTTGGCTGTCCACCACGAAAGTGGCGTAGAGTTTGCCCTCGATGTGGTAGTCCTTGGCCTCCAGGGGGTAGCATATGTTGTCGCTGAAAAACTCAACCAATGCTTCCAAACCACCGGGGTATTCGGGGTCCCTCTCATAGGGGTGGCCGTAGACGATTGTGTCTGTGGTTTGCGCCTGTGCGCCGATGGCGAGGAGCAGCAGGGCGGCGAAGGTGATGAGGCGGTGTTTCATAATGCTTAATTGTTGATGGTTTTGTCGATACGGTCGAGGGCTTCGAGGAGCTGCGGGCTTACGGGCCGCAGGAGGGCATAAAGCCTATCCTCGGACTGCTGGCGGAGGGCGCCTAAAACAGAATACCTATGGTGAATGCGCCGTTGTGGCGGAACATCTCGGGCTGGCCCGGAGTGAGGATGCTGTTGTGGAGGCTGCGGTAGGAGTTCCACTCGATGAAGAAGGTGCGAGCGAATTCCATGCCGATGCCGATGCTGAAGCCGTAGTCCCAGCGGTCGATGTCGCGCCCCAGCACGCTCCAGTCGTCGCCCAGCCGGCCGAGGAAGGCGAAGCGGCCCCAGCCGCCGAGGGAGAGGTAGAAGTGAAGGTCGGCTTCCGGCGAGGGCTTGATGAGGTCGACGTTGAGGCGCAGGGGAAGGGTGAGGTTGTGGGTGGAGACGCGGCCGTGGTCGTCGGTGGGCGAGGTCATCCAGGCATACTGTAGGTCGGCATTCAGACTGAAGCGACCTCCGAGGTTGAGGCGTGCGCCGACAGCCAGCTGCTGGCTGAAGCAGCGGTGGGTGGCGGTGTCGTCGCCGACAAGGCGGTTTCCGCCCACGCCGCCGTAGCGGTAGAACTGCCAGCGTGGCAGGGGCGGCAGGGTGGGGGTGAGGGTGTCTTTGACGGTGCGCAGCATGGAGAGGGAGTCGCGCTTGGCGTCTTGGTTCTGGATTATCGGAGTGTTCTGGGTGGTCGGAATGCTCTGATAGAAGGCTTCGAGTTTTTCTTTGATGGCGCCGTCGAGGGGCAGGGTGTTGTAGCTTTCCCAGAAGTCCTCGTCGTAGCTGCTGGCACCGAAGGCCTCGGCCAGGTTCTGCTTCTTGTGGCCCTGCACCCTGTTCTTGCGGAGGAAGGAGGTGTCGCCGGGTTGAAGGTCGGTCAGCAGCCACTCGGAGCTGGTGGTGATATGCTGCTCTTCGTCGGCTAGCTCGTAGCCGTAGTGCTGGTGGCAGTAGTTGGTGTAGTCCCTATAATCGGAGATGTGGGTGAGAACGTAGCGGTCGCCGCGCAGCTCGTAGTGCTCGTGAGTGTTGAGGCGATGGTTGGTGCTGCCGCTCCAGGGCTGGAGGCTCCAAGTGATGTAGGGCATCTCGATGTAGAAGGTATCGCTCTCGAAATCAAGGTCTGTGATGGCGAAGTTGTCCTGCCGGATGTGCAGCGTGTAGTGGGCTTTGACATTCCGGTTGTTGGTGGGGCCGTAGGCACGCAGCAGCCAGTATTCGACGCCGTCGGCGTCGGTGTATTCCTGGATGGGTTCGAATTTGTGCTTCTTGATGGCCCGCGGGGCGGTGAGCCAGTTGGCGTTCGGCGACGCTACGGGGTCGGTAAAGGCCTGGTTGTCGCTGTAGTTCATGTCGGCCATGGCCTTGCTCTCGTCGCCTGCGGCGAGGCGTACGGAGAGGCTGTCGAGGATGAGCAGACGGTGTTTGCGTATGGCCTTGTAGTTGTTGTCCAGCTCGCGGACGGTATCGGAGAAGGTGTAGAAGCGCTTGGTGGTGTCGTGCACGTAGCCGTAGCGCAGCATGTCGACGACGCTCTCGTCGAAGAGGTAGAGGTCGCCATTGAGCATGCGCCAATCGCGGTGGAACCAGGTGCCTATGGTGGTGTCGGTGTGGTAGTTCTGCGGTATGCGGCGCACGGCTTCGGCAATGATTTCCTGCGGGGTGACATAGCCTGTTACCGTCACCTCCTTCAACTCAAGGGCATGGGGCTCGAGGCGCACGTCGCCCTTCTTCTGTAGTTGCTCGACGCTGACACTGATGCGTTTATAGCCCATGGCGGAGAAGAATACCTTGTCTTCATTTTTCCATTTTCCGTTTTCCACTTTCAGTTTGTACTCGCCTTTGTCGTTGCTCTGGGTGCCGATGTTGGTGCCCTGCAGCAGTATGGCGGCATAGGGCACGGGCTTGCGGGTGCGGCTGTCGGAGATGTGGCCTTGCAGGGTGATGTATTCCTGTGCCGTGAGGTTGCCGGCGACCATAAGCAGCGCTATCAGAATCAGTTTTTTCATGCTAGTGCGTTGTTTTTGTTTTGGATTATTTATTGCGTAATTCGAGGAGCAGGGGGAGGTCGATGGGGACGGCTAAAAGGGGCGGATGGTCGAAGTGGCAGACCTCCATCGGGGGCACGTTCCAGCGTGGCATGGAGAGGAAGGCCTCGCGGATGGCGTCGGCCATGGGATTGTAGTCGGGAAGGCGGACTCCAACGACGTTGCCCACGCTGTCGAAGTCGAGCAAGGGGCATAGCACACCGGTCCATTCCTCTGCCGGGCGGTCGATGTGGGTGGCGAGGTAGCGGTAGAGGGCCTCGGTGCCGCCGGGGTAGGTGGCGATGAAATCTTTGTCGCCTGCCTCGCTGCCGCCGACGGTGCGCGGCTGCTGGGGGTCGAGGCGGAAGTGGACGGGCAGGTTGAACTGCACGCGCACGGGTACCAATGTGCGATCGGAGGTGCAATACTGTCGACCGGGTTCCCAACGTGGCATACGCTTGACGGCATCAATCGCCGCACGAGTGCATCCGCCGGGCAGGCCGCGCAGCACTCGCGGGTTGGTGACGCTGCCGTCTTTTTCCACGACGAAGGTGACAAAGATCTTGCCCTCGATGTGGTGGTCCAGCGCCACCTGCGGGTAGCGCACCGCGCTGTCGAGGTAGGCATACAGGGCTTTCATGCCGCCGGGGAACTCGGGCTCCCATTCCTGGAGACAATAATTTCCGATTGACGTGTCAGTACTTGCGCTGCTGTTAGGTGTTTGTGCATAGCCGCAGAGAGCAAGGAGCAACAGGGTGGGGAGGAGGAGATGCTTTCTCATGCCTTGATGGTTTTTGCAATACGGTCGAGGGCGTCGAGGAGCTGCGCGCGGGGACAGCCGAGGTTGAGGCGGAAGCAACACTGGTAGGCGTCGCCGCCGAAGGTGGTGCCGTCGTTCATGACCACGTGGGCCTCGTTGATGAAGCGGTCGGCGAGTACGTTGTGTGGGATGCTGTAGGCGGAGAAGTCGAGCCAGGCGAGGTAGGAGGCCTCGGGGAGGACGGCCTTGACCTTGGGGAGGTGGGCCTGCAGATATTCGTCGAGTGTCTGAACGTTCACGCTCAGATATTCCAGCATCTGGCGTTGCCACTCCTCGCCGTGGGCGAAAGCGGCTTCGGCGGCGGTGAAGGCGAAGATGTTGCCGCCGGCCACACCCAGGGCGTCGAGCCAGCCGAAGAAACGGTTGCGCAGGGTGGCATCGGCGATGTGGCAGATGGAGCTGCCGAGGCCGGCGATGTTGAAGGTCTTGCTGGGGGCCATGAAGGTGATGCTGTGGCGCGCGGCGGCGGGGGAGACGGTGCTGTAGCTTATGTGACCCCTCCGCCCTTCGGGCACCTTCCCTTGGGAAGGGGAGGAGTGTGCTGCGGTTGGGTGATCCTCCCCTTTACAAGGGGAGGTGGCCGAAGGCCGGAGGGGTGTCGATGGCAGCGTGAGGTCGGCGTGGATTTCGTCGCTGATGACGAGGAGGCCTTTGCGCTCGCAGATGTCGGCAATCTTTTGCAGGGTTTCCTTGCCCCAGAGGGTGCCGGCGGGGTTGTGGGGGTTGCTCATGATGAAGACCTTGCAGCCTTCGGCCTTGCGTTCGAAGTTGTCGAAGTCGATTTCGAATCGATATGGAGCGCCGGCGTCCCGCCGACAGGGAACCACTCTCAGCGGACTGCACACCACCTCGCGTCCGCATCCCTTTGGCACATTGAGGAACGGAGGGTAGACGGGCGTGGTGACCAGCACGCGGTCGCCGGGGGCGGTCAGCGCCAGCAGGGCATAGCTGATGCCGGCCACGATGCCGGGGATGAAGTGGAGGGTGTCCTTGGTGGTGTGGATGTCGTAATGCTTGGCCAGCCAGGCGGTGACGGCCTGCCAGTAGCCCTCGGAGGGCATGGTGTAGCCCAGCACGGGATGCTCGAGGCGCTGGCGCATGGCATCCAGCACGAAGTCGGGTGCCGCCCAGTCGTTGTCGGCCACCCACATGGGCAGCAGGTCGTCGCGGCCGTACATGCCGGGCAGGGCGTCCCACTTGAAGCAGTCAGTGCCGCGGCGTTCTATCTGTGTGTCGAAGTTGTATTGTTTCATTGCGTCTAATAGTTTCTATTTTTCAACGGGCATGCCGGCCTCTTTCCAGGCGGTGATGCCGCCGGCGAGGTTGTACACCTCCTTGCCTTCCTTGGCCAGCAGGGTGGCGGCCTTCATGCTGCGGCTGCCGCGGAGGCAGTAGACGGCCACCGCAGAGTGTTCAGTGTTTAGTGTTGAGTGTTTAGTGTATCGGTCGACAAAGTCGGGCTGCTTCACGTCGACGTTGATGGCGCCGGGCAGGTGGCCTTCGGCATATTCCTCGGCGGTGCGTACGTCGACGAGGGGCATGGATTGCTCCTGGAGGACGGCGGCGAAGTCGGCGGCCTCCAGCGTGTGGATGTTCTTTGCATCGTTGCCGCAGGCCACGAAGAGGGCCGCGGCGGTCAGGGCGAGAGAGAGTTTCTTCATTGTGTGCGTACTTATTATTTTTAAATTGCAAAGATACACAAAAAGCCCCGACTGGCCAAATTTTATTTTGCCGGATGGAAAAGATTGTGTTTTTTTGCAATTGGAATATGGATAAGGATTTCGGAAAAGAAAGGAATACTGGCCGTTTGATCAAGGTCTATAGATCAATGGTGAGCGCCGGTCTGATGTCGTTGCTGGCAATCGGTGTTGCGGCTGCGTTTTTGTATGCCCTGCTGGCGTGCGATGCCCGGTGGTGGCATTGGGTGATTATTTCGCTTGGAATAATCGTGCCACTTTATTATGCCGCTACGTGGCTGCGTCACATCGGCGACAGGATTCTTGTTTTCGAGAAAGGCGTAATCCTCACCCATGCAGAGCGGAAGACGATAGGCGACGAATGGGAATCGGTTCGGGACGAGTACATCCCGTGGCACGACATAAGGCGGTTCGATCGAACGGGAAAGCTGGTTACAGTTGGCATAAGTGGTCTCCATGTACGCCGCTGGATATGGATAAATACGCGTGGGGACAACGTCTATCGTGTCAGACGCGACCTGTACGACACCTTCTTCCTGGAAAAGAAACTGCAGCGGTATTGGAAGGAGCACCGCTGACTTATTCCATGTGGTTTGTTGATGGACGGTCCAGCCGCATGACTTTCACGGGACGGTCGGCACCGATGGCGAGGTGGCTAATGAGGTTTTGTCTGCCGGTGTCGCGGAAGCCGCATTTCTGCAGCACGCGGCCGCTGGCAGGATTGTCGGGGAAGTGGTCGGCCCATAGGGTATGGAAGCCTTTTTCGATGAAGCAGTAGTCTATAATCAGCCTTAATGCCTCGGTGGCGATGCCCTGGTTCCACCAGGGACGCCCAACCCAATAGCCCACCTCGGCGTCGTGGGGGCCGATGCCGATATTGCTCTCGCATGGGAGGTAGTAGCAGATGCAGCCGACGATTGGGGAGGAGGGATTTCCGCAGGCAGGCTGCCTGCGTCCCAGGCGGATGGCCCAGGTGTGGTCGTTGTTGAGGAGGGTGCGGATTACCTCGCGGCTCTCGCCGATGTTGCGGTGTGGCGACCAGCCTGCCCGTGGCCCCACTTCGGGGTCGGAGGCGAGGCGGTAGAGTTCTTCGGCGTCCTCCTCGCGCCACGGGCGCAGCAATATCCTGTTGCTTTCCATTTTATTACCTAAAAGATGCGCTGCAATCTTGTACCCTTAAACTTTAAACCTTAAACTTTAAACCTTAAACCTTATTCCCCAATTTCCACGGCGGGCCAGCCGTAGTCCTGATAGTAGCGGTAGGGGAGGTTGTGTCGCTTCAGGTAGTAGCGCAGCTGCTCGCGGCGAACGGCCTCGGAGACGTCGTGGTTGGAGTGCATATTCTGGAAGACATCGTAGTATGAGCCGAAGATGCGTCGGGCGCTGGGCTCCCAGCCTGCACCGTCGAGGGTTTGCTCGAAGGACGTCACGGTGTATTTGCCATCTGTCACCTCCAGCGACATCAGTCCGCTGTGGTTGCCGCCGGAGACGCACTTCAGCGTGTCGCCGCTCGGCGTGTACCAGAACACCCAGCAGTCGCACAGCACGGGGACGTAGTTGGAGTCCGCCCGCTCGGAGGCGACGACGCTAATGGTCGGGATGCAGATTTCGCCCTTGAGGTAGTGTTCGCCGATTTCGTGCACCAGGTAGTCGCCTATGGCGTCGCGCATGGCCAGCTCGTCGCGGCAGATGGCGATGTGGCGTATGCAGTCGGCCTTGTGCCCGTCGAAGTCGGCCATCAGCCATTGGCTGTCGACGCGCTCCATGTAGAGCGTGTGCACCTCGACGTCGGCGGTGGAGTCGAAGGAGCCGTCCTCCCATTTCTGCCGCACGCTGATGGTGGCCACGGCATGGTCGTCGTCGGTCTGCTCCACGGCGGTGACGGTGAAGTCTGCGATGGTGCCGCCGTTGCCGGTGACGAAGTAGTGGAGCCATTCGTGGTCCATGGCTTCGAATTCGGGCAGGAGGTTGAACATCGTGTCCAGCACGGCGTAGAAGTCCGCCGTCATATAGTCCTTTGACTCCTCCCGCAGCTCGTGGTCGGGGATGTAGCGGCAGAGCTCTTCGGCCCTCTGTTTCAGTTTTGCTTCGTTGCTTGTGCATGCCGCCAGCATGAGGGCGGCGAGAGTGATGGTGGTTAGTTTTTTCATGTCAGTATGTTTTTGCTTGTTCGATTTCAATTGATAGGGCAGCTCAGCGGACTGGTGATCTCGCAGCCGCGGTTGCGTGCCAGCCACAGCTGGGCGTAGCTGCAGGTGGCCTTGTATTGTCCGCCGCGGCGCTCGATCTCCTCCACGGCCCGCCGCACCAGCTCGCTGGCGATGCCCTGCCCCCGCAGGCGGTCGTCCACGTAGGTGTGGTTGATGACGTAGACGCTGTCCCTCAGCGGGAACGTCACCTCGCCAACCTCCTCGCCGCCCTCGACGGCGTAGATTCTGTTCTTTTCTGTGATGTATTCCATATTAAGGTTTATAGTTTGGGTTTTTCGGGACAGTTCGCGTATGCGGCTGTATTATAGAGGGAGACATCCCAGTCAAGGGGTGTCTCCCTGTGTGGTTGCATCAAAAATGCAGTCTGCAGAACCGCAGGGCGGTTTATTTCTGCATGGTCTTCAGGCGTTCGGTGAGCATGGGGACGATCTTGTGGAGGTCGCCCACGATGCCGAGGTCGGCAACCTGGAAGATGGGTGCAAATTTGTCCTTGTTGATGGCGATGATGAGGTCGCTCTCCTCCATGCCGGCGAGGTGCTGGATGGCGCCGCTGATGCCGCAGGCCATGTAGAGGGCGGGACGCACGGTCTTGCCGGTCTGGCCCACCTGGCGGCTGGCGTCCATGACGCCGGCGTCGACCATGGCGCGGCTGCTGGAGACCTCACCGCCGAGTTCGGTGGCAAGGGCCTGGAGCTTGGCAAAGCCGTCCTTGGTGCCGACGCCGCGGCCACCGCTGACGAGGACCTTGGCCTCGCTGATGTCGGTGACGGTCTTCTCTTCCTTGACGGTCTTGACCAGTTTGACGCGGCCAATCTTGGCCGTGTCAAAGTTGACGCTGAAGTCGACGACCTCGCCCTTGCGGCTCTTGTCGGCGGCCATTTTCTGCATGACGCCGGGGCGGACGGTGCTCATCTGCGGGCGGTTGTTCTTGCAGAGAATGGTGGCCATGAGGTTGCCACCGAAGGCGGGACGGGTCATGCGGAACTCGTGGGCCTCGTCGTCGCTGATCTCCAGCTTGGTGGCATCGGCGGTGAGACCGGTGCGGTTGCGGGCGCTGACGCGGGGGCCGAGGTCGCGGCCGATGGTGGTGGCGCCGATGAGCATGATGCTCGGTTTCTCGCTCTCGATGATGGCGGTGATGGCCTCGGTGTAGGGCTCGGTCATGTAGTCCTTCAGCAGGTCGTGGTCGACAACCATAACCTTGTCGGCACCGTGCTCGATGAGGGTGGGGGCGAGACCTTTGATGTCCTTGCCGAGGAGCATGGCGACGACCTTCTCCTGGTTGGCGTCGGCCAGTTCGCGGGCTTTGCCCAGCAGCTCGAGGGCCACATTCTGCAGTTTGCCGTTGCGCTGTTCGGCAAACACGTATACGTCTTTATAATCTGCTAAGTTCATTTTCTTAAGGTTTAAGGTTTACAGTTTAGGGTTTAAGGATTTGTCTGTCATCGGGAGGTGCATTGACTGCGTAGCTCCCTTAAACATTAAACCTTAAACATTAAACCATATCATTTAAATGATGTGTTTCTCCTTGAGTTTGTTGACAATCAGCTCCACAGCCTCCTCGGGGCTGACCTCGAAGGTCTGGCCGGCGGGCTTGAGCTGTTTGGGGAACGACTTGAAGACGCTCGTGGGCGAACCGGCCTTGCCGATGTGGTCCTCGGGCACGTTGATGCGGTCGGCACCCCACACCTCGACTTCCTTGTCGAAGGCGGTGACGATGCCGTTGACGCTCATGTAGCGGGGCTGCACGCTGGAGGCCAGGGCGGTGACCACGCAGGGGGCCTGCATCTCGAGCACCTGGTAGCCGTCCTCGAGCTGCTTCTTGATGGTGAAGGTCTTGGTGGCCTCGTTGTACTGGAGGTCCTCCATGTAGGAGACCTGCGGCAAGTCGAGGTGCTCGGCAATCTGGGGACCCACCTGGGCGGTGTCGCCGTCGATGGCCTGGCGGCCGGTGATGACGAGGTCGAAGTCCATGGTGCGCAGGGCGCCGGCGATGGCGCTGCTGGTGGCCAGCGTATCGGCACCGCCGAGCTTGCGGTCGGTGAGCAGGATGGCGCGGTCCACGCCCATGGCGAGGGCCTCGCGCAGGATGGCCTCGGCCTGGGGCAGACCCATGGTGATGACGGTCACGTGGGCGCCGAATTTATCCTTCAGCTGCAGGGCGTACTCGAGGCCGCCCTTGTCGTCGGGGTTCATGATCGAGGGCACGCCCTCGCGGATAAGCGTACCGGTCTGCGGGTTGATTTTCACCTCGGTGGTGTCCGGCACTTGTTTTATGCAAACTACGATGTTCATTCTTTTGTAAGGTTTAAGGTTTACGGTTTAAGGTTTAAGGTTTTGTCTGTCGTCGGGAGCCGCGTAGCCCCCTTAAACATTAAACCTTAAACATTAAACCCTCAATCATTATTTAAACAGTTTTCCGGCGATAACCATGCGCTGGACTTCGGAGGTGCCCTCGTAGATCTCGGTGATCTTGGCGTCGCGCATCATGCGCTCCACGGGGTACTCGCGGGTGTAGCCGTAGCCGCCGTGGAACTGGACGGCCTTGGTGGTGACCTCCATGGCGGTCTCGGCGCTGAAGAGCTTGGCCATGGCGGCGTCGGCGCTGTAGGGGATGCCGTGGTCTTTCTTGTAGTGGGCCGAGCGGCAGAGCAGGCGGGCGGCCTGCACCTTGGTCTCGAGGTCGGCCATCTGGAACTGCGTGTTTTGGAACTGGCTGATCGAACGGCCGAACTGCTTGCGCTCCTTGGTGTACTTGACGGTCTCGTCCATAGCACCCTGGGCAATGCCGAGGGCCTGGCAGGCGATGCCGATGCGGCCGCCGTCGAGGGTCTTCATGGCCAGGCCGAAGCCCTTGCCCAGCTGACCCAGCTGGCGGTCCTTCGGGATACGGCAGTCCTCGAAGATAAGCTCGGTGGTGGCGCTGCCGCGGATACCCATCTTCTTCTCCTTCTTGCCGATGCTGAAGCCCGGGTCGGTCTTCTCGACGATGAAGGCGCTGATGCCCTTGGTGCCGAGGCTCTTGTCGGTCATGGCGATGATGATGAACACGTTGGCGTAGGAACCGTTGGTGATGAAAATCTTGCTGCCGTTGAGCACCCAGCTGTCACCGTCCTCGACGGCGGTGGTCTGCTGGCCGGCGGCGTCGGTACCGGCATTGGGCTCGGTCAGACCGAAGGCGCCGATCCACTCGCCGCTGGCGAGCTTGGGCAGGTATTTCATCTTTTGCTCCTCGGTGCCGGCCTCCATGATGGGAGCCACGCAGAGGCTGGTGTGGGCCGAGAGGATGACGCCCGTGGTGGCGCACACGCGGCTCAGCTCCTCGACGGCCATGCCGTACATGATGTTGGTGCCGCCGGCTCCGCCGTACTGCGTCGGCACGGGGATGCCCATCAGGCCGAGTTTGGCCATCTTCTGCACGGTCTCCATCGGGAAAC
The DNA here is from genome assembly GCA_002372855.1 of Bacteroidales bacterium UBA3684. Taxonomy (GTDB): domain Bacteria; phylum Bacteroidota; class Bacteroidia; order Bacteroidales; family P3; genus Colimorpha. The sequence continues at coordinate 70,248 of DFIZ01000004.1, forward strand.
GCTCCTCCTCGTCGACTTCGGCAGCGAGGGGTTTCACTTCCTTCTCTGCAAATTCGCGAATCATCTGCAGGAAGAGTTCTTCTTGTTTGGTGTAGCTAAAATCCATATTCTCTTTTTTGGAGGGAGTGAGAGGGAGTGAAGGGGAGTGAGAGGGAGTGAGATGACAAATGTACCAGTCGATGCTATTGTCCTTTCACTCCTTTTCACTTCTTTTCACTTCCTTTCACTCCTTTTGTTATTCATTTTACTGCAATCGTTTCAATCTCGACCAGGACGCCCATCGGAAGGCCCTTGACGGCAAAGGCGGCGCGGGCGGGGCAGTCGTGGCTGTAGTACTTGGCGTAGACATCGTTCATGGGTTTGAAATACTCCATGTCGGCCAGCAGGCAGGTGCTCTTCACCACGTCGTCGAAGGTGAAACCGGCCTCGTCGAGGATGGCCTTGATGTTCTTGAAGACCTGCTCGGTCTGGGCGGTGATGCCTTCGGGCACGGTCTTGGTGGCCGGGTCGATGGGAATCTGGCCCGAGATGTAGAGCGTGTTGCCGGCCTGCACTGCCTGGCTGTAGGGACCGATGGCGGCGGGGGCATTGGGGGTGTTGATGATTTTCTTCATGTTATAGTTTTTTTATAAATTATTCTGAGGGTGCAAAGTTACGCATTTTTTTTCACATAATAGGAAAAAATGATTAAAAATACTTTCCTCATGCATTTATCTTGCTGGTTTTCTTTGTTCTGTGGTTGTTGTATGGGCCGCAGGGCGGCGGCGCTCCGCGCCGCCGCCCTGCGGCTCCACCCCTCCCTCCCCAGCCGTTTTGCTCCTCCGCCCGACCAACCACCTCCGACCAACCACCTGTCGGGAGACGCGGCATGCCGCGTCTCTACAGTTGGGGTTCGGGAGGGGTCGAAGAGGTACATAATTCGGCATTTCTTATAT
>DFIZ01000027.1 GCA_002372855.1 Bacteroidales bacterium UBA3684
ATATAAGAAATGCCGAATTATGTACCTATCGGGTAGGTATCAGATGTCAGTTAGGAGTTAAGAGTTAGGAGTTATGAGTTAAGAGTTAAGAGTTTTGGGTGTGAAAAAATTTTTCTGTCGTATATTGTTTGTTTGCAGATGGTTATGATGATGGAGTAAATTTTTTTCGAAAAAAATTTTGCAGGTATGGAAAATTGTGCTACTTTTGCAGTGTACTAGTTAACTAATACACCAGTACAAAATTAAAATTAAGAATTGAAAAACAAATATTTAGAAAAAATGACTATCAAAGAACATTTCAAGAAAAAAGATTGGGTGTATTACCTGATTGTTTTTGTAATCTACACGGTGGTTTTCTTCCTGGTCAGCAAATTGTTTGGAGGAGACTGGAGGCATTCCATCATCAGCGGAATTGTGTGCGGCCTCATTTTTACCCCGCTCAACGCGCTCATGAACCACATGGGCAAGGATGTCGAGAAGGCGGTGGAGGAAGACAAGAGGATGGGGATAACTCCAAGAGATAACAAAAAGTAGTTAAGTCAATAGTGAATTCATAAAAATATACCATTAATCATTATTTTATGAAAAAGATTGTTTTTGTTCTGTTGGCGATGGTCGCCACGATGGCCTCGGTCGAGGCACAGACTGTGAAAGTGAAAGGCACGGTGCGCGACGCCAAGACGGGCGAGGCGCTGCCGCTGGTCAACGTGGGCCTGATGCGCCAGGCGGACACGGTGTTTGTCCGCGGCGCGGCTTCGGATTTCGGCGGCGAGTTCGTCATTCGGGATGTCAAGCCCGGCAGCTACCTGCTGCAGGCCACGTCGGTGGGGTATGAGAGCTATGTGGAGCCTATAAATATTACAAGTTCTATAGAAGATTTGGAGATCAAGCTTCGCGCCGGCACCCTGCTGGAGGAGGTGGAGATTGTGGCCGAGAAGCCCCTCTACCAGATGGACGGCGAGAAGAACATGTACAACACCAAGGAGGACCCCTCCATCCAGACCGGCACGGCCAGCGACGCGCTGCAGAACGCCCCCGGTGTGGAGGTGGATGCCGAGGGCAACATCACGCTGCGCGGCGTGTCGAGCGTCGAGATTTGGGTCAACGACCGTCCGAGCCACATGAACGAGGAGGCCCTGAAGCAGTACATCAAGCAGATGCCCGCCAACGCCATCGAGCGCATCGAAGTCATCACCAACCCCTCGGCGCGCTACTCCACCACCGGCGGCGTCATCAACATCGTCACCAACCAGAAGATTACGCGCAACGAGCTGCTCTGCGTGGGCTTCCGCGCCAACACCATGCCGAGTTTCTCGCCCTGGGCTTCGTATGTCTACGCCAACGAGAAGTTCGACATGAACATCTACGTCAACGCCAACTTCGGCGTGCACAACATGTACTCCGACGGCACGAACACCCTCTTTGACGATAACGGCGACACCAGCCGCTACCAGAGTTCCACCAGCGAGACGCACATGCGCAACTACGGCGGCTACAGCGGCTTGAACCTCAACTGGAACATCACCGACAAGACCCATCTGGCCACCTGGCTGGGTGTCTACCCCTACTGGGGCAACAACAGCACGGAGCTGGACCTCGTCTACCGCGAGTACCAGCCCACGCTGCGCAACCTGGGCTACCACTACGACCTCGAGAATCCCGACGGTTTTGGCTGGGGCGGCTACATGGGCGCCTGGCTGGAGCACCGCTTCGACTCCACCGGCCGCAAGCTCTCCTTCAGCCTCAACGGCAACACCTGGAACGAGCATGGCATCGGCACGGAGACCTTCGCCTACGCCGACCCGACGATGGACAGCCTGCTGCGCCGCACCGAGAAGCGCAACACCAGCCCCAGCGGCAGCATGACCCTCAACTACACGCACCCGTTGAAACACGACCTGGAGCTTGAGGCGGGCATGGAGCTGGAGCTCGGCGGCGGCACGCAGTATCTGGGCGTCGACACCATGGGGGCCGACGGCTACCATGCTGTGGCCCTGCGTGTGAGCGACGGTCTGGAGCGCGGCACGGGCCTCAACGGCTACGTGACCCTGCAGAAACGCTGGGGCGGCTTCACCGCCAAGCTGGGTCTTCGCGGCGAGCAGCGCTGGAAACGCAGCGAATGGAGCCACCTGGACGGCGCTGGAATGACCGTGGTGGACACCTCGTTCTTCGGTCTCGTGCCCAGCCTCCACCTGAGCTACCAGACCAAGACCTTCACCTCCTACAGCCTCAGCTACACCCTCCGCAACACCACTCCCGGCATGACGCAGCTCTCGCCCTTCCGCACCTACGAGGACTACAGCTACTCCACCGGCAACCCCAACCTGCTGCGCACCTATACCCACAACCTCGAGGCCGCTTGGAGCAAGTACATCATGGGCTTCGGCATGCTCAACGTCAATGCCTATTTCCGCGCCAACACCGACGAAATCGGCACCATGACCTTTGCCGGCTACGCCCCCGAGTACTTCGGCTCCCAGCTGGTCAACTACACCCGTCCGGAGAACATCGGCTCCAGCCACACCGAGGGCCTCGAGGCCAACGTCACCTACCGTCCCAGTGGCTTCTTCAATGTCCGTCTCAACGCCTCGGTGTTCAACTATGCCTACGACTACGACGGCTTCAGCGACAACCGCTGGAGCTGGAGCGCCCGCCTGAATGTGTGGGCCAAGCTGTGGAACAAGCTGGAGGTCTTCGCCAATGCGCACTATTCCAGTCCGCGCCTGGGCCTCTACAGCCTGACGGTGGCCAACAAGGGCATCGACCTCGGCTGCTCGGCCGACTTCTTCGAGCGCCAGCTCTCGGTCTACTTCAACGTCAACGACATCTTCGGCATGGCCGAATGGGGCAGCAACACCACGGCGCCGCAGTACCAGACCACCGGCAGCCAGCAGTTCGACTCGCGCTTCGTCAGCCTCGGCCTCACCTGGCGCATAGGCAAGATGGAGCTCGAAAGCAAGGCCCGCCAGGGTGCCACCGACACGGGCAATACGCCGCAGATGTAAAAGGCCTCACCCCCTGCCCCTCTCCGGTGGGAGAGGGGAGAGGCTGACGCGAAAATGAATGAAATGAATAAAAACAAAATTTAATAACCATTAAAAAACCACGGGCCGTGGACTTCGAATCCCCTCTCCTCGGGAGAGGGGCCAGGGGTGAGGCCAGAATGATTATGAAACTTGTCACCATTGAGACCCTTCCGGGTATGAATTACGAAGTGCTGGGTGTTGTCGAAGGCAGCACCATCCAGAGCAAGAACATGTTTGCCGACCTCGGCCAGGGGCTGAAAGGTATCATCGGCGGCGAGCTGAAAAGCTACACCGGCATGATGGAGAAAGCCCGCGCGCAGGCCACGCAGCGCATGGTGGACCAGGCAGTGAAGATGGAGGCCGACGCCATCATCGGCATCCGCTACACCACCAGCGCCATTATGGCCCAGGCCGCCGAGGTGCTTGTTTACGGTACGGCAGTTAGATATAAAAAATAAAATAAACAGTCATGATCGAGATTCGCAACCTTGACTTCAGCTATAAGAAGTCGCCAGTATTCAACAATATCAATCTCACGTTCCCGCAGGGATGCATCTATGGCCTGTTGGGCGAGAACGGAGTGGGCAAGACCACCCTCCTCAAGCTTATCTGCGGCCTGCTGCGTCCGGTGCACGGCACCGTCACCCTCGACGGCCTCACCGCCCACGACCGCCAGCCGGAGATGCTGCAGCGCATCGTCTTCCTGCCCGACGAGGTGTCGCTGCCCGACAACTCCACCCCGCAGCGCTATGTCGACGAGCTGATGCCCTTCTATCCCAACTTCGCCCAGGGCACCTTCCTACACCTGATGCAGGAGCTGGAGGTGGAACCCGACCGCAAGTTCAAGGAGATGAGTTTCGGCCAGCAGAAGAAGAGCCTCATCGCCGCCAGCCTTTCGCTGGGCACCGACTACGTGCTCTTCGACGAGCCCACCAACGGCCTCGACATTCCCAGCAAGGCCCAGTTCCGTTCCATCCTCAGCCGTCGCCTCGAGGAGCGCAACACCATCATCATCTCCACCCACCAGGTGAAGGACGTGGAGAACCTCATCGACCCCATCGTCATCCTCAACAGCAACGCCGTCCTGCTCGACGCCTCGGTGCAGCGCATCCAGCAAAAGCTCTTCTTCGAGTACGGCGGCGAGCAGCGTCCCGACGCCCTCTACAGCGAGATGCAGCCCGGCGGTTTCCTCAACGTCGTCCCCAACCAGACCGGCGAGGAGAGCCAGCTCAACATCGAGGCCCTCTTCAACGCCGTGCTGCGCAACAAGAATATCATCAAAGAAATAGGCCTCACCCCCAACCCCTCTCCGAAGGAGAAGGGCACTGCCGCCGACAATGAAACCAATAAGTCTAACCAATAGAAACCATAGGCGAGGTAACCTTTATCCCCCTCTCCTTGGGAGAGGGGCTAGGGGTGAGGCCGAGATATTATGAACAATTCGTTTGACATAAAGCGTTTCTGCCGGCTGGTGTGGCACGATGTGCGCAGTTGCCCCAAGGAGTACATCTCTTCGGGCCTGAGCCTGGCGCTGACCTTTTCTCCGCTGATGGTGCTGAGCCAGCAACTGCTCGGCAACGACTATACCCATGGCACCTTCTACAGGCTGGTGCTGATGATTGGTATGGTGACATGGTGGGCCCTGATGGTTCCCAGCAATGTCTACCCCAACATGGGCAACAAGAAACGCGGCATCTACTTCGCCATGCTGCCTGCCACCAAGGCCGAGAAGCACGCTTCGATTGCCACGGTGATGGTGCTGATGGCGGTGGTGCTGACGGCCATCGGTCTGACGGTCGACGTACTGCTCACGGCGGTGCACCTGCCGGGCTACACGAAGTATTTCTGGCAGTCGCAGACATTCCAATTCATCGACCTGCCGATGGTTGTGGGGTCGGTGTTCGCCTTCCTGGGTCCGGTGTTCGGAATGATTTGGGCCAACACCTTGACCAAAAACAACCTCCGTCTCGCGATGATGGTGCTGATGTTCTTATGGATGATCGGGATGTTGTATGCTCCCCCGCTCTTTTTCGACGGCATGCCGCAGGCCTACTGGATTGTGATCGCCGTCGAGGTTGCCGTAACCCTCTTCCTGGCCTGGCTCAGCCGCTGGCGCATGGACCACATGACCTATTAAACCCATAACCCGTAAATTTTAACCCGTAAACCTTAAACCGTAAACCTTAACCCTTAAACCGACAATGAACAATACATTCGACTGGAACCGTTTTTGCAAGGTTGTCAACAAAGACTTTCGCAACCTTTGGCCCATGTTTGGCACAACGATGATTGTGCTGGCCACGCTGCCTTTCGCCGTCTGGCTGCTGTCGCTGGTCATCAGCCGCGATTTCGTTATCGACCCCAACTACCGCGTGGCCATAATCATGGGTGTCAGCTCGATGGCGGCCGTCATGCTGCCTTCGCGGCTCTACCGCACCATGAACCTCCGGGGCGAGGGCATCTACTATGCCATGCTCCCCGCCTCCAAGCTGGAGAAGTTTCTCAGCATCCTGCTCTACACCTTCGTGGTGGCTCCCGTGCTGGTCTACTTGGGCAGCATGGTGCTCGACATCATCCTGCGCCTGATGCCGGCAGGCCCCTACCATCAGTGGCTGTGGCAGGGCGACGCAGGTTTCCCCATTTTCACCGGCATCCCCATGGACGACGACACCATCCCCGGCTTCCACAGCTGGCTCCTCACCGCCGCCGCCTACTCCTCCTACTTCGCCTCGCCGGCCCTCTTCCTCTATGCCGCCACCCTCTTCAAGAAACACAAGGTGCTCTACACCTTCCTCGTGCTCTACCTCATCGAGTTCGTACTCACCATCATCGCCATCCCCGTCATTATGGCCCTGGCCCAGAACCCCGACTTTATGGAGTGGCTCTACGACACCTTCCGCCGCTGGACTCCCGAGCAAATCTTCAACTGGTTCTTTGGCATCATTGCCGCTGTCAACATCATTGTCGCTGTGCTCTTCACCTGGATGGCCTGGCGTCGCCTGAAGAAGATGCCGTACTGATGTTTTGAGAAGATAAAGAAGATAGAGAAGATAGAGAAGATAGAGAAGTTAAAGAAGTTAAGTAGTTAAAGTAGTTAAGACAAATGAAAAAGATTCTTTCTCTTGTCCTTGTGGCATGCACGACCCTCTGCGGTTGCTACATCAACCGCGACGTCGATGAAACCATCGAGACCGACCGCTATACCTTGCATCTCGTTTCGCACAACATGTTTGATCACTATGAGTTCGACGAGCTAGCCGACACCCTGCTGTATACCTCCACAGTGCCTGGGCTGGCGAGGTTCCTGGGCATGGACATCAGCAACGACACCACCATGTTTGTCGTAGACGAAGCGAAACAGGACTTTCTCCCCAGCTATTCTGCCTACATCGCCGACCGCAACCCCTCGCAGCCCGACGACTACACGCCCCTGCTCCACGCCATGATGGACCGTGGCATCCTCCGTGCCGATACCATCTACAAGCCCCTGCAGCTCCTCGAACTCTACGACTCCGCCCGTTACGCCCGGCACATGAGCGGCGTCGACGTCGATTCCTCGGTGCTCTTCCATGTGGAGATGAAGGACGGCGAGCCGGACCCCGACCGCAGTTTCCTCTGCGCCATCTCTGCCGTCCACCAGCTCCGCGACGCCTACCGTATGCCCGTCTCCTTGGGACCTGGAGTCCCCGCCGACCTGCCCACCGAGGTGCGCTGGATGAACGAGGACTGGCCCACCGACAGCCTCTGGCTCGACAGCATGGGCTTCCGCATCGTCCCCGACCCGCAGGGCCGCCAGATGCGCATCGTCGAATTCAACCGCTGCAAAGGTAAACTCTAAAAACCCCTCATCTATGGACTTCAAGAAACAAAAACCCATATACCTGCAGATTGCCGACCGTCTCATGGAGCAGATCCTCGACGGGCAGCCCCCCGAGGACGACCGCATGCCCTCCGTGCGCGACGTCGCCGAGCACATGGGCGTCAACCCCAACACGGTGATGCGCACCTTCGAGCACCTGCAGGGCGAAGCAATCATCTACAACCGCCGCGGCGTGGGCTACTTCGTCAGCCCCGACGCCAAGAAGCGCATCCTCGACGAGCAGCGACGCCAGTTCCTCGAGGAGGAACTCCCCCTCATCCGCCAGAAAATGCAACTCCTCGGCATCAGCCTCGACGAGTTGAAAAACGAAAATACAATGGAGTGAAAAGTAGTGAAAGGGAGTGAAAAGAAGTGAAAGGACAAATGTTCAAGACGACACCATCGTCCTTTCACTCCCTCTCACTCCACGTCACTCCCTGTCACTCCCAAAAAATTATTTAAACCTTATTAAACGCCACCCGGGCCGTGGCAAAACCTCGCGCCCCTCGTTGCCTCCCGGCAACGGGGGGTAGGGGGGAGGCCTATCGAAAAAACAATGAAACGTATAGCATCATTCCTGCTGGCCATCGTGCTTTGCGCCAGCGCTTTCGCCCAACTGGGCAACAACAAAACCACTCGCCCCTCCGACCTCTCGGCCCCCGTGCCGGTGGACAAGAAGGTAATCATCGGCCACCTCGACAACGGATTCACCTACTACATCCGTGACAATAAGAAGCCCGAAGAACGCATCCAGTTCCGTCTCGTCAGCAACGCCGGCTCCATCCTCGAGCGCGACGACCAGCAAGGCCTGGCCCACTTCTGCGAGCACATGGCCTTCAACGGCATCAAGGGCTACCCCCACAACACCATGATTCAAAAGCTCCAGGAGCACGGCATCGAGTTCGGCCGCGGCATCAACGCCTGGACCTCCTTCGACGAAACGGTCTACTACGTCGACATCCCCTCCACCGACCCCGAAATGGTGGCCATGGGCATCGAAATCCTCGACGGCTGGGCTGGCAACATCCTCTTCGACCAACAGGAGATTGAATCCGAACGCGGCGTCATCCACGAAGAATGGCGCGGTGGCGTGGGCCACGGCGACCGCCTCCGCAAGAAGACCTTCCCCATCGTCTTCCGCGGCTCGCTCTACGCCGACCGCCTGCCCATCGGCAAGGAGGAGGTCATCATGAACTTCAAACGCCAGGCCATCGTCGACTTCTTCAACGATTGGTACCGCCCCGACCTGCAGGCCATCGTCGTGGTCGGCGACCTCAAGGACTTCGAGTACAACGGACTGAAAGGCGCCAAAGCCATGGAACAGCGTGTGCGCGACGTCTTCGGCCAGCATGCCAAAGCCGCCAACCCCAAGCCCCGTCCCGTCTTCACCATAGAGGGCAACAGCGAGCCCCTCGTGGCCGTAGCCACCGACAAGGAGGCCACCTCCTCCGCCCTGGCCTTCATCTGGAAACGACCCAAGGAGCCCGTCGGAACCATTGGCGACTACCGCCGCGACCTCGTCGCCTCGCTCGTCGGCATGATGGTCAACGAACGCCTCGGCGACCTCTGCGAGGACCCCGCGGCCCCCATGATGGGCGCCAGCGCCGGACGCAACGGTTTCATTGCACGCTATGTGCGTGAGGCCGGCGACTTCACCCTCTCCGCCTCGCCCAAGGAGAGCCGCATCGACGAGGCCGCACGCCTCCTCCTCACCGAGATGCGTCGCCTCGACCAGCACGGGTTCCTCCTCTCCGAACTGGAACGCCAGAAGGAAGCCCTCGTCTCTTTCTACACCCAGATGGCCAAGGAGGCCGACAAGACCGAGAGCGACGCCCTCGCCGGTGAGTACACGCGCCACTTCCTCAGCGGCGAGGTCATCCCCGGCATCCGCCAGGAATGGCGCTACGCCAAGGAGTTCGTCCCCGAGGTCACCCTCGACGAGTGCAACCGCATGGTCTCCAGCTGGATCACCGACGACAACCTCGTCGTCTACCTCACCGCCCCCGAACGCGACGGCTACCGCGTCCCCACCGAGAAGGACCTCCGCAACATCATCGCCGACTGCCGCCAGGCCCAGACCGACCCCTGGGTGGACACCTACAAGGAAGCGCCCCTCTTCACCGACGACGTGCCCGCCGCCAAGCCCCAGCGCGTACTCCACAACGACGCCCTCGACTACACCGAGTACCGCTGCCCCAACGGCGTCCGGTTCGTGGTGAAGAAAACCGACTTCCAGGCCGACGAAATCATCTTCTCCTCCCAGAGCTTCGGCGGCTCCTCGCTCTACAGCGACGAGGACTACTACCTCGTCTCCAACACCGCCAGCCTCATCGACGCTTCCGGCATCGCCGGCTTCACCGCCAACGAGGTGGGCAAGAAACTCAAAGGCCGCTCCCTCTCCGTCTCGCCCTACATCGGCTCCGAAGAGCAGGGCTTCGCAGGCTACGCCGCACCCAAGGACCTTGAAACGGCCCTCCAGCTCGTATGCCTCTACTATTCCGCTCCGCGCACCGACTCCAACGTCTTCGCCCGCACCACCGAGCAGCTGCGCTCCCAAATCAAGCTCGTGACCGACAACCCGCAGGTGGCCTTCGCCCAGACCTACCTCCGCACCGTCTACCCCAACGACCACCGCCAGGTCATTGTTCCCACCGAGGCCCAGATTGCCTCCCTCGACCCCGACCACGCCCTGCAGATCTTCCGCGAACGCTTCCACGACGCCTCCGGCCAGGTCTTCTTCTTCACCGGCAACATCTCCGACGCCGACATCGACCTCATTGCCCGCTACCTCAACCACCTGCCCGCCGACGGCAGCCAGCGCGCCGAACGCTACATCGACCGCACACCCGCCTTCGCCCGCGGCGTCGTGCACGGCGAGGCCGTCAAAGGCATTGAGCGCCAGGGTATGCTCATCGTCCAGGGCGAGATGGACGTCGACGCCACCAAGCTCGACCCGCAGACCCGCGTGGCCCTCAGCGTGCTCAGCAACGCCCTCGAAATCACCACCCTCGAAATCATCCGCGAGAAGAACGGCGACGCCTACAGCCCCTCGGCCGGCATCAGTTACCAGCGCATGCCGCGCGGTCAGGTCTCCTGGCAGTTCACCATCGGCTGCGACCCCGACAAGATTCAGAAAATCGAGAAGGACTGCCTCGACATCCTCCGCCAGTACCAGAAACGCGGCTGCGACGAGAAGACCCTCGCCAAGGCCAAGGAACAGATGATTGTCAACTACGGCACCAACCGCCAGAACAACGGCTACTGGAACGGCCAGATTGCCAGCGCCTACTCATTCGACGAGGACCACGACTACCTGGCCCGCTACGAGGAAATGGTCCGCAGCGTCACCGCCAAGCAGCTCCGCGACCTCGCCAAGAAGTATATCGACCTCAAAAACTACGCCGCCGTCAGCCTCCGCCCCGAGAACCCCGACGCCGGCCAGGCCGACTGACCATGCCTACCGGGAGGCGGGGCACGCCCCGCCTCTCTACATTAACTCTTAACTCATAACTCCTAACTCATAACTGGTACATAATTCGGCCCTTCTCATATAGTTCCTATATACTTCTCATATACTTCTTATATCACCTATATAAGAAGTATATGAGAAGTATATGAGAACGATATAAGAACGATATAAGAAATGCCGAATTATGTACCTCTTCGACCCCTCTCGGGTGGCTTGCGGAGGGACGGCGGGGCAGTGTTGGGGAAAGGGGGATGGAAGGGGGGATGGAAGGGGGGATGGAAGGGGGTGGCAGGGGGAAAAAGCAACCGCCGCAGTTGTTGAAGCTGCGGCGGTTGAACAAACATATTGAGTGAAGATTCGTCGTTAGTTGTTCACGCGGGTGAACACCAGGGAGGAGGGAAGCTCGATGGGCAAATCCTGGTCCTGCGTGGCATCCGCGGGCACCTCGATGACGATGGTGTCGTCGTCGGGGTTGTAGGTGAAGGGCAGGGTCTCGGTGCTGGTGCCGGGCAGGCTGCCGGTGGCCACGCCGGTGTGGGTGGTGGCGTCGTAGGTGTAGGAGAAGTTGATGTTTTCCTCAGTGCCGCCCATGGGTATTCCCATGGTGATGGCGGAGACCACCATGTGCATGGAGCCGGTGTTGCCGGTGGCGTTGAAGGTGAGGTCCATGTTGAGGTTGACGGTGATGGTCATGTTGTCCTGGGTGACGGTGTTGGAGTAGCTGTAGGTCCAGGCAGTGCCGGCGGGGAATTCGCCGGTCTCACCGGGGTTGGGGTCGTCGCCGGGATCGTCGCCGGGGTTGGGGTCGTCACCGGGGTCGTCACCGGGGTTGGGGTCGTCACCGGGATCGTCACCGGGGTTGGGATCGGGGTCGTCACCGGGGTTGGCGATACGCACCATGTGGACGGAGACATCGCCCTGCATGTCGGTGCCGGGGACCACGGTGCCGATGATGTTGGCCTCGGTGTCGGTGAGGAGGGTGATGGTGTAGTCGAACGAGCTGCCGAAGGCTGTGGGGGTGATGGTCAGGGTGGTGCCGTTCTGGCTCCATGCGAAGGAGAGGGTGGCGTCGGGACGCGAGACTACGCCGGTGCCGTCGCTGTTGACGAGGATGGCGATGTTGAGGCTGTCGGTGTTCATGGACATGCCGTTGAGGGTCATTTTGTCCACCTTCCAGGTGCCGACGATGTTGCCGTCGGTGTTGCCGCTGGCGGGCTCGCTGTTGTCTTTCTCGCAGGCCGTGGTGAGGCCCAGGGTCGCGATGGCAACGAAGGCCATCAGCATTTTGCGTAAAGCTTTCATAATAATGAATTTTTGGGGTTTAAGGTTTAAAGTTTTATGGATTTAATGACAATGGAGGCGACAGGGATGTTCTACTGAAGGTAGAATTCCACCGCGAAATTGTTCTGCACTCCCACAAGGGCGGTCTTGTTGCTGTTGAGCGTCAGGTCGAAGGAGTCGGTTTCGCCATCTTCATCCGTCTGCGTGATGGTCACCTTGCTGCCGTCGAAGGTGTAGGTGAAGTCGACGGTTTCGTTTGTGGGCTCGGAGAAGGACTGGCCCATGTAGGTGGAGGACATGACGAAGTCGGCAGTGGCGGTGCCGGCGGTCTCGGTGTTGAACGTAATGGACATCTTGCCCTTGATGGACATGGTCATTTCCTGGCCGCCATTGTTCTCGGTTGTGCTCTCGTCGATGTTGGCCACCCAGGTGGTGCCCTTCAGGCTGTTGCCGGAGAAGACTTTCTGTTCGTCGTCTTTGCTGCAGCTGGTAGCCAGCAGCATGCTCGTGGCCACGAAGGCCATCATAAGGATTCTTTTCATCATTTTTTTTGTGTTTTTGGGGGTTAATAATTAATGTTCTATTACATGCATTAACGCACTTTTGTTTGTTTTATTGTGCGGTGTGTTCGATGGGCGTCACTTTTTCGTGGTCCACGCCGAAGGGGTCGGGTTTTTCCTGCGGAGTGGCGGTGGCGGAGTCGCGGCGGTATTCGAGGCCGCGTTCCGGGCGGTTGCAGTCGCTCATGTTGTCCTGTATGCGCTTCACGTCTTCCGCCGTCAGGGGGCGTTGGTTGGTGGCAAAGCGTTCGCGCTGGAAGGGGAAGGTTTCGGCCAGCTCGCCGCTGTAGTAGAAGTCGAAGCCCAGGGCGCCGAAGGTGTACTTGGTGTCGCCGACGGTGATGTGGCTGCCGCCGGGCACGGGGTTGGCCTTGGGGACGGACTGCGAGAAGCCGACGTTGAAGAGGGTGAAGAGCACGTCGGGGCGGTCGCTGATGTCGTAGCCTGCGCGGCGCCATTGCAGCATGGTCTGGTGCAGGATGCATCCGGTGTAGAGGTAGGAGTAGAGGTGGTTGCGGTAGTCGACGAGGCGGTTGTAGCGTTCGGTGACGTGGTCGTCGGTCTCGAAGTCGAGCAGGTGCTCGTAGGCGGGGCCCATGTAGTATTCGGAGGTGGGGTCTTTCAGGTGGTCTTCGACGGCTTTGGCGGTGAAGTCCTTGATGCCGTTGACGCCGTAGCTGAACTGGCTCTGCACGCTGAGCACCTTGACGGGGCCGAGGTACTTCTTGAACATCTCGCGCTTGGAGTTGAAGAGGCGTATCTGTTCGCCGACGAGGCATCCGACGATGAGTCGCGGTTCGACGCCGGAGAGGCGTCCGGCCTCGCGGATGAGGGCGCTGTCGCGCAGGATGGCCTGCTTCAGGGCCGGCCATTCGGGGCCGTCCATCCAGGGGATGACGTTGCCTCGCTGCTGCTGCGGCACTTTCTGCAGGGTGTTGCAGAGGAGTGTGCCCAGTTTGTCGAGTTCGGCGTTCTCGCCCATGTAGACCTTGGCGGCCTCGATCATGCGGTCCACCGCCAGGGGGTCGTCGCTGTGCTGCGCGGCGTTGAGGATGAGGCGTGCGTTGACGGGATAGTAGCGTGCCAGGGCGGCGAGGCGCGCGTAGCGCAGCGCCCATTCGGCATCGATTTGCTCCTGCGTTAGCTGGGCATCCTTCAGCCCTTCGATTTCCGACACCGCCAACAGAGAACGGTAGTTCTTGTCCACCGCGCCGCCGTTGTTGGTCACTCCGAGCTGATAGAGCCCCCAGGCGCCGATGATGGCGGCGCCTGCCAGGGCGAAAAGGAGGGTTGCGACGTTCAGTGCCTTGCGCCACCAGGGACGCTGGCGCCACAGCCGCCATGCTATGCCAAGTCTCTTAACCATGCTACTTGTTCAAAAAGGGTCACATCCATCAGGATGAATACAATGGCTCCGGCAACGTAGCCTGCCAGGGCGAGGAGAGAGATTTTCTTGAGGTACCAGATGAAGTCGATCTTTTCCATACCCATCACGGCCACGCCGGCGGCGGAACCGATGATGAGGAGGCTGCCGCCGGTACCGGCGCAGTAGGCGAGGAACTCCCAGAAGGGATGGTTGACGTCGAAGATGGCGCCGTCGCCCAGCGGGTACATGCCCATGGCGGCAGCCACCAGCGGCACGTTGTCGACCACGGCCGAGAGGACACCGATGATGAGGTCGATGAAGAAGAAGCCCGGGGCTTCGGTGCCGAAGGCACCGTTGAGGCCGCCGGCCAGACTGCCCAGAATGCCGCTCACCTTCAGGCAGGAGACGGCCATCAGGATGCCGAGGAAGAAGAGGATGGTGGGGGTGTCGATGTGCTCGAGGGTGGAGACTGCCGTGGGCAGTTTGTGGCCCTCTTTCTCGTACTTGCGGCTGAGGATTTCGGTGGTTACCCACAGGATGGCCAGTCCGAAGAGCATGCCCAGGTAGGGAGGCAGATGGGTGATGGTCTTGAAGACGGGGACGAAGATGAGGGCGGCGATGCCCATGAAGAGGACGAGTTTGCGCAGCTTGACGGGGATTTCCACGCCGCTGTTAGACTCTTCGGGACGCTGGATTTCGCCTTTCAGTGTGGAACCGATGATGAGCACGGGCACCACCATGCAGACAAGCGAGGCAATGAGCGTTTTGACGATGATGTTGACGGTGGTCACCTGGCCGCTGATCCAGAGCATGATGGTGGTTACGTCGCCGATGGGGCTCCAAGCGCCGCCGGCGTTGGCGGCGAGGATGACCATGCCGGCGTAGAGCCAGCGCTCCTTCTTGTCGGCAATGAGTTTGCGCAGCAGGGCGACCATGACGATGGCGGTGGTCATGTTGTCCAACAGGGCCGAGAGGAAGAAGGTGAGGATGCTGATGACCCAGAGGAGCTTCTTCTTGTCGGTAGTGGTAATCTTGTCGGTAATGACGCGGAAGCCCTGATAGTCCTCAATCAGGGTGACGATGGTCATGGCTCCGAGGAGGAAGAATACGATTTCCGCCGTCTCGCCAAGGTTCTCCACCAAGTGGTCGCTGATGAACTTGTGCCATGTGTCGGAGTCCATCGAGGGGTCGAAGGTGGCGTTGCAGAAGACGAATACCGTCCAAAGCAGCGTGCCCAGCATCAGTGCCGATGCCGTTTTGTTGATTTTGAGCGGATGCTCCATCGCGATGAAGAAGTATCCGATAATAAATATTGTTACAAGGGTTAAAACCATAATATTTGTGTTTTAGGGATTGATATTATCGTTTGTTGTTTTGTTGCTGCTTCTGCATCTGCTCGGCCATCTTCTGCATCTCTTCGAGGCGTTTGGCGAAGCTGCTCTTCTTCTTGGGCTTGCCGTTGCCGTTGGCGTGCTTCTGGTCGTAGGCGGCCATGTGGGCGCGGACCTTCTTCTCGCTGGTGAAGCGGCGGATGAGCATCATGGTGGCCATGGTGAAGGTGAGGGAGATGAGGTAGTAGAGGTTGAGTCCGGCGCTCTGGCTGTTGAAGATGAAGAGCATCATGAAGGGCATGAAGTACATCATGAATTTCATGCCGGGCATGCCGCCGCTCATGTTCTGGTTGCGCATGGTGTACCAGGTGTAGAAGAACTGCATGCCGAACATCAGGAGGCAGAAGAGCGAGATGTGGTCGCCGTAGAGCGGGATGTTGAATCCGAAGTCGAGGATGGAGTCGTAGGTGGAGAGGTCGTCGCACCAGAGGAAGGGTTTCTGGCGCAGCTCGATGGCGATGGGGAAGAACATGAACATGGCCGTCAGGAAGGGCATCTGGATGAGCACGGGCAGGCAGCCTGCCATTGGGCTGTAGCCTGCTTTCTTCTGCAGGGCCATCATCTGCTGCTGCTTCTGCATGGCCTGCTCGGGCTTGGGGTACTTGGCATTGAGGGCGTCCATCTCGGGTTTGAGGATGCGCATGATGGCGCTGCCGCGGTAGCTCTTGTACACCAGAGGCAGGAGGATGAGGCGGATGATGAGCGTGAAGAGGATGATGATGAGGCCGTAGTTGGTCATGAAGTTCTCCAGGAAGTTGAAGGCCGGAATGATGAGCCAGCGGCTGATGCTCTTGGAGATGATGGTCCAGCCGAGGGGCAGCATCTTCTCGAAGCCGCGGTCCATGGCCTTGAGGTCGCGGTACTTGGTGGGGCCGAAGTAGAAGCCCATCTTCACCTCCTTGTTTTCGGGGGTGTAGGGGATGCCGATGACGGCATACATGTCGGTGAGGTATCGGGCGGAGGTGTCTTTGCTGTCGGTCTCCACCTTGATGTCGGCGTTCTCGAAGGGTTCGCCCTCGGCGGTGATGATGGCGCAGAAGTACTGCTGCTTGAAGGCAATCCAGTCGAGGTTGGTTTTCACCTGCTCCGACTTGTCGCTGCCCATGGTGAGGTAGTCCACGTCGTCGGTCGGGGCTTTGTAGTAGATGCTGCTGTAGTAGCGCTCGCGGTCGCTGTTGCGGTTGCCTTTGCCGCGGTTGCCGGCGGAGACTTTCTCCTGGCGGTTCATGCGGTTGTGCCATTTGAGGTCGAGGTAGTTGCTGGAGCGGATGATATCGGCGAGGCCCACGAAGTTGATGTCGAAGTCCACCTCGTAGCTGTTGCCGTGCACGGTGTAGCGGAACTCCAGGTAGCCCTCGTGGAGGCTGTCGGCAAGTTCGGCGCGGAAGCTGACCACCGTGGAGTCGTCGCCCTTCACGGCGGCAGCGGAATTCAGGTCGTTCCACGGCGTGCCGTTGAGGTAGGGGGTGAAGACGAGGTCTTTGGTGTTCACCACACGGTTGTCGGCGGTGGAGAAAACGAGGTTGAGGTTGTCGTCCGAGGGGGTGATGAGCCACAGTTCGTTGCTGTCGTAGGTCATGTATTCGTTGAGCACCAAGCTATTGATGCTGGCGCCGAGGTTGCTGAAATGGATGTTCATGAGGTCGGTGTAAAGCTCGTAGGTCTGGGCTTCGGTCTGGTCGGCAAGGCCGAAGACCCCCATGTCCATCGCCTTGGAGCCTGTGGCGGCGAGGGCCGTGCTGTCGCCGGCGGCGGCCAGCGAGTCGAGCTGTGCCTGCACGGCGGCCACCGAATCGGCCACACGCTGCGCGTTGGCCATCGAGTCAAGCATGTGCTGCCGTTCGGCCTCCATCTTGGCGCGCTCCTCGGCCGAGGGCGACACCCACCACATATAGCCGACAAAGATTCCGAAAATCAAAACCAGTCCAATAATCGACTTTTTATCCATAGTTCGTCTGTTCTTTTTCTATATTTGTTATTATATTACAATTCTTTACAAGAGGTTTTCTCCATGGAGAGAAAATGCAAAGATAGTAAAAATTTACCATTCTGCCAAATCTTTTTCGCCTGCTGTGGATGGAATGAAAAAAGTTTACAATAAAAAAGACTTTTCTCCGTTATAGCGGATATATGAAAAGATTGGCAATATTTCTCCTGTTTTGCGTCTGGACTTGGACGGTCTGGGCACAGGACTTCTCGCTGGTTGTAAGCAGCGGGCAGACACTCTATTTCAGCATCGTGGCCGGTGGCGTGGAGGTGACCTACCCCAACCATGGCGGTATGGCCGTCAACGGGTGGGACGGATACACAAAGCCCACGGGCGACCTGCAGATTCCGTCGAGCGTAAACCACGGCGGCACGGTCTACGAGGTGCTCCATGTGGGACAGTTGGCTTTCTACGGGTGCACGGGATTGAACAGTGTGACCATCGGAGGCGGTGTAACGTGGTTGGGAAACAGCGCTTTCAACGGCTGCAGCGGCCTGCAGACGGTGGTCATCCCCGCGTCGATAGACACGGTCGGCCTTCGTGTCTTCGAGGGCTGCACGGCCCTGTCCGACGTGTGGTGCAACCGCCCCACGCCGCCGCGCACGTCGCCCTACTCCTTCTATAATCTCTCGCTGGCATCCAGCACGTTGCATGTTCCCGCGGGCAGTCAGGCGGCATATTCCGCCGCCGCGCCATGGAGCGACTTTGGCAACGTGGTGGCCGACGGGCCGATGGTGACCCTCTCGCTTGCCGCCAACGACCCGCTGCGCGGCTCCGTCACCGGCGGCGGCACATATTCTGTCGGAACCATGCTCAATATCACCGCCGTGCCGTCGGCAGGCTACACTTTCATCTGCTGGAACGACGGCGACGAGCGCAATCCGCGCCCGCTGACCCTGACGGGCGACAAGATGCTGTGGGCCATGTTCTTCCCGCGGCTGTCCGATACCGTATCCGTGCCGACGGCCAGTCTGAGTGTCCGCACGTCGGACGAGGCGTTGGGCGTGGGTGTCGGCACGGTGGAAGTGCCCGTGGGCACGATGGTCGAGGTATGCGCCTTGCCCTTGGCGGGAAGTTTTGCCGGATGGAGCGATGCCTCGCACGAGAACCCGCGACGTGTCGCCGTGACCGAGGACATGGTGCTGACGGCTTTTTTTGAACAGCTCAGTACCCCCTCCGTGGCCCTTCCGCAGTGGCATGTGCAGGCCAGGGGCAGGGGAGTGATGGTCAGCGGTACAAAGCGCATGGAAATAAGTGTTTATGATGATTCCGGCCGTCTCGTGGCAACGGCTTTATCCACCTCCGACGAGGTGCTGATACCCCTTCCCGCCGCCGGCGTCTATATCGTCTGGGTGGGCGAAATGGGAGCAAAGAAAGTGATCGTTGAATAACTTTTTTGTTGCGATTGGAGAAAAGTTTGTATATTTGCATTTTGAAATAAAAACTATAAATAACGATGAAACTGCAATTTATGGGCGCCACCCGCGAAGTGACGGGTAGCAAACACCTCATAACGACCAAAAGTGGACTGAAGATTCTGCTCGACTGCGGCATGTATCAGGGCAAGGGTCTGGAGACCGACGCCATGAACCGCGACCTCGGTTTCGACCCCGAGGAGATTGACTACCTGGTGCTCAGCCACGCACACATCGACCACTCGGGCCTCATCCCCTTCATTTACAAGCAGGGCTTCCGCGGCACTGTGCTCTGCACCCCTGCCACGCGCGACCTCTGCGCCATCATGCTCGCCGACGCCGGCCGCATTCAGGAACAGGACACGCATACCTTCAACAAGAAACGCAAGGCGCAGGGTCTCGAACCTGTCGAGCCTATCTACGACGAGCAGGATGCGCAAGCCTGCATGAGCTGCTTCATCAGCGTGCCGTACCACAAGAAGTTCAACATCGAAGGCGAAGTCACCGTGGAGTTCTTCGACGCCGGCCACATCCTCGGGTCCGCCTGCGTCTGCCTGGAAATCAAGGAGGGCCGCCGCAAGATACGTCTCGGATTCACCGGCGACATCGGCCGCTACGACAAGCAGATTCTCAAGGACCCCGAGCCCTTCCCCCAGGTGGACTACCTCATCATGGAGAGCACCTACGGCGACCGCCTGCACGAGAGCATTCAAGATGCCGAGCAGGAGCTGCTGATGGCCGTGCTCGACACCTGCACCAAGAAGAAAGGCAAGCTCATCATCCCCAGCTTCGCCATCGGCCGTGCGCAGGAAATCATCTACGCCCTCGACCGCCTGGAGAACGCCAAGCTGTTGCCCGACATCGACGTCTTCGTCGACAGCCCCCTCAGCATCAGCGCCACCAACATCATGCGCCTGCACACCGAATGCTTCAACCAGAGCATCGCCGACTACTGCCAGAACGACCCCGACCCCTTCGGTTTCAACCGTCTGCACTACATCCAGAGCGTCATGGAGAGCAAGCAGCTCAACATACGCCACAAGCCCTGCGTCATCATCGCCGCCAGCGGCATGATGGAGGCCGGCCGTGTGAAGCACCACCTGGCCAACCACATCGACAACCCCGCCACCACCATCCTCTGCGTCGGCTACTGCGAGCCGTCGACCCTCGGCGCCAAAATCATGCGCGGCGACGAGGAGGTGTCCATCTTCGGCCAGCGCCACAAGGTGCGCGCCGAACTGCGCCGCATCGAATCCCTCTCCGGCCACGGCGACTACGAGGAAATGATACGCTACATCTCCTGCCAGGACAAGAAGAAGCTCAAAGGCATCTTCGTCGTCCACGGCGAGGAGGAGACGCAGCTGCACTTCGCCCACACCCTCGGCGAGCGCGGGTGGAAACATATCAGCGTGCCCACCTTCCGCGAGGAGGTAGAACTGTAAGCATTTATAGGTATGAGCAGTAGGGTGTTTATAGCCAATATGATAGTGACTGCGGCCCTCATGCTGTCGGGCTGCTTCCGCACGGCGGACGCCGTGGCCCAGGCCGTGGCAACGGAAGCCCCCGCCGGGCTGGAGCTGCCGGCCTACGAGCCCACGGAGGACATCGTCGTCCGTTTGGGCTACACGGCGTCGTACAACCACACCACGCTCTGCTCCGACTGGGTGGCGTGGGAGCTGACGGCCGAGGAGGCCGACGGGCAGAACGACGGCCAGTACAGCTTCAGCCGCGACCCCGGAGTGGCATGGCCCAAGGCCAGCCGCGAAGACTACAGCCGCAGCGGCTACGACAAAGGCCACATGGCTCCGCGCGCCGACATGCGCTGGAGCTGCCAGGCCCTGGAGGAGAGCTACTACTTCACCAACATCTGCCCGCAGGACCACGAGATGAACTCCCAGGCCTGGCGCAAAATCGAGGAGCTGACACGCCGCCTCGCCAAGCGCTACGGTCGCGTGTGGGTCGTCTGCGGCCCCATCTTCGACAGCGACAACCCGCAGAAAATCGGCAGCGTGTCCGTGCCCGGTGCCTTCTTCAAGGCCTTGGCGGTCAACACCTCCGAGGGCTACAAGACCGTAGGCTTCCTGGTGGACAACAACCCGCAGAGCTTCTCGCCGCGCCACTATGCCGTCAGCGTGGACAGCGTGGAGGCCGCCATCGGGCGCAACCTCTTCCCCCTCGTCGACGGGGCGGCCGAGGCGGAATACGACTGGAAAGTTTGGAACCATTAAAATATAATAGTATGAAGAAGAGTACGATCTCGACGGTAATGGCCCTGATGGCCCTCACCATGTTGCCTGGCTGCAAACAGCAGGGCTCCGAGGCCGACAGCGCACAACAACCGGCTGCCGACACGGTCGAGCTGACCCTGTCTCCCATGGAGGCCCCGGCCCTCGACCCCACCGTCAAGCCTGCCGTCAAGCCTGCCGCCAAGCCCGCCGTCCGCCCTGCCGCCAAGGCTCCCGCCACCGTGGCCAAAGCCCCTGCCCCCAGGAAGGCCGCCGCCCCCAAGGCCACGGGCAAGGCCGAGACCATCTACGTCGAGACCGAGGGCGCCCAGGGACGCGTCTGGGGCCACGTCACCATGCGCGGCGACCGCGGCACCGGCACCATCCACGACTGGGACGAGAACACCCTCGCCGTCTCCGTCACCCGCCACGGCAACGAACTCTTCGCCGTCGACCAGAACTCCCGTCAGTATGTATTCAAATTAAGAAAATAAATAAAAACATTTTATAATGAAAACAACAGCAGAACTTCAGCAGATTGCGACGCAGGTGCGCCGCGATATTTTGAGAATGACCACCGCCGCCAAGAGCGGCCATCCCGGCGGCTCGATGGGCACGGCGGACTGGTTCGTGGCCATGAACTGGAACATCATGGACTTCGAGCCCAAGAACTTCACCATGAGCGGCGACGGCGAGGACATGCTCTTCGTCAGCCAGGGCCACATCACCCCCGTCATCTACAGCACCATGGCCCGCCGCGGCTACTTCCCCGTCAGCGAGCTCAGCACCTTCCGCCGCTTCGGCACCCGCCTGCAGGGCCACCCCTCCACGGCGCACAACCTGCCGGGCATCCGCATGGCCAGCGGCTCGCTGGGCCAGGGCCTCAGCGTCGGCGTCGGCGCCGCACTCGGAAAGAAAATGACCGGCGACAAACACCTCGTCTTCACCATGCACGGCGACGGCGAGCTCGAGGAAGGCCAGATCTGGGAAGCCGCCATGTTCGCCGGCGCCAAGCACGTGGACAACCTCATCGCCACCGTCGACTACAACAACCAGCAGATCGACGCCACGGTGGACGAGGTGATGAGCCTCGGCGACCTGAAGGCCAAGTTCGAGGCCTTCATGTGGAAGGTCGTGGTCATAGAGAACGGCAACGACATGCAGCAGGTGCTCGACGGCATGGCCAAGGCCAAGGCCTTGACCGGCCAGGGCAGCCCCGTGTGCGTGCTGCTGAAGACCAAGATGGGCTACGGCGTCGACTTCATGCAGGACACCAACAAGTACCACGGCTCGGTGCTCAGCGCCGACGACCTGCCCAAGGCCCTCAGCCAGCTGCCCGAGACCCTTGGCGACTTCTAATCCTCCTGCTCGCTACGCTCGCGAAATCTATAAATCCTATAGATTATTGCGCTTCGCGGATTGAAACATCCCGCCGTAGGCGAAAAA
>DFIZ01000022.1 GCA_002372855.1 Bacteroidales bacterium UBA3684
GATATAAGAAATGCCGAATTTGGTACCTCTTGAACCCCTGTTTGAGGGGTTCGGGGGATGGGGTTTGGAAGATGGTTTTCCATTCAAAAAAAAGTTGTGTATATTTCAAAAAAATGTGTATATTTGCAGTTTACATCGATTGTGTGTGTCCGGTGTTTTGTGTTGGAATACAGGATTATTGGTAGAGAACAATATTATAAAATATTTTATTAACCTTAAACAAACAAAAAAACTGTTATGAAACGTTACTACTGTTTTCTCGCGTTGTTTGCGCTGCTGGGACTGGGGTCCGCGCAGGCGCAGATAACCACCTTCCCCTACACCCAGGGGTTCGAGAGCGGCCTCGGCGGCTGGACGACCGTCGACGGCGACAACGACGGCGAAAATTGGTTTTCGTCCACCGGGTCTGACGAGGATATTATCCCCCACGGCGGCAGCAGCTATGCATCCTCGTGGTCGTACGACCATATCGAAGGCGATCCTTGGTATCCCAACAACTACCTGATCAGCCCCGCCATCACCGTCACTACGGGCCTGAACCTGAGCTACTACGTCATCCGTGGCTGCCACAGCGGCTACCCCGACCAGTATTCGCTCTATGTCTCCACCAGCGCCACGCCGTCGGACATCAACGCCCTGACGCCGCTGGTCAGCGAGTCGCCCACCGAGACGCAGTGGACCAAGAAGACCTTCTCCCTCGAGGACTATGCCGGACAGACGGTCTACATCGTTTTCCGCCACCACAACAGCAATGATATGTGCTCCATTGGTATCGACGATGTCACCATCGGCGAAGCCGGTATGCCCGAGGTTATGCTCCCCGGCCCGCAGACGGCTTCCATCGGCAGCCCCCTGAACATCGGTGCTTCCGTTGTCGGTGCCCAGCCTTTGACCCTCACCTGGAGTTCCGTTATGGCCTCCAACGGCGATGCCACCATGTATGACAATGGCGACACGCTCACCATCACCTACTCCGCTTCCGGCCTCGACACCGTGATGCTTATTGCTTCCAACTCCTTCGGCGCCGACACCGCCACCACTGTGGTCAACGCCTACTGCGTGGCTCCGACCTCCATCACCACCACTTCCTCTTCCATCGACAGCGCCCTCTTCTCCTGGACGGGCGAGGCCACGGACTATGAGTATGCCCTCATGGTCGGCAGCGCCGAGCCCGGCGAGTACGATATCTTCACCACTACCGACAACTCCGTGCTGTATGACACCCTGCAGGGCGGCGTGACCTACACCTTCTATGTCCGTGCTCTCTGCGGCACCAGCCACAGCACGTGGATTTCGCGCCAGCACACCCCCGGCACCTATATCCTTGCCGCCAACAGCAGCGACACGCTGCGTACCTGCGGCTCGGTGGTTTACGACAATGGCGGCCCCGACGGCAACTACGCCAGCAGCCAGAACTCCACCCTCTACATCCTCCCCACCGACGACACCAAGTGGGTCGTCATCAGTGGCAGCTCCTACACCGAAGGCAACTATGACTACATCCGCATCTACGATGGCATGGGCACCAGCGGCGAGCAACTCTTCACCGACTATGGCATCGATGCCAATACCTCCTTTGGACCCTTCATGTGCCCTGCCGGTGCCACACTGACCTTCTATTCCGACGGTTCTGTGACCCGTTCCGGTTTCCAGATCAACGTCACCTGCATCGACGCCCCGACGTGCCTGGCTCCGACCAATCTTACCCTGGTCCGTGCTGCTGAGGATACCCTCGTTGTCAGCTGGAATGCTCCCGAGGGCGGCGCTTCGGACTACCTGGTGCAGTATCGCAGCGGCTCCGACGAGTGGAGCAGCCTGACGGTCACCGACACCGTGGCCGCCATCGACGGCCTCAGTGCCAACACCGTCTACGAGGTTGTTGTGCGCACCCTCTGCGGCAGCGACAGCAGCTTTGCCATCAGCGGCACTTATCGCACCGCCTGCGGCGCCATCACCACCCTGCCGTGGACCGAGAGCTTCGAGACCTTCGCCAACAATACCCGCGACACCGCCGTCACCTGCTGGAACTTCGTGTGGCCCACGGGCGGCAGCAGCAACGGCTACTGCCAGGTGGTCAACAGCTATGCTGTCACCGGCAGCAACACCCTGCGTTTCAGCGGCTACGCCTCAACTCCCATGACGGCCATCCTGCCTCCCTTCACCGACGACATCAGCGGCATGGAGATGAGCTTCTACCTCCGCGCCGAGAACAGCAACGACTATAGCGGCACCACCAACAGCCCCGGAGCCATCCGCGTGGGCTACATCACCAGCGTCGGCGACAGCACCACCTTTGTGCAGACCGCCCGCTTCGAGTGCACCAGCGGCAACTATGGCAGCATGGCCATGGAGGCTGTCACCTTTGCCGGCGCTCCCTCCGGCGCCCGCATCGCCATCCAGCAGGTGAACAACGGCACCAACTACTGGTGGTGGATCGACGACATCGATGTCCACGTTGCTCCTTCCTGCACGCGTCCCGCTGTTGCTGTGAGCGACGTCACCACTGACGGCGCCACGCTGACCCTCAACGATGCCAGCGAGGTTGGCAACTACCGCCTGGTCGTTGTCAGCGGCAGCAATAGCGACACCATCGACAACGTCACCAGCCCCTATATCCTCACTGGCCTCGCCTCCGGCTCGGCCTACACCGTGTATGCCTACACCGTCTGCGACGACGGCACCTACACCGCACCCTCCACGGCCTCGTTCTTCACCGCCTGCGACGTGGTGTCCACCTTCCCCTGGAGCGAGAACTTCGACGCCCGCACCACCGGCACCTTCAACGACCCCTGCTGGGAGAATGTGCACATCAGCGGCAGCGGCTCCAACCTCTTCTCCGTCAGCTCCAGCACCCAGGGCGGCAATAGCACCAACAAGCTCCAGCTGCCCGATATGTCCAGTGGCACCATGACCAAGCTCGCACTGCCTCCCATGCAGTTCGAAGACGGTACTGCCTACCTTTTCTCCATCGATGTCTACCGCAACACCAGCAGCTATCCCAACGAGGGTGTGCGCATCTTCGTCAACGACACCAACGATTTCGCCGGTGCCGTCGAGCTGGGCTTCCTGCACCGCAACTATCAGCAGACCGACGGTCGTGTGGTGACCGCCGAAAGCGCCAGCGGTTGGTACACCTATGAGTTCCTCATCCCCGATACCATCGAGAGCCCCGTCTACATCATCCTGCGTGGAGAGAGCTCCTACGGCAGTTCCACCTACATGGACAACATTTCGGTTGCCGTGGCTCCCTCGTGCATGCGTCCCGCCAGCATTGATGTCACCAGCGTCGATTCTACTTCGGTCACCCTCGCCATCAACGATGCCAACAATACCGGCAACTACCACATCGTCATTCTCAGCGGCAACGACACCGTGGTCAATGAGACTATCGCCTCTAACACCTATACCAACGACACCCTCCAGCCCGCCACCCTCTACACCGTCCTGGTGAGCACCCTCTGCGACGACGGTACCGAGACCGCCACTACCAGCACGAGTTTCAACACCTCATGCACCGCTATTGCCACTCCGTGGACAGAGAGTTTCGACACCTACTCCACCACCGACTTTGCCGCCAACCTGCCCTGCTGGGTTCAGGTTACCCCCGCCATCGGCACCTCCGTCAACTATGTCAACCTCTCCACATCCTATCCTTACAACGGCAGCCGCCACCTCCGCTTTGCCTATTCCGATCCTGCGGGATGCATCGTGGCCCTGCCTATGTTCGACAACGACATCAGCACCCTTGAGCTGTCCTTCATGCACCGCCCCGAGAGTGCCACCAATTCCAGCTGCGGCACCCTCCGCGTTGGCTACATCACCAACATCGCCGACACCTCCACCTTCGTTGCCGTCAGTCAGTGGAACTACAATGACTTTGCCTCTGACACCTACCGCCAGGAGGACATCACCTTCGCCGGCGCCCCTGCCGGCGCCCGCATCGCTTTCAGCCACAGCACCCCCAGTACCAACAACTGGTACTGGTTCATCGACTCCATCGATGTGCACGCTGCTCCCAGCTGCCTGCGTCCTGTCAGTGTGACTGTCAGCGACATCACCGAGACCTCGGCTCTCGTCGCCATCAACGACCCCACCCACGCCAACAGCTATAGCCTCGTGGTGGTCAACGGCTCCGACACGGCTGTCAACACCACACTCACCGACACCTCCTATACTCTCACCGGCCTCCAGGCCGCTACGGCCTACACCGTCATCGTCCGCACCCTCTGCGACGACGGCACCATGACCAACCCCGTCACCACCTCCTTCAACACCTCCTGCGGAGCCGTCACTGCTCCTTGGCTCGAGGACTTCAACAGCGCTGCCACCTGGATGTGCTGGACCACCTACAGCTTCGACAACGAGACCAATTCCGACTGGACCCTCAACGACGGCGAGGCCACCTCGAGCTACAACGCAGATGCTGCCGCCAACGACTGGCTCATCACTCCGGCTATCGAGGTCCCATCCGATGCCGACGGCCTTGCACTGACATGGAAAGCCACCGGTGCCTCCTATGATGGCTACAACACCCACCTCACCGTTCGTCTCTCCACCACCAGCACCGACACCGCCAGCTTCAGCACCGTGCTCTTTAACAACGACCTGCCCGATGCATGGAACTCCTACAGCGCTTCGCTCGACTCCTATGCCGGCGAAACCATCTACGTCGCCTTTATCCACGACAGCTACAACGACGACGGCCCCTCCATCGACAGCGTCCAGGTGCGCTCCACCCTTGTTCCTGTCGTAAGCATTGTGGCCGACGCCACCACCGCTGATGCCGGCACCAACCTGGGCTTCCGCGCTGTCCTCAGCGAGGGTAGCACCACTGGAATCAACTACACTTGGACCAACACCCTCGCCGCCTCCACCATCAGCGGCAGCGGCGACAGCATCAACATTGCCTACACCGTCGCTGGCGAGGACACCGTGACCGTCATCGCCACCAACAGCTATGGCGCCGACACCGCCTCGGTCTTCGTGCGCGTGCGCGACTGCCAGGTCGTCAGCGTCTTCCCCTGGACCGTCGACTTCGAGAACAGTGGCGATATCGAGTGCTGGAGTCAGGAAGGTAGCTCTCAGTGGCGAATCGGCACTGGTGACAACAACACCTCTACCGGCGCACATGGTGGCACGGGCAACGTCCTCATCACCCACTCCTCCACCGGCAACGTCACCAAGCTCATCACTCCCGTGCTCAACCTCGGCGGTGCCTCTTCGGCCACCCTTACCTTCTGGCACATCCAGCGTGTCTGGGCTGGCGACCAGGATGAACTCAACGTCTACTACCGCACCAGCCAGAGCGACCCCTGGACCCTCATCACCAGCTATACTTCCAACATCGCAACTTGGACTGCCGACACCCTCACCCTCCCCAACACCACCGCTACCTACCAGGTGGCTTTCGAAATGGTTGACGACTGGGGCTACGGCGTAGCCATCGACGACATCACTATCAGCGGCGCCAACGGCCCGCAGACCAGCTTCGTCGTCAGCGCCACCTCTGCCAATGCCACCATGGGAACGGCCACGGTCAGCCCCAACGGCACGGTTGCCGCCGGCACCAGTGTCACTGCTACGGCCACTGCCAACGAGGGCTACCAGTTCGTCAACTGGACTGTCAGCGGCAACGTTGTCAGCAGTGCCAATCCCTACACCTTCACCGTCACGGCCAACACCGCTCTCGTGGCCAACTTCGAGGCGCTGCCCGAACCTGACTGTGAGACGCCCACCAACGTCACCGTCAGCGACGTCACCCTCACTTCTGCCACCATCGCCTGGACTGCCGGCGAAGGCCAGAGCAGCTGGGATGTCCACGTCACTGGCATTGGCTACGACCAGACCTTCACTACCTCCACCAACCCCTACACTATCACCGGTCTGAACGCAGATGTGGTGTACACTGTGACCGTTCGCGCCAACTGCAGCGCTACGGCATTCAGCGAGTGGAGCGCCCCTGTCACCTTCACTACTTTCAGCTGCCAGTCTGTCAGCGGAGTTACTGCGAGCAACGTCACCACCAACAGCGCCCAGGTCAGCTGGACCGCTGTTCAGGGAGTGAACGGCTACGAGGTTGAGTACGGCGCCAGCGGCTTCAACCAGGGCGCCGGTACCACCGTGCAGGCCAGCACCAACAATGCCACCCTCACCGGTCTGACTGCCAACATGGCTTACGATGTCTATGTCCGCAGCGTGTGCGGCGAAGGCGTCTACAGCGCATGGAGCAATGTCACCTCCTTCACCACCGACGAGGGCGAAGGCATCGACGACGTCAACTCCGCCGCCATTGCCCTCTACCCGAACCCGGCCACGACCACTGTCACCATCAGCGGCATCGAAGGCCAGGCCACGGTAACCATCGTCGACATGAACGGCCGCGTGAGCGGAGAGTGGAGAGTGGAGAACGAAGAAATCACCCTTGACCTCACGGGCTATGCCCAGGGCGCCTACTTCGTCCGCATCACGGGCGAGCAGCAGAACGCCATCCGCAAGCTCATCGTGAAGTAACACTATGGAGCGCCGGCGTCCCGCCGGCACCACCCCCAACCCCCGCACGCAAACCGTGCGGGGGTTTATTTTTTACCCCACCCGTAGAGACGCGGCATGCCGCGTCTCCCGCCCCCGGAGGGGGCATAAGAACTTAGGCGGGGGCAACGCCCCCGTGGTGCGTGATAGTGTAAAAAAACGCCCTGCAGGGGCATAAGAGTTGGATTCTTATGCCCCTGCGGGGCGTTGGTTTTTGGGGGACTGCCTTATCGGGGGCGTTGCCCCCGCCTAAGTTCTTCCGCCCCTGCGGGGCGTCCGTCGTCCGTGGAACGCCTACACCCGGGAGACGCAGCATGCTGCGTCTCTACAGAAAGGGGTGGGAAGGAAACGCTAATTGTAAATCTCCAGGGTGTAGCCGTCGAAGTGCGTATTGTATTCGTAGAGCGGGCAACCCGAGGCGGAGCCTTCGAGGGGCTGGCCATACTCTGTTTCGTAGAGCGACCCGCAGGCTCTGCAGCGCAGTACGGCGCCATCCCAGTCAGGGTCGGGTTCCAGACGCACATCGTTGTCGTTGGGACAGGCACACTCGAATGCTACAAAATCGCTGAAGGTGGTGCGGCGGATGAAGATGCCCTTGTATCCACGGTTGATGGTCACCGTGCCGCCGATGTTGGTGAGGGCATTGAAATCGGGCTGGTAGATGTTGATGATGGCTCCGTCGCCGAAGGGCGTGTTGCAAATGTTTTCGCGGGTGCAGGAATTGAAAGTGAGGCACGAAGAGGGGAGAATGAAGAACAGGCTTGCGCGGAAGATCCGCGCAAGCCTTCTTTGTCTTGATGGTCCTTCTTTTTTCATTTTCCAGCAGGATAGTCGCCGTAGAGAGTTTTCATTGTCACTTCGGCGACGATGCGGAGGCTTTCCGCGCTGACGGCCTGAAGGTTGTCGGTGGTGGTGTGCCAGTGCTCGAAGAACGAGGTGTTGCCGCTGTTTTGCACGATGTCCACCATGGGTATGCCGCTGAGGCGGTTGACGTAGTAGTGGTCGTCGAGGATGGGGTCGGTGTTGACGTCGACAAATATGTCGCCATAGCCGAGCGCCTTGGCGGCTGTCCACAGTTTGTCGACGAGGCCGGGGGCGTAGTTGCGGCTGATTTGCTCACGTGTGAAGCGTGGCTGCTGGGTGCCCACCATGTCGAAGAGG
This sequence comes from Bacteroidales bacterium UBA3684, assembly GCA_002372855.1. Lineage (GTDB taxonomy): Bacteria > Bacteroidota > Bacteroidia > Bacteroidales > P3 > Colimorpha. The sequence continues at coordinate 7,690 of DFIZ01000022.1, forward strand.
ATGCCGTAGACGGCTGTGTAGAAGGGCACGTGGCGGTTGCGGACCCAATGCTGCGAGCCCTTGCACCAGGTGTCCTCGTCGTAGACCTCGCTCCATTCCGGTGCGCCTTGGTCTTCGACGTCGAAGAGGAGGAAGTCCACTCCCACGCCTTCGGGGCGCATCTGGCTCATGACGCGTGCCATCTCCATCAGCACGGCCACCCCCGAGGCGCCGTCGTTGGCACCGGGTACGGGGCTGCGGTGGAGGTCGTCGCTAGGGTCGTGGTCGGCCCACGAGCGGCTGTCCCAGTGGGCGGCGAGGAGCACTCGCTTCTCGGCCATGGGGTTGATGGAGGCTACGATGTTCTTGCCGGGAACGGTGCTTTGGTCCCAAAGGGTGGCCTGGAAGTCCTGTACACGCACGGTGTCGCACCAGCGTGCCATCTGGTTCTGGAGCCATTGGGCGCACTGCAGCCAGGCTTTGCTGCCGGGAATGCGGTTGCCGAAGGCAAGCTGGGCTTCGACGTATGCGTAGGCACTGTCGGCCGAGAAAGCGGGGGTCTCCACCTTCGTATAGTCGATGGCCTGCGGTGTGGCGGCACCGCCCTCATCCTGCTTGTGCTTGCAGCCAGACAGCACCAGCAGGAGGATCAATACTGAAAACGGAAAGTGGAAAGACCTGATGAAGGTTTTCCCACTTTCCATTTTCCATTTTTCTTTTCCCACTATCATGTCTCTTCTTTATTTCAGACGCTCGGCGTACTCGTTGGTACGGGTGTCGACCTTGATACGCTCGCCTTCCTTGATGAAGAGGGGCACGCGGACCTGCACGCCGGGTTCGACGGTGGCGTCCTTCATGGCGTTGGTGGCGGTGTTGCCGGCAAAACCGGGTTCGGTGTAGGTGACGACGGTCTCGATGAACGGGGGCAGCTCGCAGGTCAGCGGGGTCTCGGTGTCGGCGTCGACGGTGATTTCCACGTACTGGCCGTCGCGCAGGAACTGCGGGGCGTTGATAATCTGCTCGGGGATGTAGATCTGCTCGTAGGTCTCGGTGTGCATGAAGACGTGCATGTCGCCCTCTTTGTAGAGGTAGGTGTAGGGGCGACGCTCGACGCGGACAATGTCGATCTTGGCGCCGCTGGGGAAGGTGTTCTCCAGCATGCGGCCGGTCTTCACGTTGCGCATTTTGGTGCGCACGAAGGCGGCTCCCTTGCCGGGTTTCACGTGGAGGAATTCAACGATGGTGTAGATGTCGTTGTTGAAATTGATGCAAAGTCCGTTTTTAATGTCGGTCGTTGTTGCCATAAAAAAAATAATTTATTATTTTTTGTTTGTTTATTTGTTTGAATTCTTTTTCTTTTCCTCGGCGTAGAGCTGGGTGAGGCGGCGCAGGTCGTCTTTCATCTGGTCCAACTCCTCTTCGCAGGCTTTGAAGCGGTGGCGCTCCATCATCCAGCGCATGGCGATGGCCAAAGCCACGAGAATCATGGTGAGCGAAAGGTTGAGCATGCTGCCGCTCGATTTGAGCATAAAATAGACCACCGTCGCGCCGATAATCAGCACGTAGGAAGCTATTTCATATATTTTTATTGCTGTCTTGTGACTCATTTTTTACGTTGGTTTGAAAATGCAAATATACGAACTTTTTTTTAATTGGAAATATATTTTTTTATTCCCACCTACCTACCATCCCCCTATCAAGTCCTTACCAACTCCTTACCAACTCCTACCATCGTGGGAGTTGATAGGGAGTTGGTAAGGCTGTAATAGGTTGATAGTCAGTAGTAGTACAGTAAGTGCCCCAAAAAGGTTATATTTTTGCCTTTTCGGGGGCTGTTTTGTATCGAAAAAGGATAAAAAGAAACGGGTGCAATCCGGGTTTCGGGAGTCAGGATTTGCGGCTGGGCTTTTTGGGAAACCATCCTCGGGCGACGCGCTTGCGCTGCTGGAAGAGCTCGACGATGGACCAAAAGCAGGAGAATCCTAAAACGCCGAGGAGGATGCCGGCCACGATGTTGGCCACAAAGAGGGAAGCGATGCAGGCCGCTGCCCCGGCCAGGGCAAAGAGTGGCCAGCAGCGCACGCCGAGGTGGTATTCGGCCTTGATGACGAGGGGGTGGAAGGCCCCGATGATGAGGAAGGTGGCTATGCCGATGATGAGCCCGTTGAAGTTCATGTGTCGTTGGCTTTGCGGTGGTTATTGTTCGAGGTCGCCGGGACGGATGACAAGGTGGTTTGTCGTCATGCGGATCATGTAGGTCTGCACGATGGCCTTGAGGCGATGGAGCATGCGGTCAGTGCGCTGGCGTTGGTCGGGGTTGTCGAGGAGGTTATGCTGCTGGAGGGGGTCGGCGGCGTAGTTGTAGAGGGCCGTGGGGCGCTCGCCGTCGAAGAGGAGGGTGTAGTCGCCTTCGATGTACTGGTAGACATCGTTGCTGTAGTTGACAGCCCAGGGGGTCTCGTCGGGGTCGAAAATGTTCTTGCCGAAGGCGGAGAAGGGTTGGTCGTAGCCGAGGATGCGGAGCACGGTGGGCATGATGTCTATCTGCTGCATGACGCCTTTCTGGAGGCCTGTGGGCAGCTCGCCGGAGGGGTCGTAGATGGCGATGGGAATGGAGAAGAGGCCTGTGGAGGTGTGGCTTTCGGGGTACTGGAGCTGGTTGGTGTGGTCGGCGGTGAAGACGAAGATGGTGTTGCGGAACCAGGGCTGGCTGCTGGCGGTCTTGAAGAACTGGCGCAGGGCGTTGTCGGAGTACTGGACGGCGCGATGGATGGGCAGAGGGCCGCCGGCGTAGACCTTCTCGTAGCGTTCGGGGATGCGGAAGGGATGGTGCGAGGTGGCGGAGAAGAAGCCCGCCAGGAAGGGCTCCTGGAGGCGTTCGGTGATGGCGGTGGCGGTGAACTGGAGGAACTCCTCGTCCCAGATGGCCCAGTGGCCGTCGAAGTCGGAACGGCCGCCGGTGCGGGGGTCGGAGCAGTAGTCGGACATGCCGTAGTAGTTCTGGAATCCGGCACTGCGGGCGAAGGCCTGGAAGCCCATGGACGAGTTGGGGGCGCCGTGGAAGAAAGCCGAGGAATAGCCCTTGTGGCCGAGGCAGTCGGCCAGGCCTGTGAGGTCGTTGAGCGACGAGGGGGTGAGGATGAAGGGCTCGATGAAGAAAGGCACCGAGGTGAGCGACGAGGGCATGGCGTCGATGCTCTTGCGCCCGTTGGCAAAGGTGTGCTCGTAGGTAAGGCTGTGGGCAAGGAGCGAGTCGAGGAAGGGGGTGTAGCTCTCGGTGCGGCCGGGGTTGTAGTAGCCGAAATATTCGCGCGAGAAGCTTTCGAGGATGAGCACTACGACGTTGCGCTGTCCGGAGACCATGGGGATGGTGTCGTTGCCGGAGGGGACATGGATGGGCGTGAAGAAGGTGGCGAGTTCTTCCTCGGGCATGTAATGGGGGTCTTTGAAAGGATGTTTGCCGATGGTGCGGATGAGAGAGAAGGGGGTGTTGAGCACGATGGATGCCTGCTGGGGGGAGTGGACGTACTGGTTGGCGTTGGAGATGGTGATGGGGCGTGTGTCGCGTGTGAAGCCGCCGCGCATGGCGAAGATGGAGAAGGGAATGGCCACGAGGAGGCCCAGGGAGTTGACGAGGTAGTAGGGGAGGTGGCGGGGTTGGGGTGCGGTCTTTGTGTCCGGTTGGAAGTAGAGGAACCAGAGGGCGGCGATGAGGGCCAGGCCGAGGAGGACAAGGTACCAATGGTTGGCGACTTCGGTGAAGAAGATGCCGCCAAGATTGCTCTCGTTGCTGAATTCGGAGAAAAAGGTGGCTGTGGTGCGTCGGCCGGTGAACTGGGAATAGACCGAGTCGACGAGGTTCAGGCAAAGCCCGAGGGAGTTGACCACAACGAAAATCCACTTGCAGAGTTTGTGCCACCAGGGGCGTTCCTTGGTGTGGAGGGGCAGGAGCATGAGGATAATCCAGAGCCAGTTGGTGTAGAGAATGGCCGAGGAGTCGAACCGGAGGCTTCCGGCAAGAAGTTCGCCCATGGAGAGCTGGTTCCAGTCGACGGAAAAGAGGCTCCAGTTCTCGAGTATGAAAGCCACACGGGTGACCATATACAGGACATAGACCAGTACCAGGTTGAGGAGTACTGCCAGGACATTGCTGTAGGGTGAGGATTTTATTTTCATATCAATTGCTTTACAACTTTATAGCTTTATGACTTTACGACTTAATGACTTAAAACTGGAAATAGATGAAGGGTTGGAGGTCGGAGGTAACAAACTGGTAGAGAACCACGGCCAAGAGCACCACGAAGGTTGCCATGAGCCAAAGGGGCATCCGGGCGAACCAGAGACGGTAGCGGCGCTTGAAACGTGTGGGAAGCCAGTGTACAATCATGCCGACAGCGAAGAGGATGAACACGGAGGCGTAGTTGGAGAGGATGTCGGGTATCTGTGCAAGGTTCCACTGCGAGCCGATGCGCTCCACCATCTGGGAGGCGGTGTTCCAGGCGGTCTCGTTGGCTTCGGCAGGATTGAGGTTGGAACCCGAACGGAAGAACAGGCGGGTGAAAGAGATGAAGATGAATGTGATGAGCACGGACCAGGCGGTTGACAGTCGGCGGTTGACGGAGGATATTTTTTTGATACGACTGAGGAGGAAGAGGATGAGATATCCGCCGAGGAGTACCTGGAGGCAGAAGGCCAGGAGGTTGACGAGGGGACTCTCGGCGAGGTAGGAGGCTGCGGTGAGGGCCGTGGTCAGCAGCAGGAGTGTCAGCAGGCGTGTGGTCCAGGAGCGGTCTTTCCACCATTTGTATACCAAGATGCCCAGGCCGTTGAGGCCGCCCCAGGTGATAAAGTTGAACGACGAGCCATGCCACAGGCCTCCGAGGAGCATGGTGTCCATGTTGTTGACATTGGTGCCGAGGGTGCGGCGATGCGAGGGACGGAATGCCAGCAGGAGGAGCACGACGGCGATGACGGTGCAGACCGCGAGGGTGAACCAGAGGTTCTGCAGGCGGAAGGCGGCGATGAGGAGGATGGCAGCGAGGATGAAATAGGAGGCGAAACCCGCTGTGCGGTTGCCGCCGAGGGGAATGTAGAGGTAGTCGCGCAGCCAGCGCGAGAGCGACATGTGCCAGCGTCGCCAGAAGTCGGTGGGATTTTGGGCTTTGTAGGGCGAATTGAAGTTGACAGGCAGGTAGAAGCCCATCAGCATGGCCACGCCGATGGCAATGTCGGTATAGCCTGAGAAGTCGGCGTAGACTTGGAGCGAATAGACCATCAGGGCGGAGAAGTTCTCGAAGGAGGTGTAGAGCAGGGGGTTGTCGAAGACACGGTCGACGAAGTTGACGGCCAGATAGTCGCTTAGGATGAGTTTCTTAATCAATCCGTTGCATATCCAGAAGACGGCGATGCCGAATTGCCGGCGTCCTAGGAAGAAGGGCTTGTACAGCTGAGGGACGAACTGGTCGGCGCGCAGGATGGGTCCTGCAACAAGCTGGGGGAAGAAGGCGGTGTAGAAGCCAAAGTCGAGAATGTTTCCCACATGGGGAATCTTGCGTTTGTATACGTCGACAATGTAGCTGATGTTCTGGAATGTGAAGAAGGAAATGCCGACGGGAAGGAGAATGACGGAAGCGTCGAAATGGTTGGTGTGGAAGAGGTTGTTGGCCCAAAGAGCCATGTGGTTGACCACCTGCAGGGGTTCGGAACCGAAGTAGTGGCTGATGGTGGCGTTGTAGATGTCGGTGAAGAAGTAGGCGTATTTAAAATAGCAGAGGATAGCGAGGTTGACAATGACACCGAATACCATCAGCCCTTTGCGGCGGGCGTTGGAGGCGGTGTGGTCCATTCGTATGCCGAGTACCCATCCCAGTAGGGTGGACAGGACAAGCAGCAGGACGAAGAGGCCGGATGTTTTATAGTAGAACACCAGGCTGAAGGCGAAGAGGTAGCCGTTGCGGAGCACACGCCGTGTGGGGTCGAGGCTGCCGTCTGCTTGGCGACGCTGGCGGGCGACGATGAGTCCGAAGAAGAGATAGATGATGAGGAACAGCACCCAGAAGTGGATCTGCGTGAAGAGCAGAGGGTGGTCGTCGTTGAAGGCGAAGAGCGAAGCGAGGTATGTGAGTATGTCGGTCAAGGGGCTATTGTTGGCTTAGGGGGTTGAGGAAATCCAAGGGGTTGGTGAAGGAGTCGGGAGTGGCGGTGGAAGTGGGGCGGTCGACAGGATGTTTCCTGGTGTAGGAGGTGTAGGCGTCGAGGAGGGCGTTGTAGAAGAGGTTGCCGATGAGCACGTAGCCTTCCTGCGTGAAATGTACGCGGTCTTTCTGTGCCAGCTTGGCTTTGAACCATTTGTCCATGGACTTGAGACCGCCCATGACCTCGAACTGGTCCCATACGGCGCCGTTGGTTTCATTGGCCAGGCGGTAGAATACTTCGCGAGCCAAAAGCCCGTTCCGGTTCACCTCGTAGCGGTTGCGGCGCTGGCGTCGGAAACTGTCGTTGTTGGTGATGAAGACGAAGGCGCAGTCGGGATTGATGACGCGGATGGAGTCGACAAGGGCCAGGTAGTTGGCACGGAAAACGGCGGTGTCGAAGTCCTTGCCCGAGGCATCGTTGATGCCGATGCCGAAAACGACCATGTCGGGCCGCAGCAGTCGCAGGTCGCGCGTTAGGTTCTGGCAGCGCAGATAGTCGGGCACAGAGGCGCCGTTGACGCCGATGGAGTGGAACGAGAATCCCGACCGGCGGTTGTCGAGGCAGATGCCGGTGAGGGTGAAGCGTTCCCCGGCCTGGCAGGGGAGGAGTATGGTGAAGGAGTCGGTTGCCTGACTGAGGTTGAAGACAAAGCGTTCGGTCCGCGCGTCGGCGTATGAGGGATAAATGTTGCGGTCTGCGATGCGCAGCAGGGGCACTACATGCTCGTCGGAATGGCCGAAGATGATGATTCGCGAGGTCGAATAGTCGACAGTGGGCTCATTCATTGCAATGGCCACCTCGGTAGCCGAGTCGGCAGCGGTGATGGCAATGCCGCAGAGCCCCAACGGATAGGTGTGCTCCTTGTAGATGTTTCGTGTGAGGGTGACCTTTTGCGGGCAGTGCACGCGATAGTCGCGAGGGTTATTGCACTTGGCGGCAGCGGAGTAGGGGAATATCATGCCGCGGCCGGCTATGAGGTCGGGGTAGGCGTGCATGAGGTTGGTGCGGATGGTATTGCTCATGGTGCCAGCCTGAACATGCGAGCCTCCGATGTGGACAATATTGACATTGCCCTGGTGGGTGGCGGTGACGCGGCGCCACTTCTCGAAGAATGTCTTCATGGTGGGAGACGCGGCGTCGTAGCGCAGGTCATTGTTGTTGTAGAAGATAAAATTGTAGTTTTTCGGCACTTCCACAGGACGTGGCTGTGCCGGGCACCACATGGCAAAGAGCATAAGAGCGGTCAGTAGTGTAATGTGTTTTCTCATTGTGGCGATTGTTCTTTGGCGTTTTCTTTCAAACGACGACGCAGGCAATAGAGTTGGTAGTTGTCGGCGAAGGCCTCTGCCAGGCGTGTCCCCATGATTTGGGCTCCGTGCGGTGTGAAATGCACGTAGTCGCTCCCGGCGAGTCCTTTCCTGTTCCATTCCACCATGGAGTTCCATCCACCCATGGCGTGGTAGATGCTCCAGTAAGCGGCACCATGCCGGGTGACGGTGGCGATAAGACTGTCGATAACGGTGGGCAGCGATGGATAGGTCTGCAGGGCGTCTTTCACTCGTGTGCTCATGTCCGAGGGCCCGATGAAGAGGATTTTGGCCCGTGGGCAGCAGGAGCGCACATAGTCAATTTGGCGACCGATGGACTGGCAGTAGGTTGTTATGGATTTTTTGTTGTTAAGGTAGGGAACGGAGTTGCCGCCGAACTGCATGATAATCATTCCCACGTCGAGGATGTCGTAGGCTTGGGTCAGGAGGTTGCGGTTGACGAGGGTGAACTGCTGGCCGGAGCAACCGCGCATGGGGATGTTGTCCACCGCCACGCCGGGGCCGTCGTCGACGGTGACGCAGTAGAGGTCGGCACTGCCGCTGGTGCGCAGGCGGAGGTAGGTCTGGGGCGTGGAAGTCCGGTAGTCGATGGCACCCACACCGTGACTGCCGTAGCTGTCGGCAAAGGCAGTGTCAACCTCTTTGTTGTCAATGTTGAGGCGCAGGTCTTCTCCACGGTTGTTGAACACCAGCATCACCCGCGAGAACTGCTTCACGGCGTTGTCGACCGACGAGTGTGTGGAAGCCTTGATGGTGAGTGTCGCCTGTCCGTCCATGCGGAAGCATTGCATCATGGGTCCATAGTTGCCACGCGAGCGTGTGACGGTGCTGTCGCCAAACGAGGAGAGGTGGATGAGGTTGCCGCTGGTGCTTTGACGCACGGCGTAGGTGGGAATGATGGTGCGGTAGGGTATCATTCCGGGACCGCCGCCACCGAAGGTCGCCTGCATGTAGGCACGCAGCTGGGCCGACATGCGGTCCATCTCAATCTGCGAATCCCCGTAGTGCATGACGCGCACCACGCGGTCGTTGTCCGCAGCACCCTCGGCTGCAGCCCAGAAGGCGTCGAAGAAAGTGCTGTCCGGCAGCCAGAAACGGGTGTCGCTGCTGTCGCAGTGTGCTTGGATGTAGACGATGGAGTCGGTGATTTCCTCCGCCTCGGCCAGCAGCATGGAGTCCATGCGCTCCTCTTCGGGGTCTACCTCTGGGGCGGGCTTGTTGGCCTCGGCCAGCGAGTGGATGGAGGGCAAATAGAAAGAATGCCCTCCGACGGTCACCCCATCGGAAGGGAAACAGGCGCAGATGATCGCCAGCGCGACAATAATGCACGCGAAGAAAAGCGATATCTTGCCGGGTTTCATTTCTTCTCCAAAGCAGATATGCGGTTGGCCAGTTTCTCGATGTTGCGCACCAGCACCTCCACCTTGCGGCGTTTGCTGGCTTCCATGGCGGGACTGCCGAAGATGGTCTGGTTGCTGCTTACGGAGTTGGTTACACCGCTCTGGGCGCCGATGGTCACGTGGTCACCCACGGTGATGTGGCCCACCAGTCCAGCCTGGCCGGCAATGATGCAGTCGCTGCCTACCTTGCAGCTGCCAGCGATACCCACCTGCGAGGCCATGGCGGTGTTCTGGCCGATGACCACATTGTGGGCCACCTGGCACAGGTTGTCAATTTTCACTCCCTGATGCAGGATGGTGGAGCCCATTGTGGCACGGTCGACGCAGGTGTTGGCACCCACCTCGACGTTGTCTTCCAGAATGACGTTGCCAATCTGGTCAATCTTGTCCCAGCCGCCGTCGCCCGTGGGGGCGAAGCCGAAGCCGTCGGCCCCGATAACGCAGCCTGCGTGGAGAATGCAGTTGCGTCCAATTTCGACGCCCTCATATATCTTCACTCCGGCGTATATGATGGTGCCGTCGCCGATCTTCACGTTGTCGCCGATGCAGGCATTGGGGTATATCTTCACGTTGTTGCCCACCGTGCAGTGGCGTCCCACCACGGCGTAGGGGCCCATGTAGCAGTCCTTGCCAATCTTTGAGCCGCGGCCCACGCTGCTCTTCCACGAACGTCCCTTGGGCGGTTTGCTCCGCTGGTTGAAGGCGTGGAGCAGTTTGGCCACCGCCATGTAGGGGTTGTCAACGCGGATGAGGGTGGAGTTCACCGGGTGCTCCGGCACGAAGTCCTTCTTTACGATAACTATCGTCGACTCTTTCTCGTAGATGTAGTGGGTGTATTTGGGATTGCCAAGAAAGGTGATGCCGCCTTCCTCGCCTTCCTCGATTTTGCAGGGCTTCCATACTCGGGCGTTCTCGTTGCCTTCGATGGTGCCCTTCACTAGCTTGGCCAGTTCTTTTGCTGTATATTGCATGAGTTTATTCTTCAAATTCAATGATGCCTCGCTGCCGTGTGACGCGCAGGTTGGTCATGTTGGCGTCGCTCGTGAACCCGTCGCCATATGTGATGCGGTTCCCGTTCACGGCTCGCACGCTGTGGTTCGAGTAGATAAGGTCCTCGTCCGACTTCCACACGATGTCTTCCAGATACACCGTGTCGCCGTTGGTGTAGTCGATGACCACCACGCTGTCCTTGGCCGTCAGTATGTTGCGGTCGTCGTACGAGGTGGCCCTGTCGGCCCGGATGAAGGTCTGCAGCCTGCGGTCCCCGTCATAAAAACGCAACTCTACCCCGTTGGGGTAGATGGTGCGTGTGTCGGGCGTGCGAAACTGCACTATGCGCGGCGCGTCGAGCTCCAGCTGCAGTTTCCCTTCGTTGCTGCGCCATATGTGTCCGTCGAGTATCTCCTGGTCGGGACGCTGTTGGCGGTCGAAACGGCTGATGTCCTTCATGTCGTTGCTGCAGGACATTACAGCGGAAAGTGAAAACAGAAAAACGAAAAAGCAGCTTACGCGGCCATGCCGCGTAAGCTTGTTTCTCTTTTCCCTTTTTCCCTTTCCCATCTCCTTATCTCGTTCTCACCGTGGTCGATTCGCCAACCCATCCGGGTACGGTGAAGCGGTTGCCGTTCTCCAGGCCGGCCATGAAGGCGTCGGTCTGCTTCGGGAAGCGGGCGGTGTAGGCGCTGATCATGCGGTTGCATGCCTCGACGTTGCCCTCCGAGGAGTCGACGGATTTGGATTTTACCAGCTTGTCCACGGCAGCCCAGTACACACTGTGGCCGTTGATATTGTCCTCTGTGGCGCTCGAGGCGCTGGCGGCATACATGCTGGCAATCATGCGGTAGGGCTCACCCTTGGTGCGGTCGGTCTCGGCGGCGTTGTTGTAGGCCGTGCGGGCGGCGCTGTAGCTCCTGGCTCCGTTGTAGGCGTGGCCAAGGTAGAGGTAGGCCTTGTATTTGTCCTTCTGCGTGGTGACACCTTCCACAGCATCCTTCAGGTACTCGATGGCCTTGCTGTAATCTTTCTTCTGCAGGCACATCTGACCCATGTTCAGGGCAGTGGCGGGAGTGGGTTCCAGGCGGTAGAGGTTCTCGGTGGCCGAGAAGAAGAGGGCCTGGTCGGTGCAACCCTTCTTCGACATGATGTTGGTGATTTTCTTCAGCAGGTCCACGTTCTCGGGGTCGGCCTCGAACTTCTTGCTGTAAATCTCCACCAGCTGATCGCAGGTGGCGTAGGGAGAGAAGGCGGCCTCGACACCGGCGATGTAGCCGCGGATGGTGGCAGCCTTGGCGCTGTCGTCGATGTTCTTCTGCAGCTCGTCCTCCAGCTTCTCGCTGGCAATGTCGTAGTTGTCGACCACCAGCGTGGGCTCGGCCTTGCCGGCACGCACATAGTTGATGGTGGCTTCCATGTATTTCACCAGGTAGGCGGCCTCAAGCTCGCCGTCCATTCTCACTGCCTGGTCGTAGAGGGCGTAGTAGCGCTCCAGACCGGCTTCCTCCATCAGCTCCTCCAGCTCCATGGCTTTCTTGGCGGTCCATTTGGGCGCCTCGCCGTAGTTGGCAATGCGGGTATCGTACATGCGCATCAGCTCTTCGATGAGGGTGTCGCGCTCGGCCGGGGTCTTGGCTTTGGCAATCATCACTCTCATGATGTTGGTACCGTTGATGTAGAGGTTCTTGCTCTGCTTGGGGCAGTTGGCAACAACCTGATGCCAGTTGGGGTAGGCTTCCTCAAGCCAGCGGGTGTCCTTGGTGGCTTTGTACTGCTTGATAGCATCCTGATAGAGCGACACAGGTGTCATCATCTCCTGCTGTACTTCTTCCGAGCAGCCCCAGTTGGGCAGCTGGGCCATCGCTGTGGTTCCCATGGCTGCCATAAAGATTCCCATCGTCAGTGTTTTGATCGTTTTCATCTCTGTTATGTTTTATTTTTGTTTGTTCCAATTATGTTTTTTCTCTCTTTATTTCTTTAGTGCCGTTAGGAGTGGTTTTATTGCATCCTCCCCCTTCTTCGGCCTAGTTGTATTTGCGCTTGGCGAACCATCGCTCGCAGGTGCTCACGCCGATGCCTATCGTGAGGCAGTTGCGCTGCAGCAGGTCTTTGTTGCCCACGCTGCGGTAGCCCACGGAGAGGTTGAGCAGCGATTTGCCCTTGCGCATGGGCAGGGCGGCTCCCAGGCCGAAGCCCCAGGCGTTGACAACCTCCGAGCGGCCGTTGATGTTCAGCCGCATGGCTCCCTGCTCAAGGTTGATGCCGGCGCTCCAGCTGATGCGCCCCCAGTACGACGAGGCGTCCATCGTGCCCGTCTTCTCGAAAGCCAGGGCGTAGCGGCTGTAGGGACCGTAGTCGAGCGAGCTCTCGCCGAAGACCGGCGGCGTGATGCCCTCGGTGTATTTCATGCCGGCCCATCCGGCAAAGGTCACGTCGGCGGCCACCATCCACTGGTTGTTGCGCGCCAGGCTCAGGCCGATGCCTATGGTGTGGTCCTGCTCCAGGGTGCTCTCCACCGTCGCCGACTGCCCCGCGGCGGGGAAGATGGTGTCCACCAGGCTCTGGTCGCTGCCGTGGTAGGTGTAGATAAGCACCTTGTCGTCGACATTCATCTTGCGGTAGGGCTTGTAGGTGACGCCTACGCCGAGGGTGTACTTCTCGCCCAGCGGCTCCCAGTATTGGACGCCCAGGTCGAACAGCAGGTTGCCCATACGCGTCTCCTTCAGGCGGCGCTTGTCCATGTAGTGCGTGCTGTCGATACCTTGGAAGTCGTAGGAGAGGGCCTGCTGGATGCGGCCCGTCAGCAGGTCGACGTTGAAGCCTGCCTGCAGGCGGCGCCCCTCGACGCCGTTGCCCAGAATGTTGAAAGAGCTGCCGACGAACACCATGCTCACTCCGCCCGTGCCGTCGTAGATGTTCTTCACCACACTGTTGTTCAGGTAGGTACTCTCCCACACCGACGCGTAGTCCACCGTGCTGTAGGGCAGCAGACCTGCCGCGGCCTTCCACCACTTGGTGATGGGCAGGCCGAACATCAGGTGGCTGATGTTGCCGTCGGCGTCGTTGGCGCGTTCGGCGTTGTTCTGCAGGCGCGTCAGCTGGATGTTGGCACCCATGTCGAACACAAAGCTCTCCATCCCTATCGAGCCGTAGGAGGCCGGATTGAAGGGGTTGATGCAGTTGCTCCCCGACACGGTGTAGGCCACGCCGCCCATACGGTTCACCGTAGGCACGGTGTAGGGCAGGTCGCTGAAGCCCAGCCCGAATTGCGAGTAGGGCATGTTGAACCCGTTTTGGGCTGCAGCACAGCCCATCAAGCCCATCAGGCCCATCAAACCCATTATAAGTCTCTTATTTCTCATTGTATGTCATTATCTCGTTCAGTCCAATCATTGTCAGGTGCGGCACGTGCTCCCACCCCCGGGCTCCCGACGCCGCAAGGCGTTCGGCGTCGCCGCCGGTGAGCAGCACCCGCAAGGCCGGGGCCTTCTCCTTGTAGAGCGCCACATAGCCCGCCAGGGCCAGGAGCGTGGCCCCCAGTGTGCCGGCAAGGATGCTCTCCTCGGTCGATCGTCCCAGCACGGGGGCTTTCTCCACCCCCTCGATATCTATTAACGGCAATTTCGCCGTAAAAGTATGTAGCGCCTGCAAATTCATTTTCAATCCCGGCATGATGGCCCCGCCGTGGTAGGTGCCGTCGGCATCGACAAAGTCCACCGTGATGCACGTCCCCGCGTCGATCACCAGGCAGGCCTCGCCGGGGTGCAGCCCCGCGGCGCCGCAGGCGTCGGCCACACGGTCGGCCCCCAGCGTCTCGGGCGTCTTGTAGTCCAGGCGTATGGGCAGCGGCATGGCGGAATCGAAAAGTGTGTACCGGCACGGAAAACCCTCCAGCACCTTGGTGTCGCCGCTGGCGCACACCATGATGTTGCCGGCCTCGCGCAGCAGCCCCTCGGGCAGCCCGTAGCCGTGCCCCGTGAGCTCGCGTCCTTCGAACGAGGCCCACTTTGTGGCGGTGTTTCCTATGTCTATCGTCAGGTTCATTGCTGGTTGTCGTTTTTCGTCTCGCCGTGGGCGTTGCCTTTCTTGTTGTAGAGGTTCATGGTGCGGTCGATGCCTTGGGTGGCGAAGCACTTGACGGCGTCGCAGGCCTGCTCCACGGCGGCCTCGACGCGCACAAGGTCCTCCTCGGGGAACCGCCCCAGCACGAAGTCCACCTGGTGGCCGCGGCCGAAGTCGCTGCCCACGCCCACGCGCAGCCGGTTGTAGTTCTGTGTGCCCAGCAGGGCCTCGATGTCCGCCAGGCCGTTGTGGCCGCCGGCGGCGCCCTGCTTCTTGATGCGGATGATGCCGGGGTCCAGCGCCAGGTCGTCCACCACCACCATCAGGTTCTCCAGCTCTATTTTCTCGGCCTGCAGCCAGTACTTCACGGCTTTGCCGCTGAGGTTCATGTAGGTGGTGGGCTTGATGAGCACCAGCGTGCGCCCCTTGTGGCGCACCTCCGTGCGGTAGGCGTGGCGCTCCAGGCTCCAGCGGCCCTCGCCGGCCTTGGCCAGCGCGTCCACCACCATGAAGCCCGCATTGTGGCGCGTGCCCTCGTATTCGGCACCCACATTGCCCAGTCCCACTATAAGATATTTGCTCACAGTGTCTCCAATTGTTTCTTTACAATCCTTTCTTTTACAATATGATATAATCTTACCCCAAAGGCTCATCACATCAAATTTAAACTGCAAAGATACAAAAATTTTTTTATATTAATGTCTCTTATAAAGAAAAATTCGGAAAACATTCCTCCCCGACCCCTGTCAACAACCCACCCGAGAGGTACATAATTCGGCATTTCTTATATTGTTCTTATATCGTTTTCATATCGTTCTCATATACTTCTCATATACTTCTTATATAGGTGATATAAGAAGTATATGAGAAGTATATAGGAACGATATAAGAAGGGTCCTCTTATGTCCCTTTCGGGTGGGTGTGGGGGAGGGTGGCGGTTAGTGCTCGAGGATGACGTCGCCGTGGTCGCGGACGATCATGCGGTACCATTCGGGGCGGTACTGGGGCTGGAGGGGGAAGGCGGCCATGCCGGTGGAGGTGCGCTCGAAGCGGCCGTCTTTCTCTTTCTTGATGTTGCCGTCGATGTATTTGACGAGGAGGTAGCGGTCGAGGTTGTTCCACTCCTTCATCATCTTGTCGGCCTGGCGGCCGGAGAAGTCGTTGAGCTGGTTGGTGAGGGCCTGGCCGTCGAGGTTCTTGACGCGGGCGTCGAATTTCTGGACGTCGGCGATGTAGGTGCTTTCGAGGTTGGACTGCACTTTCTGGAGGTCGCGGATCATGTCGCTGTAGCGGCTGTAGACGAAGTTGGTGACGCGGTTGAAGAGCCAGAAGGCGGAGGTTTCGCTGTAGGTCAGCATGTCGCCGTTGCCCTGGCGGAAGCAGAGGGGTATTTCGGTGATGCCGCAGTACATGGGGCAGTAGACGGTGGAGTAGGTGTCGTCGACGCCGAACCAGAGGATGCCGCCGACTTTGGAGGGCAGCCATCCGCGGCACTGTGCCACGAAGGAGAAGCCGGTCTGCTGGGTGGAGGTGGCGCGCTCGTGGATGTAGCTCTTGCCGTCGACTTCAAAACCCATGGGGCGCCAGCGGTAGGGGCAGTTGAAGGGGCCTGCGCCGAGGTCCTTGGTCATGTCCATGGAGGTGCCTTCGTAGTGGTCGCGCATGAGGTTCATGACGTCGTGGACGTCGAGTTTGTGGTCGGGTTTGACCCAGAGGGGGAGGCGTTCGGCCGTGGCGTCGCCCATGGCGTAGCGCTCGTAGCGCTGCATGCCGGTGGCAACGCGGTTGAACATGGCGTAGACGCGGGCGTCGCAGCCGCGGAGGCCGCTGAAGGTCAGCGGGGCGTAGGTGTCGCAGAAGGAGAAGTCGGCGTCGGTGCCGTCGTACCAGCCGCAGGCGCGGGCGTAGGTGATGACGTCGGCGCTGTAGACGCATTCGACCTCGGGCTCGTAGATGTAGTCGAGGTGGAGGCTGGAGATGGCGGCGTGGAGGCCTTTGCCTTTGGCTTTCTTGAATTTGCCTTCCTGGGGGAACTGGGTGATGCGGGCCTGGTTGGCGTGGCCGGAGACGTAGCCGTCGGGGATACGGCGGGCCACCCAGACGCCGCCGTCGGTGTATTTATATTTCAGTTTCTTGGCCAGGTCGGCTTTGACGGTGCCCTGGCGTTTGCCGATGAGTTCGAGGATCCACACCTCGTTGGGGTCGGCGATGGAGAAGCTTTCGCCTTCGCTGTGGTAGGGGTAGTCGCGGAGGAATCCGGCGAGGACGACGATGGCCTCGCGGGCGTTCTTGGCGCGCTGGAGGGTGAGGTAGATGAGCGAGCCGTAGTCGATGCCGCCTTCAATCTCGGTGGCCAGTTCCTTGCGGCCGCCGTAGGTGGTCTCGCCGATGGCCAGGGCGTGCTCGTTCATGTTGCCCACGACGCTGTAGGTGTGAGCCACCTGGGGGATCTGGATGAGCTTGGTGCCGGTGTCCCAGTCGACCACATGGAAGAGGGTGCCGGCGGGGTAGTCGGCGGCGCGGCGGTAGTAGAGCTCGCCGTAGAGGGTGTGGCTGTCGGCGGCGTAGGTAATCATGGTGCTGCCGTCCTTGGTGGCACCTTTGGAGAAGAGGAAATTGGTGCAGGCCTCGGCGGTGGTGCCGAAGAACATCGCTGCGCTGAGCAGCCCTGCTGCAATGATACGGGTGAATTTCATAGGGTTTGGTGTTTTATTGTTTTTGTTATATTCTTTTTTTCAGGGTTGTTTCCAGGTTGTCGGTGTCCCGCCGGTTGTCCCACACGGCGACAATGCTGACAAGGTGTTCGGATTCGTTTACGATGTAGTATAGATTGGTATGTTTTGCTGCCAGCACCCTGCAGGGGGAATAGGTGTCGGAGAGGTGGCCCAGGAAGGGGAAGCGGGAGAGGTTGTTTTCGGCGTCACGAAGTGCGTTGATGAATTTTTTTGAAGCGGTTGTACCAGTGGTGGACTTGACGAATGCCACTATGTTTTTGGCATCGTCGAGCGAGGCGCTGCTCCATTTGACTTCGTATATCATAATGCCTCAAGCTCTTTGAAAAACTCGTCGCTTGATAGCATGGACGAGGGTTCTTCTTCCATTTGTTGAATTCTTCTGTCCAGCTCCTCCTTTTTTTCTTCGACCGTTCGTGGAGGAAAAACATTCTGGATGAGTTTGGCAATTTCGTCGTCGGATGTTTTTTCTTTTGTCGGAAGCACAAGTTCCATAATGAAATGGCGAGCTCTGGCAGTGAGCTCTTCCACGGTGTATGTGCCTGTGCTGGGTACCTCGAAACTGATTCTAGTATTCTCCATTTTTGTCTTTTATTTCAAAGTGCAAAGATACAACTTTATTTTGATATGGGATAAAAAAGTGTTTTTTTCGCACCGGATGTCAGATTGCGGGCGGGAAATGTGTATTTGATTTTAGAAACGAAAAAACCTTTATTTTATGAAGACAATACGATTCATTATGATGATGGCTGCCGGGATGCTGATGGTGGCCATGGCCTCGTGCAACAAGGAGGAAGACAGTTGGCAGGAGACGTCTCCTTTCGATGCCAATGGTGCCTCGCGGGCTCTCTTTTCGGTGAGTGACTCTCGTCAGGTGCATTTCTCCCGAGGAAACCTCCAGTACCAGGCCTCCACGGGCGGCTGGCGCTTCGCATTGGAACAGTATGATTGCTGCGGCACCGACAATGAGTCCATCGGCGAAGACTACGACGGCTGGATAGACCTCCTCGCATGGGGCACCAGCGGCTGGGAGGGCGCTTCGGTGGCTCCATGGGTGGTGAGTGAGGAGTATTCTGACTACTGGCCCGGAGGTGCGAGCGGCAACAGTCTCACCGGCGACTGCGCCGAGGCCGACTGGGGCGTGCACAACGCCATAGTGAACGGTGGCAACCAGCCGGGCATGTGGCGCACACTTACGGCTGACGAATGGACCTACCTGCTGGGCGACAACGCCGTGCGCAACGGCAAGTGGGCATCGGCTATGATCGACGGCTTGCGTGGCATAGTTGTGCTCCCCGACAATTGGGAGCCTCCCGACGGGCTTGTCTACATTGCAGGACAAGCGCGTGGGTGGGAGACCAACGTGTACACCCTGGAGGAGTGGAGCCGTATGGAGCAGGCGGGAGCGTTGTTCCTTCCAGCGGCAGGCATGCGTAGGGGGCTTGTCTGCGGACGCTTCGCAAACTGGCCCAATGCCACGGGCCTCTATTGGTCGTCGACGGCAGCCGATGTGTCGGCAGCTTTCGGTTTCAATTTCATCGGCAGCGACTACATCAATCCCGGACATGGGGTGCGCAGCTGGGGATGCTCGGTGCGCTTGGTGAAGGACGCTGTCAAGTGATGGCATAGATTTTGCAGGAAATTGTGGAAATGATGAACCGCCACGACGCATACACCGCCATGCTCAGCCGCCACCGCCACGTGATATGGGCGATGTGCCGCGACCATGCCCACGGCCAGTGGGACGACTGCTGCGACCTGGTGCAGGAGGTGTCGCTGCGCCTGTGGCTGGAGTTCGACAGGCTGCGCCCCGGCGCCACGCCCAAGGAAGAGCGTGAGTGGGTGCGCTGGGTGGCAAGGAAGGTGTTCTACCTCGAAGGACGTAAGCGACGTCTGTCGACGCAGCCCCTCGGCAGCGAGGCCGCCGCCGTGCCGGCCTCCGACGAGGAGATGCGTCTGCGCGAAAGCGTCGAGGAGATGATGGCGTCGCTCAGCCCCGAGGAGCAGCGCCTGCTGCGCCTGAAGATGGAGGGTTACAACGCGGACGAGATTGCCTCCGTCATGGGGCTGAAGCGCGACGCCGTCTATCAGCGCATGCACCGCATAGTCCTCAAGGCTCGCCGGGTGTTGCTGATGGTGCTGCTGCTCATCGGCACCTCCACGGTGGCCATCGCCGTGGTGCCGCAGTGGCGGAAGGCCGTCTTCTCCTCCCGCCAGCCGGAGCCGGTGCCCGAGCCGGAGGTCTCGCCCGCACCCCCGCCGCGCCCCACTGCCACGGAAGCCCCTCCGCAGCCGTCCGACGTCCCGCCCGCTGTGGCCGACACCGCTGCAGGTCTTCCCTGCCGTCCCTGCGACTCGGTGCCTCACCTGCAGGCCATACCCCTCTTGGCAGACAGCACTCCTCCCGTCGTGCCGGCGAGGCGGATTGTGCGACCCGTCATCACCGTCGACGGGAGCACCATCCTGGTCCGCAACGTCGAGGACGAGACGGTGCGTGTCTACAACGCCCGGGGGACCCTGGTGGCCATGAAGCGTTGCCATGGAAGCTGCCGGATAGACCTCCACATGAGCCGTGCCGACAGGGCCTCCCAGGTGTATGAATACATCATCCAGGTGGGCGACAACATAGACAACCTCTGGCGCTTGCGGTGGCACAAGGACAAGAGAAGCGATTTTATCTTCTGAGGACACACAATAAAAAAAGCTCTGTTCCGTTATAAGGGCAAAGAAAGAGAAAAAAGAACATGGAACTGAGCACCTATTTCGAACCTATCGACACTGCGATTGTGGATTTCCATAGCCGCGAGTTCCACCCCACGCTGGGCGACTGCGTGGCCGCACACACCGAAGTCGGGGCTTTCCCCGACTGGAAGAATGCGCGCATGGCCCTGCTGGGAGTGAAGGAGGATCGCGGTTCGGTGGAGAACCCCGGTTGCGCCGCCGCGCCGGACCACATACGCCACTACCTCTACCGCCTGGCCAAGCCCCATGCCGACACCGCCATTGTCGACCTGGGCAACATTGCCCCCGGCGCCGAGAAACGCGACACCTACTTCGCCCTCATCGAGGCCCTGCACCAGCTGCTGGAGGCCGGCATCACCGTAGTCATCCTCGGCGGCAGCGACGACCTGGTCTTCCCCATATACAAGGCCTACGAGGTCCTCGGACGCGTCATCAATATCTGCTCCGTCGACTCGCGCTTCAACCTCGAGGGCGGCGACGAAATCAACGCCAGCAACTACCTCCAGCACATCATCCTCCAGCAGCCCAACTACCTCTTCGACTATGTCAACGTCGGCTACCAGACCTACTTCGTCGGGCAGGAGATGATAAACCTTATGGACGAGCTGAAATTCAGCACCAAGCGCCTTGGCGAGGTGCAGGCCTCGATGGTCAGTGCCGAGCCCCTGGTGCGCTACAGCGACGTGGTGGCTGTCGACATCAGCGCCGTGCGCCAGAGCGACGCCCCCGCCAACGCCAATCCCTCGCCCCATGGTCTCTACGGCGAGCAGCTCTGCCAGCTGGCACGTTTCGCCGGCATGAGCGACAAGACCTCCACCTTCGGCATCTTCGAGATGAACCCCACCATGGACAAGGACGGCCAGACCGCCCACATGCTGGCCCACGCCGTGTGGTTCTTCATCGAGGGCTTCTACTACCGCCAGAACGACTTCCCCCACCGCGACAAGCAGTCGTACAAGCGCTTCACCGTCGAGATGCGCGACCACGGCCTCGACCTGGTCTTCTACAAGAGCCTCAAGAGCGACCGCTGGTGGATGGAGGTGCCCTGCAACGACGAGGAACGCCGCGAACGCTACCTCCGCCACACCCTTATCCCCTGCTCCTATGCCGACTACCAGCACGCCATGGAAAACGAAATCCCCGAGCTCTGGTGGCACTATTATAACAGAATCAACAATTAAAATAAAGTAATACCACATGGACCTGAAATTCAAAGAAAAGATTGATGCCCTGATTAGCGAGGTGGCCGCCGTGCCCGACCTCATGACCAAGATAGCCGTGCTGAACTACATCCAGCAGGAGTCCGGGTTCCTCCTTTGGCAACTCGAAGACGAACAACGCATCGATGAAGACTCGCGAGATTATTAAAGCGGAAAGCGGAAAGTGGAAAGTGGAAAGATGGCTGACGCGGTTGGCTTGCGTGGCCTTGTTTCTCCTTTTTCCTTTCTTATTTCTCATTTCCTGCAGCGGCGGCTACTCCTTCACCGGCGCCTCCATCCCGCCGGGAGCCAAGACCATCTCCATCGCAACCTTCCCCAACTACGCCGCCACCGTCAACCCCCAGCTCAGCCAGAAGCTCACCGACGAGCTGATGCAGATGTTCTCCAGCCAGACGCCCCTCAACGTGATGACCACCGA
This sequence comes from Bacteroidales bacterium UBA3684, assembly GCA_002372855.1. Lineage (GTDB taxonomy): Bacteria > Bacteroidota > Bacteroidia > Bacteroidales > P3 > Colimorpha. The sequence continues at coordinate 28,759 of DFIZ01000022.1, forward strand.
CGACGGTGACCTGCAGCTCGAAGGCGAGATCACCGGCTACGACACCCGTGCCGCCGCCCTCTCCAGTGCCGACGAGGTCTCTATGAACCGCCTCACCATCACCATCAAGGTGCGCTTCACCAACACCGTCGACCCCGACGCCAGCTTCGAACAGTCGTTCTCGCGCTACCGCGACTATGCCGCCTCGCGCGACTTCTCCTCCGTCGAGAGCTCCCTGGTGTCCGAAATCGTTACAGAACTATGCGAAGACGTCTTCAACAAGTCGGTGGTAAACTGGTAGGGTATTCCATCTTCTTGTTTTCCTTTCTCGTCTACTTCCTCACCATGGACCGCACGGTCTCATGGTGGGACTGCGGCGAGTTCATCGCCACGGGCTACGGCCTTCAGGTGGGCCATCCGCCGGGAGCGCCGCTCTATCAGCTCGTCACCCACTGCTTCATGCTCCTCTCCTTCGGCAACCCCACGCTGGTGGCGCCGCTGAGCAACCTCGTCTCCGTGCTCTGCGCCTCGCTGACGGTGCTGCTGCTCTTCCTGAGCGCACGCCTGCTCCTTTCGAGGGCGGGCCACTCCCCGCGCCGCTCCCTCTTCGGGGCCGTGGTGGGCGCCCTGTGCTATCTCTTCTGCGACACCGCCTGGTTCTCCGCCGTCGAGAGCGAGGTCTACGCCATGGCCATGCTCTTCTGTGCCCTCACCGTGTGGCTCACGCTGCGGTGGGAACAGCGCGGCGACGGCCGACGGCTCATCCTCGTGGCCTTCCTCCTGGGTCTCGGCATCTGTGTGCACCTGATGACCCTCCTGGTCTCGCCCATGCTGCTGTGGATCATCCTGCGCAACCGCAGGGGCTTCCGTCCGCGCCACGCACGCATCCTCATCCCCGCCGCGCTCTTCTTCCTCCTGGGCCTGGCACCCTACGCCGTCATCCCCATCCGCGCCGCCGCCAATCCGCCCATCAACGAAGGCCACCCCTCCACCTACGAGGACTTCAAGAAGTACTTCCAGCGCGACCAGTATGCCAAAGCCCCGCTCTACCCCCGCCAGTGGCGCGACCGCGACATCGCCAACTGGCCCTCCTGGGGAGGCGGCGACCCCGACTCCTTCTGGGACAACACCAAGTACTGGTTCACCTACCAGCTGGGCTACATGTACTGCCGCTACCTGATGTACAACTACATAGGCCGCCTTAACGACCATTGGGGCATCATCGTGGTCTTCGCGCTGCCCTTCCTGCTGGGCTTGTGGGGCATGGTGGCCCACCGGCGACGCCGCAGGGGCGATTTCTGCGCCCTGCTGCTGCTTTTCCTCTTCGGCGGAGTGATCCTCAACCTCTACCTCAACCACCCCTGCTACGAACCCCGCGAGCGCGACTACGCCTATGTCCTCTCCTTCTATGCCTTCGCTTTCTGGATTGCCTTCGGCGTCGCCAGCCTGGCAAAGGGGAAATGGGCCCTTCTGCTCCTCCTCGCACCCCTGCTGATGGCGGTGGGCAACTGGTCCGACCACGACCGCTCGCGCTGCCACTCCGTCCACGACATCGCCATGGCACACCTCCAGAGCTGCGACCACGGCGCCCTCCTCTTCACCTACGGCGACAACGACACCTTCCCCCTTTGGTACCTGAAACACGTCGAAAACCGACGCCCCGATATCGATGTCTACAACGTGAACCTCACAGGCTTCCGCCAGGTGCTGCAGCTGCTGGACGACAACGACTACCGCCGGCCCGTCTACTTCTCGCAGTATGCCTACGACAGGCTGAAAAACTTCTACCCCGGCCGCCTGCGCTGCGAGGGCTTCTGCTGGCGTCTGCTGCCCACGCCCGCGGGCACCGGCGACCTCGAACCCCTGCGGCGCCACGTGCAGGACTCCATCCGCTGGCACATCACCCCCAACGAATACCAGGACCGCGTCAGCCGTTCGCTGATGCGCGTCTGGCAAACCAACACCCAAGGTCTATGAAACGTCTTGCCCTCACCCTTTTGCTGCTTTCCGCCACGGCCCTTCCGGCTGTGGCGCAACGCCACGTCGTGCGGCTCCGCCCCTGGAGCCAGGGCCCCTTGTCCTACGCCGACTTCCGCGGCCGTCCTGCCGGCGAGGCCGACGGCAGCTTCGCCGACTTCTCCTTCGGCTACCGCCATGTGGCCGACACCGTCGACGGCATCGCCCTCCCGCGCCTCAAAGCCTGGGGCTCCCTGAGGCCCTACGCCTCGTGGATGCTCCCCGGCAGCCGCAACGCCGCCCGCCTGCGCTACCACCAGCAGCAGTTCGACCTCGTCGAGCGTGCCCGCCAGGAGCTGCAGCGCGGCCTCGACGACGGCTACTACGACCCCCAGTCGCTCTTCGGCGATGCCGACGAACGCCTCGTCCAGCGCCTCGCTCTCCTCGACAGCCTCACCCTCCACGGCACCGACACCGCCGCCCTCGCGCGCTGGCAGGCCTACGCCGACAGCGCCTTCGGCCCCCTGGCGCCGGTCTCCGAAGCGCTGCCCGAACTGCGCCTCGGCTGGATGGGCGAGTTCCACTTCTTCATGGGCCACCGCTCCTTCCGCGGCGCCCTCGCCGACTGCTTCCGCCCCAGCGTCGACTTCGCCTTCCTCGTCGCCGCCCTCTACAGCCACCACATGATGGCCTTCGACATGGGCTTCGGCATCGCCCCCCTGCGCGGCGAGGTCCTCACCGCCGACAGCTACTTCTACACCGACCGCCCGGCCACCGACCTCCGCCTCCTCTTCGAATACGGCTACCGCCTCGTCGACCGCCGCCACTGGTCGCTCACACCCTTCGTGGCCGGCGGCTTCCACATCCTCGACCAGAGCGAGGAGGACGACGAGTTCTCCGTCTCCACCGGCACCTACGGCGGCGGACTCCTCCTGCAGTGGCGCTATGCCATGAGCTTCGACGCCCTCGACGGTGCCCGCGTGGGCCGCCGCGACCTCGACTTCTCGGCGCGCCTCTCCCTCCTCCGCTCCTCCTTCTCCGAGATTGTCGGCCACCCCTCCGGCTGGGGCGTCTACCTCCAGTTCGGCCTCGGATTCGGCTACGGCTCCTACCGCCACGCCAAACCCTGACACCACCCCTCCTGACACCCACCTCCGACCTACCAAATTCGGCCCTTCTTATAT
>DFIZ01000087.1:0-18899 GCA_002372855.1 Bacteroidales bacterium UBA3684
GACACCTACCCGATTCGGCCCTTCTCATATAGTTCCTATATACTTCTCATATACTTCTTATATCACCTATATAAGAAGTATATGAGAAGTATATGAGAACGATATAAGAACGATATAAGAAATGCCGAATTATGTACCTCTCGGACCCCTCTCGGGTGGGGGTTGGAGAGGGTGGAAAAATTTTTTTTATAAAAAATACAAATACAGTTGAAAGTTTTTTTGATTGTGGAGTACATAAAAAAAAGAATCGATAAAAGAACAACAACATGAAAAGGACTGCAGCAATAATTCTATCGCTTGTCGCACTGGTTGTTGCCTGCCAGAAGGACGACATCACCGTGGTGAGCGACACCACCTCGGGCAACACCTCCGGCAACGACGACAACGGCGCGGACACCACCACCAACGTCACCACCGACTTCGACCGCACGGTGACCATTGTTTTCTCCACCTCGGGGTCGGCCACCGTCACGGGCGCCGAGGGCAACGTCAGCGCCACCGTCAGCGGCAACGACGTCACCATCCGCAACGCCGGCGACGAGAAGGTGCTCTACGTCCTCTCCGGCACCACCACCGACGGGTTCCTGAAAATCTACAGCGGCCGCAAGCAGGGCATCCAGCTCAACAGTGTGAGCATCACCAACACCCGCGGCGCTGCCATCAACGTGCAGGGCCTCGAGTCGACGCCCGCCAAGGGCAAGCGCGTGGACCTCATCCTCAGCGGCAGCAGCAGTCTGGCCGACGGCGCCACCTACAGCCTGTCGCCCTCCTCCGAGGACGAGAAGGCCACGCTCTTCAGCGAAGGCCAGATTGTGTTCAGCGGCAGCGGCGCCCTCACCGTCACCGCCACCGGCAAGGCCGGCGTGACGAGCGACGACTGGGTGCAGTTCCTCGGCGGCACGACGGTGAACGTCACCTCGACGGCAGGCCACGGCGTGCGCGGCAAGGACTACATCCTCGTCAGCGGGGGCACCATCGGCGTCAACGTGTCGGCGGGCGGCAAGAAGGGCTTCAGCAGCGACAGCCTGGTGCGCTTCGACGGCGGCGAGACCACCATCAAGGTCACCGGCTCGACCGTGGTGACCACCACCGACGGCGTCACCGACACCAGCAGCACAGCGGGCATCAAGGCCGACCAGCTGTTCGAGATGAACGCCGGCACCCTGACCATCACCAACAGCGGCACCGGCGGCAAGGGCATCAGCGGCGACGGCAACGGATACTTCCGTGGCGGCACGGTGAACGTCACCGTAACGGGCAACAACTTCGGCTCCTCCAGCGGCGGTGGCGGCGGCCATGGTCCCTGGGGCGGTGGCAGCAGCAGCGACAACAGCGTGGGTGCCAAGGGCATCAAGTTCGACGGCGACATCGTGATTTCCGGCGGCGTCATCACCGTTACCGCCTCCAAACACGAAGGCATCGAGTCAAAGGGCACGCTGACCGTCAGCGGCGGCGAGGTCTACAGCCAGTCGAGCGACGATGCCATCAACTCCGCTTCCGACATGACCATCAGCGGGGGCTACGTCTGTGCCTACTCCACCGGCAACGACGGCCTCGACGCCAACGGCAACCTCTACCTGCAGGGCGGCGTGGTGTACGCCATCGGTTCCTCCTCGCCGGAGATGGCCATCGACGCCAACACCGAAGGGGGCAAGAAACTCTACGTGCAGGGCGGCACCATCATCGCCATCGGAGGCCTGGAGAACGGCTCGCAGCTGACGCAGAGTTGCTACCGCAGCTCCTCGTGGACCCGCAACACATGGTATTCCATCACCGTGGGCAACACCACCTATGCCTTCAAGACCCCCGCCAGCGGCGGCAGCGGCCTCATCGTTTCCGGCTCGGAGCAGCCCACCGTGAAGAGCGGCGTGAGCACCGAGGGCGGCACCTCGCGCCTGAACGGCATGCTGCTGGACGGCGCCACGGTCAGCGGCGGCAACAGTGTGTCCCTCAGCAGCTACAGCGGCGGTGGCGGATGGGGATGGTAGGTTCAGATATGAGTTAAGAGTTAGGAGTTATGAGTTTAGAGTTTAAAGGCATGAAATACACTAGTGTTATATTGGCAGCGGCCCTGGCGCTGCTGCCCATGGGGGCGGCGGCGCAGACCGAGGAGAGCCTCGACCCCGAGGTGGGCGGCCGCGTGGCCTTTACGTTGGACAAGAAGATTGTCAAGGGATTGCATGTTTCGATTGAAGAGGAGTTGCGTTTCGACAACAATTTCGGCGCCTTCGACCGCTTCCACACCACCCTCGGCGCCAGCTACAAGGTGCTCCCCTACCTCAAGGTGGGCCTGGGCTATTCGCTCATCAACGGCTACAGTTCCAGCAACTCGGCCTTCAAGACACCGCGCCACCGCGCTTTCGTCGACGTTACGGGCAGCTACCGTTTCGGCGACTGGACGGTGTCGCTGCGCGAGCGAGTGCAGATGACGCACCGCACGGACAGCTTCAACGAGTATCAGAACCCGGCCAACGCCTGGGCGCTGAAGAGTCGCGTGAAGGTGACCTACAAGGGGCTGCGCCGCTGGGAGCCCTACGCTTCCTTCGAGCTTCGCAATACGCTCAACGCGCCGACCGTCAGCGCGGTGTACAACGAGGCATCCGGCACCTGGGGCTACTACAACGGCAGCACCTTCACCACCGCTGGCGAGGCTGGATGGTTTCTCGACGGATTTAACAACATGTACATCGACCGCCTGCGCGGCACCCTGGGTGTGGAATGCCGCATCGACCGCCGAAGCAAGCTGGATGTCAGCCTGATGGTCGACTACAACATGGAGAAGTCGGTGGACGCCAACGCCGAAGGCACCAAGCTGAAAGCCTACACCGAAGAGAAAGGCCTCATGGGTTGGCTCTGCGTGGGCTACAGTTACGGACTTTGAAAATTAAAAATTAAAAATTAAAAAATTGAGAATTGAAAATTGAAATTATTGGGGTTCCATTTGCCGCAATAATTTCAATTTTCAATTTTTTTAATTTTCAATTTTCAATTTTCAATTTTTAATCTTGTTCCTCAGCGCCATGATGGCGTTGTAGGCCACCAGGCCGTTGGCCAGCTCGAGACTGCGCTCGTCAACGATGAGGTTGGGACGGTGCAGGTTGCTGAAAGGGGTGCCGGGCTGGTGGATGCCGATGCGGAAATAGCATCCGGGAATCTTTTGCTGGTAGAAGGCGAAGTCCTCGGCCGTCATACGGAGGTCAAGCCATTCGACATTCTCCTGGCCGAGGAAGGCGCAGGCGTTGTCGTGCACCTGCTGGGTGCAGGCGTCGTCGTTGATCACCGGGGGGTAGCCCTCGTCGACGAAGAGGTCGCACTCTCCGCCCATGGCTTCGGCCACTCCGGAGCTGATTTTGCGTATCAGCTCGTGGGTGCGCAGGCGCCATTCGGGGTCGAAGGAGCGGATGATGCCCTCCATCTTCACGGTGTCGGGCGTGATGTTGGTGCGGCCGCCCACATCCTCGATTTTGCCGATGGTAAGCACCGTGGGCGACATGGGGGCAGCGTTGCGGCTGACGACCTGCTGCAGGGCGATGACGATGTGCGAGGCGATGAGGATGGGGTCCACGTTGAGGTGCGGCGTGGCGCCGTGGCCACCCTTGCCTTTGACGGTCCAGTAGAGCTCGTCGGTGGAGGCCATGTACTTGCCTTTTCGCATGCCGACGCGGCCGAAGTCCATCTCCGGCAGGCAGTGGAAGGAATAGATTTCGTTGGGCGTCACCTCGGCGAAGAGGCCGTCGTTCATCATCATGCGAGCGCCGCCGGGGTATTTCTCCTCGCTGGGCTCGAAGATGAACATCAGGTCGCCCTCCAGCTCCTCGCGCATTTGGGTGAGGATTTTGACGGCGCCGAGGAGGGAGCAGGTGTGCATGTCGTGGCCGCAGGCGTGCATCACGCCGGGGTTCTCGCTGGCAAAAGGCAGGCCGGTGCATTCGGTGATGGGCAAGGCATCGTAGTCGGCCCTGAGGGCGACGCAGTAGGAATGGTCGCCGTTGCCTCTCAGCATGGCCATAACGCCGGTCTTGCCGATACCGGTCTTGGGTTCAAGCCCCATGTCGCGCAAGCGTTCGGCCACGAAGGCCATGGTGCCGTATTCCTCCTGCGAGAGTTCCGGATGGCGGTGCATCCAGCGGCGCCACTCGATGACCTCCTCGCGTTGTGCGTGGGCCAATTCCTTGATTCTGTCTATTATCTCTTTCATGCTTTGCGGATAGCAATGGCGGTTGGCTTGCCGTCGATGATTTCGACCTGCTGGCCGTCCTTCACCTCAGGGACGAGGGTGAGGCTGGTGCAGAGGGTCTCGGAGCAGATGTAGTCGCGGTGGGCGTTGACAGCGTTGTTCCACTCGCCGCTCTGCAGCTCGACCACGATGCGGTCGGTGACGTCGAAGCCTTCCTTACGGATGTTCTGTATGCGGTTCACCAGCTCGCGGGCGATGCCTTCGTCAATGAGTTCGGGGGTGAGCTGTATGTCGAGGGCCACGGTGAGGCTGCCGTCGTTGGCAACGACCCACCCGGGGATGTCCTGGGTGGCAATCTCGACGTCGGTGAGGAGCACTTCGCAGTCGGTGCCGTCGACGCTGACCATGCAGCGGCCGTCGGCCTCGAGGGCGTTGATCTGCTGCTGGCTGAAAGCCAGGATGGCGGCGCCGAGGGCCTTCATCACCTTGCCGTAGCGCGGGCCGAGGGTCTTGAAGTTGGGTTTGATTTTCTTGACCAGAAGGTCGTTGTCGGCAGCGAGGAACTCCACGGCCTTGACGTTGAGCTCGGAGCAGATGAGGTGCTGCACTTTTTCTATCTGGGCCTTCATGGCCTCGTCGCGCACGGGGATGACAATCTTCTGGAGCGGCTGGCGCACGCGGAGGTTGCTCTTCTTGCGCAGGCCGAGGACCATGGAGCAGACCTTCTGGGCCAGCTGCATGCGCTCCTCGAGGGCCTTGTCGACCATCTCGACATTGTATTTGGGGAAGGCCAGGTGGTGCACGCTCTCCACGTTGTGGCGATGGGTGACGGCGTTGAGGTCGAGGAACATGCGCTCGCTGAAGAAGGGCGCAATGGGAGCCATGAGACGGCTGAGGGTCTCGAGGCAGGTGTAGAGGGTCTGGTAGGCGGAGAGTTTGTCGTCGGTCATGTCGCCACGCCAGAAACGGCGGCGGCTGAGGCGGACGTACCAGTTGCTGAGGAAGGCGTCGACAAAGGTGCCGATGGCACGGCCGGCACGGGTGGGCTCGTAGTCCTCGAAGGCGTCGCCGACGGTCTTGACGAGGGTGTTGAGTTCGGAGAGAATCCAACGGTCGATTTCCGGACGGTCCTTGATGGCGAGGTCCTTCTGGCTGTAGTCGAAGCCGTCGAGGTTGGCATAGAGGGCGAAGAAGCTGTAGGTGTTATACAGTGTGCCGAAGAGTTTGCGGCGCACCTCGTCGACACCCTCGACGTCGAACTTGAGGTTGTCCCAGGGCTGGGAGTTGGTAATCATATACCAGCGCGTGGCGTCGGGGCCGTACTTGCCGAGGGTCTCAAAGGGGTCGACGGCGTTGCCGAGGCGCTTGGACATCTTGTTGCCGTTCTTGTCGAGCACCAGGCCGTTGGAGATGACGTTCTTGAAGGCCACGCTGTCGAAGCACATGGTGGCGATGGCATGGAGGGTGTAGAACCAGCCGCGGGTCTGGTCGACGCCCTCGGCGATGAAGTCGGCGGGGAACTGGTCGGCCTTCAGAGGTTCGCCCATGTAGTGGATCTGGGCATAGGGCATGGCGCCGCTGTCGAACCACACGTCGATCAGGTCGGGCTCGCGGCGCATGGGCTTGCCGCTGTCGCTGACGAGGACGACGTCGTCGATATACGGACGGTGCAGGTCGAAGTCCTTGCCAGCATAGGGGTTGTCCTTCATCACGCCGGCGGCCACGGCCTTGTCAATCTCCTTGCGGAGCTCGTCGACGCTGCCAATGCACTTCTCCTCCTTGCCGTCCTCGGTGCGCCAGATGGGCAGCGGGGTGCCCCAATAGCGGCTGCGGCTGAGGTTCCAGTCCACGATGTTCTCCAGCCAGTTGCCGAAGCGGCCGGTGCCGGTGGCTTCGGGCTTCCAGTTGATGGTCTTGTTGAGTTCGATCATGCGGTCCTTGAGGGCCGTGGTACGGATGAACCAGCTGTCGAGGGGGTAGTAGAGCACGGGCTTGTCGGTACGCCAGCAGTGGGGGTAGCTGTGGGTGTGCTTCTCGCTCTTGAAGAGTTTGCCTTCGCCTTTGAGCATGATGACCAGCTCGACGTCGAGACTCATGTCCTTCTCGGTCTTGGTGGGGTCGTAGGCGTTCTTGACGAACTTGCCGGCATACAGGCCGTAAAGCTCGGTGTTCATATTCGCTTTGACCCATGCGGGGTCGAGGTCTTCGATGGGGGCGAAACGACCGCGCTTGTCGACCATGGGCAGTTGCTTGCCGTCGCGGTCGAACAGCAGGAGCTCGCCGATGCCGGCCTTCTTGGCCACACGGGCGTCGTCGGCACCGAAGGTGGGGGCGATATGGACGATGCCGGTACCGTCCTCGGTGGTGACATAGTCGCCCAGGATGATGCGGAAGGAGCCCTGGTCGCTCACCTCGCGGGGCTTTACCCAGGGGATGAGCTGCTCGTAGCGCAGACCCTCGAGGTCGCGGCCCTTGCACTCGCCGACAATCTTGTACTCGGGGCATTTGCCCTCGGGGAACATGCTGCCCACCAGCGGCTTGGCCATGATGATGCGGCAGGGCTGCTCGGTATAGGGGTGGGTGGTCTCGATGAGCACATAGTCAATATTCGGGCCCACGCAGAGGGCCGTGTTGCTGGGCAGGGTCCAGGGGGTGGTGGTCCAGGCGATGGCATAAGTGGAAAGCGGAGAGTGTAAAGCGGAAAGTTGGTCACCAAAAATATCTTTCCACTTTTCACTTTCCTCTTTCATCTTGAACATGGCCACGCAGGTGGTATCCTTCACGTCGCGGTAGCATCCGGGCATGTTGAGTTCGTGGCTCGAGAGGCCTGTGCCGGCGGCGGGGCTGTAGGGCTGGATGGTGTAGCCCTTGTAGAGGAGGCCCTTGTCGTAGAGCTTCTTCAGCAGGAACCAGAGGGTCTCGATGTATTCGTTGTCGAAGGTGATGTAGGGGTTCTTCAGGTCGACCCAGTAGCCCATCTGGCGGGTCAGTTCGTCCCAGAGGTCCTTGTATTTCAGCACCTCGGTGCGGCAGGCGCGGTTGTAGTCGTCGACAGAAATCTTCTTGCCGATGTCCTCCTTGGTGATGCCGAGGTTCTTCTCCACGCCGAGCTCCACGGGCAGGCCGTGGGTGTCCCAGCCGGCCTTGCGGTCCACATGGAAGCCTTTCTGGGCCTTGTAGCGGCAGAAGACGTCCTTGATGGTGCGGGCCATCACGTGGTGGATGCCGGGCTTGCCGTTGGCCGACGGGGGGCCGTCGTAGAACACGAACGAAGGATGCCCCTCGCTGAGGCGCTGGCCTTTCTCAAAAGTCTCATTCTCCTCCCAATAGCGGCGGATATCCTCGCCGATTTGGGTCAAATTAAGCTGCTTATATTCGTTGTAACCCATTATTATAATAATATTATATATTCATAATCAAAGCCTTGCCCCGACACGGGGGCAACAAACCAAGCAACAAAGATACAAAAAATATCGCAAACGGCACAAAAAAAGTGCGGGGCGACATTCGTCGCCCCGCACAAAGCGTTCTAAACGATGATGATTTAGAGAGCGAAGCCGAGGCCGACAAACCAGCCGGAGGCTTTCAGGGTGGTGTCGTCAGCATCGGTGAGGTTCATGAGGCCCATGTTGTAGCCACCGAAAAGACGGAACTGGCGATAGCCAAGGTTGAGACCGAAGGTCAGGCCGATGTCGAACTTCTTCATGTTGCTGTCGTCGCCATACCAATCGAGCTCTTTACTGCCACCAAAACCGGCGATAGCACCTTCAGCAGTGGTCTTACCGTTGAGGGCCAGCGAGAAGGTGGGACCAACAAAAGCAGAAATGCGGATGTCGCTGTTGAGGTTCAGACCGTAGTTGAACAGCACGGGGATGTCAATCAGCATCTGGGTGTGGGTCACCTCGGAGGTAGCAGTGATACCAAAAACAGTAGCACCGTCCGAAACGGTCTTGGTGTTGTAACGGAAGTCGGCGCCAACGGCGACGTTGAGGTCACCGGTGAGGTTGATGTTGTAGTTGGCACCCACAAAGAAACCGTTCAGGTCCATCTTGGAATCATTGCTGTTGTAGGTGGTGGTGAGGGTCGTAGGAGCATAACCCACATTCAGGGTCAACTGAGCGTTGGCCTTGCCGGCGAACAGCATGCAAGCTGCAACAGCCATAAATGCAAATACTTTTTTCATCTTTTTTAGGTTTTTAGTTAATAATAAGGTTAATTAAATCGGTGCAAAATTACATACTTTCTTCCGTTGCAAACATTCACGGGCGCATTTGTTTTAAACACAACAGTGTTTATTTCCTTCCGCAGCACAGGGGACACCCCCTTTAGCGAAAAACAAAAAAACCTCCGGAGCAAGACTGCTCCAGAGGCCAAAACAAAAGCGTATGAAAAAAATTATTACCTTCGTAACGGTGATTATTTCTTTTTCAGATACTCCTGCACATTGTCCGAGGGGACGATTTCCTCCTGGAAGACGTAGGCGTTGGTCTTGGGAGAACGAACCATGCGGATCACTTTTGCATAGCTTTTACCAGTGCTGGTTTTCAGGGTAGCAACAACTTTCTTTGCCATAGTTTATTTCTCCTTATCTTTTACTTGATTTCTTTGTGAACGGTCATTTTCTTCAAGAAGGGGTTGTACTTCTTGAGCTCGAGGCGCTCAGGAGTGTTCTTCTTGTTCTTGGTGGTGATGTAGCGGCTCATGCCGGGAACGCCGCTAGCCTTCTGTTCGGTGCACTCAAGGATGACTTGAACGCGTGCGTCTTTATTTTTCTTTGCCATGTCTTTATTGTTTTCAATTTCATAACCGATTGAATTCCAGGAGCGAAAGAGCATCACAATCGTCTCGTTGGCCATTCAAATCGGATGCAAAGATACAACTTTTTTTTCACCTGGCAAAAAAAATCTCACTTTTTTGCATTTTTTTCATCCCCTACCCCTCTGTAGAGACGCGGCATGCCGCGTCTCCCGGTAGGCACACGTCGTCATTGAGACGCGGCATGCCGCGTCTCTACAGGGAGGGAAACATAACAACGGAACGAGGGCCAACTTTGCTAATAAAAGTTAAAAAAGCCGATTTTAACCTTTCCAACAACCTATCAAATCCTATCGTGGTGGGAGTTGGTAGGGAGTTGGTAGGGAGTTGACAGGGGGTTAACTGGGAGTTTAGGGGTCACGGACTCGGGGCATGCACACGTCGGAGACGGGCGGAGGGAGGAAAAGATTTTTTTTGCGTTTTTCGGACATCAATGAAAAAATATTTGTATATTTGTAGTCCGCTCCGCAGGCGGGCCATCGCCGTAATGGCATGTCGGCCAATGCGGTGCATAATAAATAAGGAATAACAATAAGTATAATATATGGCACTGAAACGAGTAATGGTACTGACCGGAGGCGGCGACTGCCCCGGGCTGAACGCGGTAATCCGCGGCATCGTGAAGCGCGCCGCGCAGGCGAGCGACTGGGAGGTCATCGGCTGCGTGGAGTCGTTCAACGGCGTGCTGCGCGAGCCGACGGAGATCGTGATGCTCGACGAGAAAACCGTCGAGGGACTGCAGATACAGGGTGGCACCATACTGGGCACCACCAACAAGGGCGGCCCCTTTGCCTGGCCGGTGAAGAACGCCGACGGCAGCTGGACCACCGTGGACCGCAGCGACGAGATGCTGCGCAAGCTGCAGTACATGGGCGTGGACGCCGTCATCAACATCGGTGGCGACGGCAGCCAACGCATCAGCCTCGGCCTCAGCAAGAAAGGGTTGAACATCGTGGGCGTGCCCAAGACCATCGACAACGACCTTTCGCTCACCGACTACACCTTCGGTTTCCAGACGGCCGTGCAGATTTGCACCGACGCCATCGACAAGCTCGTCACCACGGCGGCAAGCCACAACCGCGTGTTCATCCTCGAGGTGATGGGTCGCGACGCGGGCTGGATAGCCCTCCACTCGGCCATTGCCGGCGGCGCCGACGTGTGCCTCATTCCGGAGATACCCTACGACATCGACAAGGTGAAAGCCAAAATCGAGCAGCGCTACAACAAACGCCGTGGCTACTGCATCATCGTCGTGGCCGAAGGCGCCATGCCCAAGGGCGGCACGGTGACCGGCACGGAGACCGGCGAGGTGGGCTACCAGCACGTCAAGCTGGGCGGCGTGGGCGAACAGCTGGCCGTCGACCTCAAGGCCGCGGGCGTGGAGCACGACATACGCTACACCATCCTGGGCCACCTGCAGCGCGGCGGCACCCCCATAGCCTTCGACCGTGTGCTGGCCACCGAGTTCGGCGTCCGCGCCATGGAGTTCGTCATGGAAGGCCGCTTCGGCCAGATGGTGGCCTACCACCACCCCGACGTGGTCGGCATACCCCTGGAGGAGGCCGTGCGCGAGCAGAACCTCGTCTGCCCCGACAGCCGGCTGGTGCACACCGCCAAGGGCGTGGGCATCGAGTTCGGCGACTGAACATCGACATACGAAATAGACGCTGTCGGCAAAAAAAGTTTTTTGCAGGACCGAAAAAAAGCGTATATTTGCAATTTGCAACCATTGCACTGCGTGGCTGTTAATAGGCACGTAGACAATGGATTCTATAAAATATAGAATAAATAAAAACAATAATATGGAACCCAAACGCATAAAATCAGCCCTCATCTCGGTCTTCTACAAGGACGGCCTGGAGGACATCGTTCGCGCACTCGACGCCCAGGGAGTGACCATCTACTCCACCGGCGGCACCTACAAATTCATCCACGACCTCGGCATCGAACCCATCGCCGTGGAGAGCCTCACGGGCTATCCCTCCATCCTTGGCGGCCGCGTCAAAACACTGCACCCCAAGGTGTTCGGTGGCATCCTCTCGCGCCGCGACATGTACAGCGACGGCGAGCAACTGGCCGAATACGAAATTCCGGAGATCGACCTCGTCATCGTCGACCTCTACCCCTTCGAGCAGACCGTGGCCAGCGGCGCCTCGGAGCAGGACATCATTGAGAAAATCGACATCGGCGGCATCAGCCTTATCCGCGCCGCTGCCAAGAACTTCAACGATGTCGTCATTGTTCCCGCCGTGGACTACTACGCCGAATTTCTGAAACTCTACCAGGAGCAGGACGGCTGCACCACCCTCGAGCAGCGCCACCGCTTCGCGACCTACGCGTTCAACGTCAGCTCGCATTACGACACCGCCATCCACGCCCACTTCATGGAAGTGGAGAACGGAGAACGGAGAACGGAGAACGACTGGCGCGGTCCTATTCTCTCCACTCTCCACTCTCCACTCTCCACTCCCCTGCGCTACGGCGAGAACCCCCACCAGAAGGGTGTCTTCTACGGCGACCTGGAGGGTTGCTTCGAGAAGCTCAACGGTAAGGAAATCAGCTATAACAACCTGGGCGACATCGACGCCGCCTGCGCCCTCATCGACGACTTTGCGGGACAGACCGCCTTCGCCATCCTCAAGCACAACAACGCCTGCGGCATGGCCGTGCGCCCCACCCTGCTCGAGGCCTGGAAGGACGCCCTGGCCGGCGACCCCGTCAGCGCCTTCGGCGGCGTGCTCATCTGCAACCAGAAGGTGACCAAAGAGGTGGCCGACGAGATGCACAAGATTTTCTTCGAGGTATGCATCGCCCCCGACTATGCCGACGACGCCCTCGAGGTGCTGCGCGGCAAAAAGAACCGCATCATCCTGCGCCGCAAGGCCTTCAAGATGGCCGACCCGATGTTCCGCTCCGTGCTCAACGGCGTGCTGGTCCAGGACCGCGACACCGTGGTGCCCACCGCCGAAGAGATGCAGAAGAGCGTCACCAGCACCAAGATAACGAAAGAGCAGGCCGAAGACCTGGCCTTCGCCACCATCCTCGTCAAACACACCAAGAGCAACGCCATCGTGCTCGCCAAGGGCCGTCAGCTCTACGCCAGCGGCACGGGCCAGACCAGCCGCGTCGACGCCCTGCGCCAGGCCATCGCCAAAGCCAAGAGCTTCAACTTCGACCTCAACGGTGCCGTCATGGCCAGCGACGCCTTCTTCCCCTTCCCCGACTGCGTGGAGATAGCCCACGAGGCCGGCATCGTGGCCGTGGCCCATCCCGGCGGCAGCATCCACGACCAGGACAGCATCGACTTCTGCGAGAAGAACCACATGGGTATGGCAATAACAGGCAAGAGACACTTTAAACATTAATCAGTACAAATGGGACTTTTATCATTCTTCAACCGCGAAGTAGCAATGGACCTTGGCACCGCCAACTCCATCGTCATATATAACGACCAGGTGGTCATCGACGAGCCCAGTATCGTCGCCTACGACCGCAACAACAACAAAATTATCGCCGTCGGCAAGGAAGCCCAGCGCATGGACGGCCGCACGGACAACAAGAACATCGAGACCGTGCGCCCGCTGCGCGGAGGCGTCATCGCCGACTTCGAGATGGCCCAGCACCTCATCCGCGAGCTCATCGGCATGACCAACGTCAACCGTTCGTTCCTGCCGCCGTCGCTGCGCATGGTCATCTGCATCCCCAGCGGCATCACCAACGTCGAAGAGCGTGCCGTGCGCGAAAGCGCCGAGCAGGCCGGTGCCAAGGAGATACGCATGATCCATGAGCCCATGGCCGCCGCCATCGGTATCGGCATCGACGTGCTGCAACCCGAGGGCCACATGGTGGTCGACATCGGAGGCGGCACGGCCGAAATCGCCGTCATCTCCCTCGGCGGCATCGTCTGCAACAACTCCATCCGCGTGGCCGGCGACGTGTTCAACGACAACGTGGTGGACTACATGAAGCGCCAGCACAACATGATTATCGGTGTGCGTATGGCCGAGAAGGTGAAGATTGCCGTCGGCGCCGCCGTCAGCGAGCTGGCCGACCCGCCCGAGGACTTCCGCACCCTGGGCCGCGACCTGCTGACAGGCCTGCCCAAGGAAATCTCTGTCAACTACAAGGAGATTGCCCACGCCCTCGACCGCTCCATCGCCCAGATCGAGCAGGCCATCCTCGACACCCTCGCCGCCACGCCCCCCGAGCTGGCCGCCGATATCTACAAGACCGGCATCTACCTGGCCGGCGGCGGCGCCCTGCTGCGCGGCTTGGACCAGCGCGTCTCGAGCAAGACCAAACTGCAGGTGCACATCGCCGACGATCCCCTGCGCGCCGTCGCCCGCGGCACCGGCATCGCACTGAAGAACTTCAACAAGTTCTCCTTCCTCATCCGATAACGCTTGTTGAAACCATAAGGGTCCTCCCGTACTCCGGGAGGACTTTTTTTTATTCCGTTTCGTTTTTTTTTGTATCTTTGCATGCGAAACGAACGGGGCCTTGCGAAAGGCACCGTGCTGACAATCCGCTTGGTAGAGCGTACAACTCCAGAACCGAATTATTAACAAAAACGCTCTACACTATGAAACAAAACATGCGTGGATTGACCTACGCCATCCTTTCCATCAGCCTGCTCACCGTCATGGCAGGCGCCGCCATGGCCCCGGCCCTGGGTGCCGTGCGAAACCATTTTGCCGACTGCTCGCCCATGGTCATCCGGCTCATCGTCAGCCTTCCGGCCCTTTTCATTATTGTTACCACCTTCCTTTTCCGCCCGTTGTGCCGCCTGATGCGCACCCGTTCGTTGGCCTTGACGGGCCTGCTGCTCTATGTGGCTGCCGGAGCAGGGGCTTTCTTTGTCGACGACATCGCCGTGCTGCTGGTGCTGCGCGCCGTGCTGGGCGTCAGCGTGGGCATGATCATGCCCCTCTCCACGGGGCTGCTGAGCTACTATTTCCCTCCCGAGGAGCAGAGCCGTCTGATGGGTCTCTCCGCTGCTATGAACCAAATGGGGGGTGTGGTGGCCACGATGTTGGCCGGCGTGCTGGCCACGGTGCAATGGAACTATGCCTTCCTGGTCTACCTGGCCGGCCTGCTGGCGGTGGTGCTGGTGGCGGCGTTCTTGCCCAACGAGCGCCTGGCTTCGCGCGGCAGCAGGCTGAAGCTCTCGTCGCTGACGCGCTTCCACCCCTCGGTGACGGCCATGCTGTTCATTATGTTGCTGTTCTTTGTCTATCCCACCAACTTCGCCCTGACCGCCGCCGCGCAGGGCGTCGGCACCCTCACCACCACGCTTGTCATGGTGGGCCTCGACGTGGTGGCCTTTGCCGTGGGAATGGTGTTCGGATGGCTGATGAAGAACCTCCGCCGGCAGATGAAGTATGCGGCACCGCTCTTCTTCCTGGCCGGTTACGCCTCGTTGGCATGGATGGACGGGTTGGCGGGCATGATTGTCGGCTCGGCCCTCATCGGGTTGGCCAACGGCGCCGGGGTGCCCTATGTGAACACCATCGCCAGCATCAAGGGTGGCCGCGAAGCCGCCACGACGGTGATGCCTCTCATCTCCGCTGCGCTCTATCTGGGCCAGTTCCTCTCGCCGCTGGTGGTGGGGCCGCTGGCCTCGCTGCTGCCGGGCGACGTTGTCAACGCACCCTATGCCGTGGCCGCCGCCATCGCTGTGCTCTTCTTGGCGCAGACCTGGCTCACCCGCAGCCACCATGCGTTGCCACCTGCTGACTAGTAGATACTGACCACCTTCTGGAGAATCCTGTTGAGGTATTCGCCGGCGGCGGACGACGATGCATCGTGTCCGTTGCTGATGATGGTGAACGCCAAGCGGTCGCCGTTGCCGGTATCGACATATCCGGCATAGGCTTTCACGCCGTCCATCGTGCCCGTCTTCAGGCGCACAGCCATGCTGGCAGGCAGGTTGGGCAGCAGGTTCTTGGCCGTGCCGTTCTCGCCCACCTTCGACAGCGAACGGAGAAACTCCTTGAAGAACGGTTCCTTGCTGACAGCCACCAGGTAGCGGCACACAAAATCGGCCGTGACCTTGTTCTGCGGCGACAGCCCGCTGCCGTCCACCACACGCACGCCGTTCACGTCGAGCTTCTTCTCCTTGAAATAGTCCATCACCACCTTGCTGCCGTTGGCAAAGCTGCCCTTGCCGTACTTGGCATAGCCCAGGTATTTGAAAATGGATTCGGCGTAGATATTGTTGCTGGTGAGGTTGGTATATTGGGCAATGGTGTAATAGTCGCTGCTGTAGTAGTCGAGCACTATGCGCAGGCTGTCGGGCTGCGAGTAGACCTGGAGCGAGTTGGACGAGATGCTGATGCCGTGCGTGCGAAGGTAGGAGGCAAACAGGTCGGCACACTGCTTGGCGGGGTTAGGCAGGGCGCCGCGCACACGGAAGTCGTTCTTTCCCAGCGGCACCGTGCCGCGATAGAGACGCTCCTCGCTGGTGGGACTGCCGTAGATCACCACGTTGTCGCCCGACCCTTCGGGGCCCGTGGTCACCTCGCAGACGCCCCGCACGTTGACGTTCTTGGGCGACACCCTGACGCTCGAGGCCGGATAGCCCACCTTGTGGCCCGGGTTGAAGAAGACGAAATACATGTTCTCGTGGAAGTTCAGCCCGCTGACACCGGCGCCGTAGTAGTTGCCCACGTCGCCCCACGGCCAACTGTCGTGCAGCGGCTGCTCGTCGAAGATGCCCACATGGTAGCACACGCGGCCGTCGACACGACGGATGCCTTTCTTCTTCAAGGCGCGTGTCCAGCCGTCGAAGAGCGAGTCCGGCGAGGTCTGACGGTAGCGGTAGGAGCCCAGCATCGGGTCGCCGCCGCCTATGATATAGACATTGCCGTGCAGCACCCCGTCGCGGTCCACGGTGCCACGGATGCCCAGATGCGTGGTGAAGCGGAAGTCGCTGCCCAGCCGCGCAAAGGCCACACCGGTGGTGAACAACTTGTTGACCGACCCCGGCGTCATCGACTGCTGGGAGTTGAAGTTGTACACCAGTTGCCCCTTGGTTATATTGTATACACACACAGACAGCGATCCATGCTGCATGTCTTTTTGGCGACGCACGTCCAGAATGGTATTCTCCAGGTCCGACACCTGCTGTGCCGCGCCCGTGAGCGCCATCAGGAATGCAATAGCGGTAAGAACCAGTCTTTTCATTGTCTTTTCAGAGTTTCGTTTATACTTTCTATATTGTCGAGCACGGCATCGCGTCCCATGCCCGTGAGCGACGACGTGAGGAAAACCTCCGGCAGTTCCTCCCACACCTCGAGCAGCGCCTTCTTCATGGCCTTCATGTTGGCCTGCACCTCGCGCTGGCTCTCCTTGTCGGCCTTGGTGAACACCAACGATAGCGGAACCCCGTTTTCGCCAAGGAAATTGATGAAATCCAAATCGATGCGCTGCGGGGGAATGCGGCTGTCGATGAGCACGAAGACGTTGGTCAACTCCTCGCGGTGCAGGAAGTATTCGCGCATCATGGCGCCCCATTTCTCGCGCGAGGTCTTCGACGTGCGCGCATAGCCGTAGCCCGGCAGGTCCACCAGGTACCACTCGTCGTTAATCAGGAAGTGGTTGATAAGCTGCGTCTTGCCCGGCCGGCCCGAGGTCTTGGCCAGACCCTTCACGCCCGTCAGCATGTTGATGAGCGACGATTTGCCCACATTGCTGCGGCCTATGAAGGCATACTCCGGACGCCCGTCCTTGGGGCACTTGCGATAGTCGGGGCTGCTGATGGTGAACACTGCACTGCTAATCTTCATCGTCACTGTTGTTTTCGGTTGGCACGTTTGATTTTCTTCAGCTCCTGCTTCAGCTCGCGCTGCTTGTTCTTAAGGGTTTTCAGCTCGCGCAGGGCCTCTTTCTCCTCGTCGGAGGCCTGCTTCTTCCACCACGGCAGCAGCTTCATGTTGATGCTGAAGAAGCGACGGCGGTCGAGCTTCTGGTTGCGCTCCTCGTAGCTGTCGATGTAGCGGTGGCGCTTCTCAGGGAAGAGGTCGTTGAGGGTGATGAGGATACCCGTGTCGGTGGTGCCCACCAGGTGGTGGTTGGGGCAGGTGCCGAACGAGCGCATGGTGGGCGTAAGATTCATATAGGCATTGATGAGCGGCGGCACCGTACAGCCGCGCTCGCGCACCGCATGGAGCAGTATCTGGTAGTCCTCCTTGTAGTTGCGGCCGGTGAAGAGCTGCACCAGCTCGTTGTAGTCGCTCTCGATGCTGACCCTCTCGTAGGGCCACACCAGGCCGTCGCGGTCGGGGAAATGCTTCTGGTAGAAGTAGAGGATGAGGTCGCGGGCCTTGCGGTCCAGGTCGCCGTACATCGTTATCTTGCCGAAGAAATAGCGCGTCTCGGGTATCTCCAGTATCAAGCACCCCAGGCCGTCCCAAAGGTTGTCGAGGCTGTAGAGGCCCTTGCGGAGGTTGTTGCCGGGCTGGTAGGCGGGCTGCACAAAAGCGCGTCCAAGCTCCACGGTGTAAGGCAGATATTCGTTGATGAACTGCTCGCTGAACTGGTACTGGTCCGCCGTGGGCGTAACGATGGAGCCGTCCTCGCGGCGCATCATGTTGCTGCCGTGGATGAAGCGGTAGGCGCCGACAATCTCCTCGTCCTCGGGGCTCCACACAAAGAGCTGCTTGCAGCAATAGGGGTCGTCGAGGGTGTCGTACATGTCGATGTCCACCTCCTTGCCCGTGCCGCCGCCGTCGGCGGCGAAGCTCAACTCGCGCAGACGCCCGATCTCGCGCATGATGTTGGGCGAGAGGTGGGCCGTGGTGACATATATCTCCTTGTTGCCATAGTTGCTCTTGCGCAGAAAATGTTTCTGCTTCAACTCTTTCTTTATCAGCTCCCTGTCAACGGGCGGTGCTATGTATGATAAATCGGTCATGATGATAGGTTTCGTGGCGTCAGAATGCGAATTCGGCGGCGGGGTTGGTTTTCAGTTTGTACACGTGCTCGCGCAGCAGGGCGGCCCACTCGGCCGGCGTGTGCCGGTGGTCGAAAGTGCTGGCGGCTATGGGTTTGCCAAAGGTGATGGAGAAAGTCTTGCCGCGCTGGGCAAACATCTCGGCGGGAAGCATGGCCATCTCGTAGCTGAACTTGATGCCCAGCCGTTTGCGGAGGTTGGCCACGGTGTAGAAGCGGTTGCGGTTCAGGGCGTCGGTGAACACCGGCACAATGTCGCGCCCATACTTGACGGCCTTTTTCACGAAGGTGGGCTTCCACTCCAGGTCCTGCACCACGCCCTTGATGCGGCGCGAGCAGGCTCCGGCGGGGAAATAGAGCAGCATCTTGACGTCGGCAAAAGCCTGCTCCAGGTTGGCCAAGGCCTTGGTTTTGTTCACCTTGTCGATGGGCACAAAGAGTTCTTTCAGGCCCGGCAGGTAGCACAGGAAATCGTTCACCGGAAACCTGATGTCCTTCCTGACGCGTCCCACGGCGCCCATCAGCGCCAGGCCGTCGGGGCCGCCCAGGGGGTGGTTGCCCACCACCATCTGGTTGCCTTCGGCAGGCAGGTTCTCCAAGCCGTGCACCTGCACGTCCAGCCCCAGATTCCACGGCTCCTTGCCCTCGGTGAAGGCATAGACAAAGTCCAGACCGAACTTGTCGCGGTCCTTGTATATGGTCTCGTTGATTTCGTCGAGGTGCAGCAACCGCTCGCCCCAGCGCAGCACAAAATGCGGCAGGCGAACTCCTTTGTCGCTCAGAATCCGCTGCAAATCAATATATTTCTCTCCTATTTCCTCTTTTTCCATCACTTTCACTTGTGAATGTTTTAATTTGCAAAGATACGAATTTTTTTTATATTGGAAACAAAAATTTATCCACAAACACCCCCTCCGCCCCCCACCAAAGAGGGGTCAAAGAGGGCCCTTCTCAT